>JAFQNG010000059.1 GCA_017396005.1 Desulfovibrio sp.
AACCCCATGAGAACGGGGAAAATAGCACTTGATCCGGTCAATCTGCTCTTGGGAAAGATAAAAAAGTTCTTTCATTGTACCCTCCTTGGCTCACGATAAGAACTTTTTTCCTTTTTGACAATTAATGAGTCCTGAGCCTAATAAATGACACGCTTACGAATATCAGGCGTGACTTGCATAGAGAGCAGTAGGATGTGATGCATAAGGAGGTGTTGACAGTCATAGCCATCGATAGCTGGGTATCACGGGCGCTGTCATCTGGAATCAGAGACCTGATATGTGTGGTTATTTATGGTTTTCATTGCACCACATAGCCAAGCAGCACATTGCCCTTCTGGCCCCTGCATATGCGGGGGCCTTTTTGTTTGGCCTGCCATACAGCAAAAAGGCTCTGGCCTGCGGTGGGGCTATAGCATAGCAGCGGTGATAGATTCGGGGTGGTCTGGGGCAGTCCTGTGGGGGCTGGGATGGTCTATGGGCAAGGTGCTGGCTGTTGGCTCTTCTCTCTCTCCCGGGCGGTCTGTCTCTGCTGATGGCAGGGCCTGCATGTGGCATCAAAAAATTTTTTCAGTGCAGAAGGTGGGGCCAGACTGTGGCGGTAGTGTGGAGAAAAAACCGATGGCAGGGACTACGTTTTTTTTCGCGTGTTACCCCGAAAGAAAAAAGCACTCACAGTTTTTGCTGTAAGTGCTTGATTTTCTTGGCTCCCCGAGACGGACTTGAACCGCCAACCTAGTGATTAACAGTCACCCGCTCTGCCGATTGAGCTATCGGGGATCATCAAAGCGAGAAAATACCTATATGAAATAATTTACGAGGTCAAGTAAAAAATTTGATTTCTCTCAAAATTCTTGGAACATATCGTCAAATTATATTTATCTATAATGGAATACCCCTGATTTGAACAGCAGCTAGGAAAGACCTTCTTCACTTAGCGTAACGCGTAGTGCTGCTCCTCCCTATGGCGCCTCAGATGTTCCTGCATACTCTCTCCCGTGAAGAAAAAAGGAAAACAAAAAGTATTTGACGGCATTGCCTGTTATTTATCGACAAAATATGCTTTTTTTCACATAATCAGCACATTAGATTGAATACCACCGAAGAGATGGCTAAAGATTGGTCGAAGTGCGGTCTCATACTTTGGAGGGTTTACGCATGAGTCCTGAAACAGCCAGGGTAGAGGCAGACGGTATTACTATAGACGACAATGCAGTCAATGACGTGATGTCGTGGCTGCAAGCTGCCAGTAGTCCATATTTCGTATGTAAGATTGAAACCGATTCAGGCTCGGCTATTACAGACGATTGCAGGGATCCCTCTGTCCTTTGTCATCGCATGATCCAGCGCTTTCTCAATAATGCGTGACGGTTCCGGTAGAGCCTCTTCAGCTGATGTCGGCAAGCTGCAGTCACATCTTTATACCTATTTGTCGCATCTTGTGCAGGTATTTGCTATACACAAGCAGAGGTATGGGCAAATCCCCTATCACAGCGCACTTGAGTTCCGTTATTTTTGTGTACATGGGGTAGCTTTTCATGAAAGGCCACATGATAATAATGCCAAATACAGACATATGCAGGCGATGATCAGCCATGCACAGCAGGCTATGCTAGCCGCGTACAGAGAGTTGATCGCCAAGAGATTGCATACAGACAAATCCCCCAAGACGACTGAGGATACAGGCCTGATTAAAGAATTCGCTGTCTGCCGCGTCAGAGAGCTACAAGAAGGTTTTTCTGGGGAATATACCAATACGGCCCTACGTTACAGGCAGTTGCTTGACAAGTTACATCAGTGGCAAACAACGCGTCAGGATGCAGCACAAAAAAGAATATTGGCTACCTTCAATCCACAAATGTGGCTTCTCATACGGGAATGGCTGGAACTTGATCTGTTGCTGTCCGCAATTGTACAGGATTCTGATGGGCAGGCAGGTCCGTTACAACTTCTGATAGAAAGCCTTCTCTTTTATAAGGATGATGCAAACAGAGATTCTCTTCTGCGTTTGCAGACGTGCCTCATCATACAGAAACTGCAGATCTTACTTATCACCATGCATACGTATAAGGAAGACTTCGAAATTTTTGCTAAAAGCAAAAACAGCCTTCATATCCCTGCTTATTTCAAGAATCACATTCGTAATGAACAGCGCTCGGATTTTTCACATTACATCGACTTGGTACATAAAAGCTTCCCTTTGGTCGCCAGATACTGGGAGCTCAAATACGCACAGGGCTGATGTATCTACTGTTTTTTCTCATCCCCCCCTGCCTTGCCGCTTTGCTGATCCTCCTGCCATCGGCAGCATAAACTATGACAAATGCCGAGTTGATCCAGCACACGGCCCGTGAAATGACGAACCATGTTGCGCAGGCTTGCCCGGCCGGTATAGTAGGCCGGACAGAAGGGCATGACTACAGCTCCAGCCTCAGTGACAAACTGCATGTTTTTCAGATGAATCAGGTTCAAGGGTGTTTCACGTGCTACCAGAATCAATGGACGCCTTTCTTTAAGACTTACGTCAGCCGCGCGATGGATGAGATTCATGCCCGCACCACAGGCTATAGAAGCAAGTGTACTCATGGAACAGGGACATATTACCATTCCATCATGACGCCAAGAGCCACTGGATGGACCGGCAGCCATATCTTCCGGCTCGTATACATGGACAGCGTGACTGGTAAGTTCATCAAAAATTATACCGCCTTCCTGCCTCATGACACAATGTGCACCTCTAGAAATAATAAGATGTATTCTCATTCGCGGTATAGAAGCCATAAAGGCTAACATATCCCGCACTAGAGGCATACCGCTCGCCCCACTTACGCCTACTACTATATTTGGCATGGCTCAGGATGACATACAAATTTACAGGATAACACGCTGAATCAGCATAAAATTCTGGTGTTTTTATAAAATCTAAATTTTACCGACATGTCAAGAGCGCCTCCACACGCCCAGACACATCCTGCAACAGGACCCCGCTTGCACAATAGCTCTGAAAGAGGTAGGCTAAAATTAATCATATGGAGGTGCTTTATGGAAAGGATCGGCGTCAGCTCGGCACAGATCACGGATAATGTTTTAACATCCTTGGGGCGCAAGATTGGTGCTGGCCAGGAATTAACTACCACTGAACGTCTGATGGCCATGACAGCTACGGCGCAGAGCACTGCTGACCGCTATGGCCCTGGGCCGGCTGACATGGTTGTTCAACAGCCGGAACTGCCCGAGACTGTCAAAGGTGTTCTGGCCAGTTATATCGGCGTATAGTTTTTATCAGGCCGCTCTACGCTTTGGTGTGTGTCTGCGTTCGGCAGGCCTTCAGAAACTTATCAGAAGGCAGTTTCACTGAGTCCATTGAGAGGTTGTTTTGAGCGAAAACATAGACGATCTCACTGTGAACTATGAAGACAACGGCCAGCTTGTGATAAAGGAGCTGGACAAGGTAATCCTTAGTAAGGGAGCTTGGAGTACCATCCTGTTCCGCTATCAGGAATGGCGACCAGAAAATGGTGACTATGGTCCCGATAAATATGTTATCCGCCGTTACAGAAAAAGCGGTGGTGAGTATCGCCAGCAGTCCAAATTCACCATCTCCAGCGCTGATCAGGCTCGCAAAATCGTAGAAGCCCTACAGGGCTGGCTTGAATAAGCAGCTTTTTAATATGGTTTTCTGAAAAAGCCCGCTTTTTCATGGCAGAGAACAACCTCAGAAGGCTAGTGCCTGGCCATCGCTACGTGGGTCTGCAGCGCCCTGTAAAATGCCGTTGGCATGGCAGCGGATAGCCCCGGCATGGCCCATAACTTCTGTAAAGTTGTCGAGCATACGAACCACATGGCCTCGACGACGCAGATCTTCAGCAATGGATGAGCTGATACGCCCCTCCAGCTTGAGATCATTATCGGGTGCACCCCAGCTGCGGCCAAGAAGCCAGCGTGGTGCTGTCACAGCCTCCTGCGGACTGAGGTTAAAATCTGCCATACGGGTGGTCAAAGCTGCTACGGTTTGTGGCTGCCCATCGCCACCCATACTGCCGTACACCAGCCAAGGCTTGCCCTTCTCCAGCAACATGACAGGAGTCAAGGTGTGCATACTGCGCTTTCCCGGCTTGAGGCAATTGACATGGACCGGGTCCAGTGAGAAAGCACAGCCTCTGTTCTGTAGCAGTATTCCCGTATCTTTTGCCGCTATACCGGAACCGAATTCATGATAGATGCTCTGAAGCATGGAGACAGCATTCCCGGCACTGTCTACCGCACCTACCCAGACAGTGTCCCCCCCTGGTTCTAGCGGTTGTAGAACGCTCAGACTTTGCTCAGATCTGATACGGCCAGCCTGCTCCCGCCCATAGGCGGAAGAGAGGAGCTCATGCAGAGGAATGTTCACATGGTCAGGGTCTGTCAGCCAGCGATTACGGTCTGCAAAAGCCAGGCGCACGGCCTCTACCAGATGATGATAGTAGTCAGCGCTGCCTTCCCCCATAGCGCCTATATCCAGATAGTTGCAGATGTTCAATATCTGCAGTGCGCTAATGCCCTGGCAATTGGGTGGCGCGCTGACAGCTGTAAATCCTCTGTAGGAAACACTGAGTGCGTCTGCCCAGTCTGCTCTGTGCGCGGCAAAGTCTGCGGCGCGCAGGGGACCACCCAAGGCCTGCATACTCCTGTCCACAGCCTGGGCTATAGAGCCTTCATAGAACTCTGCAATGCCATTACGCGAGAGCAATTGTAAACTTCTGGCCAGCTCTGGCTGACGCAGCCACTGCCCTGCTGCAGGAATATTCCCGGTATCGTCAGTGCAAAACAGCTGTAGAAAACCGGGCAGCTTCTCCAAAGCCCGCTGTGGAGTTTCTCCACCTATATTGACTCTCAGCCAGTAGCTCAGAGATGGAGCAGTGGCAAAACCTTCTTCGGCATAGCAGCAGGCATCGTCCAGCAGTTCTGCCCAAGACAGGGGAGAGGACATGCTTTTTTTACTCAACTCATAGGCCGCTCCCCATCCGGAAACTGCACCAGGCACTGTGTTGGCAGCCAATGGCCCGCGCATGGGCACACTTGTAAAACCGCGGTTGGTATAAAAGGCTGTATCGGCCAGAGCAGCAGCACGCCCACTGGCATTCAGCGCCCGCAGCTGCCCTGAGGCAGCTTCATAGATAAGCCAGAAGCTGTCACCACCAAGACCGCACATATGAGGATAAACTACCGAAAGGACTGCCGTAGCAGCGATAACTGCATCCACAGCCGTGCCGCCACGGCGTAAAATCGCCAGACCGGCCTGTGAGGCCAGATAATGCGGCGTACTGATCATGCCCCTCCGCCCCATGGGGTTGACGGCCACTGGCTCGGTAATACTATATCGGGATGCACTCATTGGTAGCTCCTTATCACGATGTTTTTATCACCAGATTACCAGCCGGCCAGACCATGCTGCAGGGAAACCCTGCCCACCGATATGGCAAGCTGCAAGGCTGCATCCTTTCTGCCTGTCTGTAAGAGACCGAGCAATCTGATGAGCCAATCTTGCACAGGCTTCAAAATAATAATGTCGGGGTTCTCCTGCGCCAGCCTGCTGTAGATGGCGAAAAGTCTGTTCATGTCAAAAAGCTGCTCATGCGCGCTTTCTATCTCTGCAACAGAGATATCTCCCTTAGCCAAACTGTTGTACGACATAAACAGCCAGAACTGCATATAATGAATAAATGCACTGTCAGCATATCGGATCTTATAATCTTGTGCGAGAGCATAGCAGATATGCATCATATAGAAAATGGCATGCAACCTGTCTATGCTCATATTTTTTCGAGAGAGAGAATCTGTATTGACCTGATTATACAGATACACACTTTCACCAATAAAAGACACTTTTTTTATGGAAAAAAAGGCCTTAATTAAAAAAAGGACATCTTCATTAAAATTATACTGTGTACCGTATAAAATCCTGTTATTTATCAGCTGTGCACGCCTGAAGAGAAAACAGCAGTGGTCACCAAGCATGTGGAAAAAAAAAGCATCTGCACTGTGATCCCCAATGGCATGACCTGAGGGATAAACCTCGGGGTAGAGGCCGATACAAGGCAGCTTAAGTGTTGTTCTGTCTTTGTCTACAATCGTGTAACCAGCACGTACTGCATCTGTCCCACAGGCAAGGAGTGTCGAAAGGCGGATGGAAAGAGAGTCTGGCGGCAGGCTGTCGTCGGGGTCCATAAAGCAGATATATTCACCCCGGGCCTGTGCGATACCCCAGTTACGAGCCGATCCGGCCCCACAGTTAGCATCCCTGTGCAGCAAATGTATCCGGGAATCGCGGGCAGCATAGGTGCGTACAATATCGGCACTTGCATCACGGGAGCCGTCATTGACACAAATGCATTCCCAATCTGGCATGTCCTGTTCCAGAATACTATCAAGAGAGGCTGCAAGCCATGGTGCAGCATTGTATACGGGCATCACGATGCTGATCATTACCAGCTCCAGCAGCTTTACTGCTCCACTGCATAGATATTGCGGAAGCTTAGTACATCATTCTTACTCATCACTTCAATAATTACCTGCGCATTCACTGTGCTGATGTTGCCAGGCAACGAGGTCACCATGACCGTACGTTTAAAGCGATGTATACGAAAGTCCCCTACATCAGCTGGTTCCATGAGCAGGCTGTGACGCTTGCCGTCATTTGTCACCAGTATGGCCCGTACCGTACCTGTAGCTTGATCCTGATTGTCAGTATTATGCAGGTCCAGGGCAATGCGCAATTTACTACCACGCAAAACGCGAGCCTGCACATTGCGTACCTGGACAAAGCCATTATCGATGGCAGGAAACTCCTCATGGCCAGGGCCATCACTTACTGTCGCAGCAGAAACTTCAGTCTCATATTTTTCAGCGCCCATGTCACTCAGGCGGCGCAAGACCATCTCATGTCCCTGTATGTCTTCTTCCCGCAGGAGAGCAGCCATATTTTCCAGACGTCGGGCAGTATCCATTGCTGCCTGCCACTCACTTTCAAGACGCAGCTGACCATCCCGCAAGCGCATGTTTTCTTCATGCAGGCGCCAGGCCTGCCAACATAAAATGGCACAACATAGCGGCAACACGGCAAAAAAAATCAGCAATGCGAAAAAACGGCTGCGCCGCATACGAAAATTGCGGCGTGGACCATTGTCACGCATAAGAATAATAGTAAGATGTTCGCGATATTTCACTGCTGCCCCATGTCTGCGCCCAGGGCACTCCACTCTTCATTCTGTATGCGCCAGCGTTTGCCATCAAAACGCAAATGCAAAGTTTTTATACCTCTGTCACTGCGTCCGGCGCTGTCAGCATACACCTGATGCATGTCAGCACGGATGCCCTGACGATCCATACTCAGGCGCAGGCCTGTCAGTTGCACCATGACCGGCTTGACACGACCCCAGAGACCACCCTTTTGATGGCGAATATTTTGCACTCCGCGTCGACCCTGCTGTACAGCATCACGCATATAGAAAGCCATGTACGCATCCAGACGCGCTTCCTCCCAGGCTTTACGCCAGGCTTCCAGGTCCGTACTTACAGCCGTGCTGACTTCTTCGAGGTAAAGGGCTGCAAGCTCATGATTTCCCTCTTTGAACTGCGAGGCTACGATATAAAATTGGCCGTCATGACCCTTGCGCCACCACAGCATATGCAGGCCTTCGCGTGCACCGGCAGGGCTCACTACAAGCTGATGACTTTTACTGACAGCCAATTCCCCTTCCACTGTCCAGAGAGGAGGTTTGCTGATGAGTCTGAGCCAAGGCAGAGAAACCTGTCGTAACAGACGGCCCTGCACAGTTTTCCAGCTTTCTCCTTTAGGTGTCTGGGGCAGCTGGTTATAGGCAGTACGGTCATAGAACGTCATGATATCCTGAGAGCGTCTTGCAAAAGACTCCTCCCAAGCATGATAGACCTGCTCCAGTGTTTTCTGAGTCGCAGCATCCAGGTGCAGTCCAGTCTTAGGAACAACTGATGACTCGGATGGCATCAAAGCAGACTGAGATCTCCTGTCAGGAGAATGTGCTTCTGATAGTGGGTGAGCCTCCGCTTCAGGAGAGACCGGCGGGGCTGTCGATACAGAAAGAGGCGGCAAAAGCTGGGGCTGTCCACTTTCCATACTCCGGCCCTGCCCCCATTCTATCTCTGCCGGGACTGCCGGCGGTATGTGTTGCGGTATAAGAGGTTCACTGAGGGCCACCTGCCTGCCAGGCAAAACTGCAACAGGAGATCCTGCCTTCTCTGGCATATCCAGCCTGGGAGGCCGGGGGGCTTCAAAAGCTGCGTCTGTGGCAGTGGGGGGTACTCTCCAGGCTACCAAACGACCCTGTTTAAAGTCTGCATGCATGCCCATATCACGGGGGGTCCATTCCATGCCCACAATGCGAAAGCGGCTGTCAGCACCACGCTGCCAGTAAAGACGACGTATGCCCTCTGTTGAAAGATTGGAAGCTGTATAAAACTGTTCAGCCCAAGTGACCCAGTAGCCGGGCCCTTCCAGTACATGAATCTCACGATTGTATATCTTGATGAAATCCAGCAGTTTAAAGAGACGTTCCTTGTTGCGACGAAAGATGCTGAAGTCTTCGGTACCTTTACTGTAGGAAGCAGCATCATAATAGTCAAACATGGCGCTAGAGCGTGAAGCCCAGGCATCGCTCCAGGCATGCATCAGCTGTCGCAAATGTCGTGCTGTACCATCATCAGCCTTCAGTTGAGGCTGATCATCCAGATGCTGGGCCAGCACAACCGCAGTCCCGGGCGTGAGCCGAGGCCCTATCTGTCCGATATCATCTAGACCAATAGCCACACAGCCGCGTGTCGGCACAAGGCCGTAGCCCTTGCTGTGAATCCAGATACCGTGGCCAGTCTTACCGCGCAGCCTGTCCACCGGGTTGGGATAGTTGAGCGTATAAGCTATACCTCCGTATTCTTCAAAGTCTAGACCATCTGCAATTTTATACTCTACAAAGTAGACACCCTCAGGTGTACGCAAATCACCGCTGACCTTCTTGTCACCGGGCAGCTGCCCGGTGACGCAGGGATAGGAATATTTGAGTTTGAAAGGACTCTTTTTTTCAAAAAAAAGAAAAGTCTGACGGTGCTTATCCACCGCCACCAGATGAGAGGGGAGTCCCTCGTCATACAAACTGGCCCGCCAGTCTTCGGCATATACCGGCAATGCAAAAGCACCTGCTATGGTAATGGCTGCCATAAGCAGGCCCAGCCGTTGCCATACGGCACGACAGGACAAAAGAACGGCCTGCGCCTCAGCGGGCCAGATCAACCAGCTCCTTACGGGTGAAAAGGGCCAGCAGGTCATAGCCCGCCTCCCGGAGTTTTTCACGGCCACCCTCCTCACGGTCCAGAATGGCACAGACGGCAACGATGTCCATCCCGGCAGTACGCACACGCTCACATGCCTTGAGCAATGAACCTCCGGTTGTAACCACGTCTTCCAACATGGCTACGCGGTCGCCCTTCTGAAAATTACCCAAGCCTTCCACAAACTGGCCGGTACCGTGCCCTTTGGCTTCCTTACGCACTAAAAGGCCATGCAGGGGGCGCCCCTGCTCATGAGATATGACAGTAGTGGCAGCTACCAGAGGGTCCGCCCCCATAGTCATGCCGCCCACACCTTTGATATCAAGCCCTTTGAGCATGTGATTAAAAAGAGTGCCGATAAGCCATGCGCCTTCAGCGTGCAGGGCTGTGACCCGACAGTCAAAATAGTAGTCGCTTCTACGACCGGAAGCCAGCACAAAATCCCCTTCACGGTAGGACTTTTCTACCAGCAGGCGAGCCAGGTGGCGTTTGAGTTCCAGCATGAAGTCTCCTTATCAGTTGCTTGCTCTGCCAAAAACTCGATCAAAAATAATATTTTCGTGCTGCAGATAGTATGTCGGATCAAAAATCTCGTCCAATGTCTCTGCACCAAGACGGGCGGCCATATCTGCATCAGAGCGCACCAACTCCGGGAAAGGTCTGCAGGTTTCCCAGCTCTGCATGGCAAGCCGCTGCACAGCTTCATAGGCCTGCTGTCGCGGCAGACCTGTAGCTACCAGCGCTGTCAGCACCCGCTGCGAGAAATAAAGGCCAAAAGAACGCTCCATATTCTGAGCCATGCGCTCGGGTTTGACCACCAGGCCGTCCAGCAGGCGGGTAAGCCGTGTAAGCACATAATCAGCCAGAATGGTAGAGTCGGGCATGATAACCCTCTCTACAGAAGAGTGGCTGATGTCACGTTCGTGCCAGAGAGCCTGATTTTCCAGAGCAGCCAGCGCATTAGAGCGCAAGAGGCGTGACAGCCCACTCATGTTTTCAGCAGAGATGGGATTCTTTTTGTGAGGCATGGCCGAAGAACCCTTCTGCCCCTTGGCAAAACCCTCTTCTACCTCCAGCACTTCGGTACGCTGCAGATGCCTCAGCTCCACGCATAACCTGTCGACACCGCCTGCCATGACAGCCAGAGCAGTAAAAAAGTGGGCATAGCGATCACGCTGTACCACCTGAGTGGAGTGAGGATCGACCTTGAGGCCAAGGCGGGCCAGAGCCTTCTCTTCCAGCTCAGGAGCAAGAAAGGCATATGTCCCTACTGCACCAGAAATCTTCCCGACCCTCACACTTTCCAGGCCAGCTTTCACCCGCTCAAGGTGACGTGAAAATTCGGCATAAAAACCGGCCATCTTCAGCCCGAAGCTGGTGGGCTCAGCGTGGATGCCATGGGTACGCCCCATGCACAACAGGCCTTTATGACGGCGGGCCAAGGTTTCGATGCTCTGCAGCAGGGCTTGAAGATCCTTGAGAATCAGCTCACCAGCCTGCACCAGCAAGATACCATTGGCCGTGTCTACTATATCCGATGAAGTACATCCTAGATGGATGTAACGCGCATCAGGCCCTACCTTTTCTTCCAGGGATGTCAAAAAAGCGATGACGTCATGCCGCGTAGTCTCTTCTATGGTAAGGATGCGCTCAACATCAATATCAGCTTTCTCGCGTATGACGGATACTGCCTCGACAGGGATTCGACCAAGCTCAGCCCAAGCCTCACATACAGCCAGTTCTACCGCCAGCCATGCACGATAACGGTTTTCCAGGGTCCAGATATGCCCCATTTCTGACCGTGTATAGCGCTCAATCATCTCCCCCCCCTCATGCACATGGTTTATACGTCGACAGCTTTGGCCGGCTTGGACTGAGCGGATTCGCCAGAGACCTGCTGACTGGGAGGCGTTGCCCTGTTGGCTGCGCCTGCCTCAGTTTTGGATACCTGTTCTTCCGCTCCGTTCTTTCCCGCACTCTTGCCATTACCTTCAGCAGAGGTTGTTGAAGGTGTACCGTCTTCCTTAATGCCTTTACGATAGCCATAATCGCTCACATACCAACCACCCCCCTTAAGCACAAAGGATGTTTGGGACATGACACGTGGCGCGGCTGCCCCACATTGGGGGCAGGGTTCTTCACCAAGGCTTTCTACAGCCTTGACCCATTCTTCAAATACATGCCCGCATTGAGGACACTGATATTCATAAATCGGCATGAGATGTGTAATCTTGCCCTGTTCACAGAGCAGGGGTTATCGCGGCACGCCTTTCATGTGAGAAAACGACCGACACATACAGCTTGCCCTCACAACAGTGAGGCATAAAAAACACAGATCACCAAGTCTAGGCTTTGGCAGCTTTGGCTTCGCGTATACGCTGCTTCAGACGTTCAGCACGACGGTGACGGCGGCGGGCCAGTTCTTTTTTGCGTTCGATTTTTTTATGAGCCATATTTTCCTCCAAGACATTAAAATGAAATCCGAAGCATAGGCTCTTTCAGGGTAAAAGTCCAGTCCTGGGAAAAAGCCGTACTTCAGTCGCATCTATATAACGCAGATTATGCGGCCTAATGCCAAGTGCGCTCCAAGCTGACCGCAATTCTGACTGATGGCCCCAAAAATAGCCCTGGCAGGTACGCGGCACTTCAAGTTCTGCCAAAGACATATTTTCCTCACGGCAAACGCGACGCACCGCCAAAAGCAGAGCTTTAGCCTTGACTCGAGATCCCAGGGACGGATGCCAAGGGCCGGCCAGCACGGCCTCAGTTAACGAAGACTCAAAAGCAAGCCCCATACGGATAACCGGTACAGCCGCTTCTCTGGCCAGCAACCAGCCTTTGGCCAGTTCCTCAATAGTCAGCTCCAGATCCCATGGCTGATAACGCCCCTCACGCCACCAACGCGCCAGAAGAGTACCTTCCAGTACCAGACAAGGGTAAAAACGAAGCAGATGCGCCCTCATTTGCAGAGCTGTGCAGACATCAGACAAAAAAATAGACGGATCTGTTCCCGGCATGCCCGGAAGAAGCTGTACGCCGAGAGCCATGCCCGCCTCCCTGACCTGCTGACAGGCGGATAAAGCAACCTCCCGGCCATAGCCCCGCCCTGAACAGACAAGAGCAGCGTGATTAAAGCTCTGTATCCCCAGCTCCACAGTGTTGCAACCTGCACGGAGCAGACGTTGCAGATTGCCATTCTCCAGACAATCAGGGCGTGTAGAACAGCGAAAACCCGTGATTCGCCCGGCGTCCCTCTCCTGTACAGCGAAGGTCAGGCAATGCTCCAGACTGTCTTCGGGCAGGGCAGTAAAGGTGCCTCCATAAAAGGCCAGTTCTGGTGGGGGCAGCCCTCGGGCCTCTCTGTCTGCCAAAATCGCTTCGGTTTTTTGCAGACGTGCTTCAAGACCTACCTCACAGTGTGAGCTGCCCGTTTGTATGTCTTGGGCACAAAAGACACAACGCACAGGACAACCCATAAATGGTATAAAAACAGGCAGGACAGGGCGGCCAACGGGAGGAGGCGACCATGGCAGGCAAAGTGAAGTCACGGACACTGGGGGACATCTCATAAAAATATCTTGCAAATGCAGGGGCTTTTAATGTATGCGGTAAAATAATGATATATCTCTCTATCGATAGGATTCACCATGTATTTTCTGGTTATATCCCCACACGATGGTGTACCCTTGTCTTGACACAATAGTCACCGAACCGGAGGGTGTCTATGAAGAAAACTCTCACCAAGGCCGATTTGGTGGAGGCCATCTACGAAGCTACCGACAAGAATCGCTTGGATGTCAAAAGTGTGGTAGAAACGCTTTTGGATATCATGAAGGAATCCATCAGGAAAGACCGCCATCTGCTCATCAGCGGATTCGGCAAATTCGAGTGTTATGAAAAGGCTGCACGTAAAGGACGCAATCCGCAGACTGAGCAGTCCATCACTCTGCCGTCTCGTAATGTCATAATTTTTCGCTTATCGCGTAAATTCCGTTCTGAGTTGAATCCCTGAATTTCCGTCATGCGCAGACACTGTCTGTGTATACCAGGCAGCCGGACTTGTTGCAGGCTGAAACCTCCTTTCGCAGGCGGCTGCCGCAGGATGCTTCATACAAGGCAACATAGTCATGCTGTTCAGCTCCTTTTCTTTCATACTTCTGTTTCTGCCCTTGCTGCTTCTGGTCTGGCACCTGGTTTCTGTCTGGGATGGCAGACGTCTAGAGGTCGTACTGCTGTTTTTCTCAGCTGCCTTTTATGCTGCATGGGGTACTGGATTTCTTGCACTGCTGGGCATCATGCTCGGGATGAACTATCTTTTCGGCCTGCTACTGGCTACAAGCCCTGATGACGGTTCAGGGCCTATGGGCCTCTCGCGTAGAGGACTGCTGACTGTGGGGCTGGTCTGCAATCTGTTACCCTTGAGCTGGTTCAAATATTCTGCTTTCATTGTCGAAATACTGGGCCAGCTTTTTCAGTATCAATGTGATTTTCAAGCTCCAACGCTGCCTCCGGGTATCTCCTTTTATAGCTTCATTCAGATAGCCTGGCTGGTAAACATTTATCGCCAGCAGACGAGCCCTCAGGGCTTTGTTCGGCATGCACTTTTTTCCACCTGTTTCTGCTACGTTATTTCGGGCCCTATCGTACGTTATGAGCAGTTGGGACGGCAGTTGGAGTGTCTGCGTGGGCTGGATATCGACTGGCTGGCACGCGGTTTCAGCCTCTTCAGTATGGGGCTGGCCAAAAAAATCATCATGGCAGACAGCCTGGCTGTATATGCCAATGCCATCTTCAATGCTGCGGAGCGCGGCTTTCCCCTGAGTCCGTTCGAAGCATGGCTGGGGTCATTCTGCTATTCCTTCCAGCTGTATTTTGATTTTTCCGGCTATACGGATATGGCTCTGGGCCTTGGCCTGATGCTGGGTCTGCGTCTGCCAGAGAATTTCAATTCACCTTATAAAGCCACGGGCATAATAGAGTTCTGGCGGCGTTGGCACATCACTCTCAGCGCCTGGCTGCGTGACTTTTTGTACATCCCGCTGGGCGGCAACAGAACGGGAAGACTCAGACAATACAGTAATCTAGTCTTAACCATGTTTCTGGGCGGCCTCTGGCATGGTGCAGGCTGGACTTTTATCATCTGGGGATTTCTACATGGCCTGATGCTCAGCATCAATCACTTTTTCCGCATGCAGATACGAAATAGACAGCTGGAAAATATATTGACGCTTCTGCCCATACGTTTATGCTCTGCAGCTCTGACCTTTCTATGCATCAATGCCTGCTGGGTGATCTTTCGCGCTGCCTCTCTGAAAGGGGCACTGCGTATGTATACGACCATGCTGGAGGGAGTCACCTCTTTGCCGACTCTGTTCTCAAATGTTTCTGCCGGGCTCGTTGCACCACTTCTTTTGCCCCATCAGTATCTCCAGGGATGGCAGCCGTTCGCTCTGCTGGCTGTCAGCGCAGTGCTGATCTGGATCTTCCCCAATAGTCACGAGATATTCCTTGGACGAAATGACGGCACGAAGCCGTGGCTGTACTGGCGGCCCAGTGCACTCTGGAGCACGTCTCTGGCCATGCTTGCTTTTACTGCACTGCTGTTTGCATCCCGGCAGTCCACCTTTCTCTATTTTCAATTCTAGCTGAGGGCAGGATGCGTTTCGTCCAATTTTTCCGTCAACGTTTGATGACCTTACTGCAAAAGACCTTAAAAATGGAGGGATATGATACCTTGCCCGAGACAGAAGGACAGATGGCAGATGATTCTGCAGCAGTTCTCTCCGGCGCTGCCTATCTAACCCGCTATTTCAGGACACTTTTGCTGCTTTCGGTTGCCTGCGTTCTGTTTGTTCTGCCATACAGCTTCTGCTGGCTCTATCAAAGCGGAGATGTAGCTGTAGAACGAGCTGTAGCAGCCCAGAGCTCTGGAGAATTCGTTCTTTTCGGTTCTGGTGTCTCACAGGATTTCGTTGATTACAAACTGCAGCTCTACGCCGCTGTCAGGCCGGAAATTGCCGTCATAGGTTCTTCCCGCGTCATGCAGTTCAGAGGTCATTATTTTCGCAAGCGTTTTCTCAATATGGGTGGTGTAGCCGGTAATCTGGCCGTCTTGCGATCTACGCTTGAGGCTATGCTACGGCTGCATCGCCCTGAGGCTGTCATTCTGGGTCTGGATTTCTGGTGGTTTATGCCGCAGTGGGAGGCCCAACCATTTGCAGAAGTACCGCCTACCAGGGGTTCCTATACCTATTCTCTGGAAAATATGAAAAAACCCTGGATCTGGCTACTGTCAGGCAAAATCAGTCTGGCCGAACTTACTGCTCCTTTGGGTTCCCTCGTGGGCGGAGGATTCAGAGACAACCGCTTCGGCATCATGGCGCAGCAGACCGACGATGGCTTTGGAGCTGACGGCTCATGGTACTATACAGCCTCAATAACAGGACAAAAATCGCCATTTGATTATCAGTTTCACGACACGCTGGAGCAGGTGCGTTGCGGCATCAAGGCCTTTTACCATGCCGGACCGGATTGCCTGGGGCCTGACGCGGAGCATCTGGATGCCCTGGCCGAAATCTGCTGTCGTCTCAAAGCACGGGGTATCCGCATCTTTGTTTTTATTGCTCCGCTCTCGCAACGTGTACTGGAGGCCATGCGTCTGCATAAAGACGACTATCCCCATCTGTTCAGGCTGCGTGATGCTCTTACTGAACGAGGGCTGGATGTACTGGATTTTACAGATCCCCGCAGCTTCTCGTCTGATGACTGTGAATTCGTAGATGGTTTTCACGGCGGTGAAATCGCGTATGCTCGTATTCTGCAACGCATGGCCGATCGCTGGCCTGTTCTGCTTTCCTACGTTACTATGGAACGCATCAACGCTGCTGTCCGAGACTGGTCAGGGCACGCTCTCTTGCCTGATGCCCGACTGACCATTTTACATGAAACAGACTTCAACAGTTTTGGCTGTCCTAAACGGCAGCCTGCCAGATAGCATACCCAGGAGTACTGCAATGGTGTATGTTCCCCACCTTTTTCTTTCGGCCCTGCTGGCCGCTCTTCTGGCTCTTTTTCCATGCTCAGCCGCGCTGGCAGCCAGCCAGCCAGCAAAACAGGCAGAGCAGATTCAGGCTGTCTGGCCCATACCTGCTCTTGCAGCTCCCAAGACTGCCCAGGTCTCACCATCCTCTTCAGCAGACAGCGCAGTCTCCACTTCCGTGAAAGACAAAAAAACGGTCGCTGTTGCTCCATCACCTGAAGCAGGAAAAAAGCAGACTTCATCTGATACCCAGAAGGCAGAAGCTGCCCATGCCCGGGGAGATTTTCTTAAAGCTCGTGATATCTGGCAAAAATTGGCCAGGGAGGGAGACAGTACGGCAATGAACAGCCTGGGGCTGCTTTATGACCGAGGTCAGGGGGTAGAACCGGATGAGGGCCGCGCGTTACACTGGTTCGCCCGGGCTGCCCATGCGGGAGACCCGGCAGGTATGAGTAACTACGGTCGTCTGCTGGAGCAAAAAGACCCCATGGAGGCTGCTCGCTGGCTGGATATGGCTGCCCGCCGAGGCAGCCCGGAGGCCCAGTATAATCTGGGTATGTTCTATGAGCATGGGCGCGGCGTACTGCAAAATGACAGTACTGCTGCCGCCTGGTACAGCCGGGCAGCTGCTCTGCAACAGACAGAGGCTCTGGCACGACTGGGGCATTTTTATCGCATCGGGCGCGGTGTAGAAAAAAATTCTGCCCGGGCTGCGTTACTGCTGTATGCGGCGGCCATGCAGGGCAACGAGTCAGCCATCGAAGAGCTGAAAGACATGGCAAAAGAAGGACCGGAGCGACCCGCAGCAGTGCTTTTCGGACGTCGACTGGATGATACGGACCGTCCGACCATGCGTGTTGCTCTGCGTAAGGCACATGTAGCCGTCAAGCGGGAAAAAAACAGTTATATCTGCGATCTGTACGATGTGCACAAGGCTGTTCCGGGAGCCTCTGAAATGGCGCTGTGTTATGGACCGGGCAAAGCCGCCCCTCTGGGCTTTGTAAAAATAGACTATCCTGCACCGGATAAAGACACCAACGCACGCATCCTGCGTATGGCCGAAGAGCGCTTCGGCCCGCCTTCAGCTGGAGAAGGAGAAGACGCCCGTCTCTGGAATCTGGGCTCAGTAGTTGTAGCCACACAGCATATGCCCGAACAAAAGCAGATCAGTCTTATGTATATGGTGCCCGGGGTCTACCATAAGACACAGCGGCCATGATGTCATGGTTCACAGACTCATAGTGGGGAAGAATTTCTGCTCACAGGTTTAAACTACCGTACTAACAGTACACACGCGGGTTGCTCATGCCCATCTGACAGAGAATTTCATAGGGAATGGTACCCAGTGTATCCGCCATTTCCTGTGCGGTAACAGGGCTGTAACCTGCGGCAGCACTGCCGCCCAGTATCCAGGCCAGATCTCCGGCTCTAACCTGGGGCAAATTACTGACATCAACCATAAGCATACTCATACAGATACGCCCTATCTGCCGTACACGGCGGCCATGTATGATCAGTTCCATTATGTTGGAGAGGGCACGAGCTACGCCTGTGGCGTATCCGGCAGCCACCACGGCTACAGTTATGTCGTGCGAGGCAGTGAAGATACGGCCATAAGAGAGACTCTGCCCGGCCTTGAGCTGACGTACACGCAGAACAGGGGCACTGACACTCATGACCCACTCCAGCTGCTGTGCGCGGTAGGCAGCAGTATCCTGCGGTGTAAGCCCGGCAAAAGGATTACCGCCGTAGATGGCCAGCCCGACCCGACAAATTTCATAACGGTACTGCGGCAGGGCCAGGGTACCTGCAGAATTATTCAGAGATCGCTCTATACCAGGCCAGACATCGCGCAAAGCGCGCCACATGCCCTCAAAGCACTCAGCTTGTGCCTGGGTATAGACTGCCTCGTCTGGCTGATCTGCACAAGCCAGGTGCGAGAGGACCAGCTCCGGCTCAAGGCCGGGACGGCTGCGAAGGGTTTCCAGCAGCAGGGGCAGCTCCTCCGCACAGAAACCGAGGCGGCCCATACCAGTTTCGCACTTCACGGCCACACGTAGGCTGAGACCTGTATCGGCCAGCTGTGCTGCACATGTCAGGTCATCGCCGTTTTCCAGTGGCACGGTCAGGCTGTATTGCGAGGCCTGACGCCATTCTTCCGCCTCCATGACGCCCATGAGGGGGACTATCTGCTGCACAAGACCTGCCTGGCGCAGGGCTATCCCTTCGCTCACTGTGCCTACGGCAAAACGTCTGGCCCCGACTTCAGCCAGTGCTCGGGCTACAGGCAAAAGGCCGTGTCCATAGGCATCAGATTTGACGACCGGCATAAGTGACACAGCATCGCCGAGACGCACAAAATTACGTTTGAGAGCCGCCGTGTTCACATGACAACGCGAAGGTGTATAGGTACAGTGCATCAAATGCTCCAGAAAAAACCCTGAAAAATTCAAGACCGCAACCTAGCAGTATTGCTGATCAAGCACAAGGCAGGCTGTACTGATCAACGATATCAATGGTGGTGTTGTTCCAGCTGTAAAAGAGCGGCCTTGATGGGCAGGCCAGCCGCATAGCCCACCAGGCTGCCGTCAGCACCGATGACACGGTGACAGGGGATGATGATGGGCAGGCGGTTACGGTTGTTGGCAAGGCCTACGGCACGGCTGGCTCCGGGGCGGCCTACGGCATGGGCCACATCCTTATAGCTGCGGGTCTGACCGTAGGGGATGGTCAGCAGGGCCTGCCAGACCGAACATTGAAACGGTGTACCGCTGAGAGCGAAGGGCAGGTCAAAAACAGAGAGGCGCCCTGTCAGCCATGCTGTGAGCTGGGCCTGCGCCTCCTGCAGCAGGGGGCCTGGGCATGGGGTGCAGCCTGTCGCTGCAGCAGGAGGGGCCTTCTTGCCATACAGTCGCACGGCCTGTAATAAGCCTCCCTCTTCTTCAAGCAGGGTCAGGCCCACCAGGGGCAGATCACAACAGAGCCGGCTCATGCCCGTTTTTCGGCAGCAGCCTCTGGCGAGAGCCGCCATGCGAAAAACATGCCCAGCAGTGCCACAGCCGTAAGGCAGAGCACGGCCCTGGGCAGACCATAGCCGTCAGCCACCCAGCCCAGAAGAGGCGTAGCCAGGCCACCTACACTGGTAGCCAGCCCCAGAGTCACGCCAGAGGCAAAGCCGATATTTTTTGCCAGCAACTTCTGTCCCAGCACGACAATGGGGCTGAAGGGAGCATAAAGGGCACAGCCAAGCAGAGGCAGAAGGACATAGGCCAGCCAGATATTGAGAGTCTGGCTGAAGGCCAGTACCACCAGGGGCAAAAGAGAGAACGAAAAGCGAATGACACGCAGATAGCCGTAGCGGTCTGAGAGCAGACCTCCACCGATATTGCATATGACGCCGCTGGCACAGAAAATGGCTATGGCCAGGGCTCCGGCTGCCTTGGACTGGCCGAATACATTGACCCAGTAAAGCGGGATAAAGGCATTGAACGAAATAAAGAGCGTGGAACGGCTGACAATGACGCCTGTGAGCTTGGCAAACTCAGGCCAGTTATTGACGCCCGCTTCCTCGTATTTTTTGTTGCCTGCCTGTGTATGGCTGTCCTGCCTGTCCATACGGCATATCTGCCAGAGCAGGAGGCTTGCTGTGCACAGGCCCAGCACGGCAAAGACAGCCATACCGCTCAGGCCCCAGAGCCCTACACAGGCTGTGACCAGCAATGGCCCGAGGACAAAGCCGCTGTTACCGCCGATGGAGAAGATACTCAGGCCCGTACCCTTGCTTTTGCCGGCTGCCTTGTTGGCGTGCCGGGCACCCTCGGGATGAAAAAGGGATGAACCTATGCCGCTGATGACAATGGCGGCAAAAATGGCCCAGTATGTGTTCATGAAGCCGGTCAGAGCCATGCCGCAGCCGGCCAGCAGTATGCCCAGGGGAACAAACCAGGGCCGGGAAAAACGGTCGGCCAGCAGGCCAAAGATCGGCTGAATGATGGAGGAAAGGCAGGAATAGGCAAACATGAGTCCACCCGAGGCCTGATAGCTCAGACCATAGGCATCACGCAGAAAGGGCAGGACTGCGGGCAGTGCGCCGCCGTTGAGGTCACAGGAAAGATGGCCCAGAGAAAGCAGCAGAATCTTTTTCTTGTCCATGGTGTACTGTCGCTTTATATGCGGGGTGGGTTGTGCCGCTGTGTCTTCAGTTTATCTGTTCGGAGTGCAGGCAGCACCCATGGCCTCGGCCAGGCCACCCAGCGAGGTTTCCTTGTAGTGGCTTTGCAGGTCAAGGCCTGTGCGGTACATGACATCAATGACCTTGTCCAGCGAAATCAGCCGCTGACGGCCGTCTTCCAGCAGAGAAAGCTGGGCGCAGCTCACAGCGCGTTCGGCCGCCACGCCGTTGCGCTCAATGCAGGGTATCTGCACCAGGCCGCCCACAGGGTCGCAGGTCAGGCCAAGGTTATGCTCCATGGCTATTTCTGCAGCCACTTCCACCTGTTTGAGGTTACCGCCCGTAACGGCGCAGTAGGCCCCGGCCGCCATGGAGCAGGCAACGCCCACCTCTCCCTGGCAGCCGACCTCTGCGCCAGAGATGGAGGCATTGCGCTTGTAGAAAAGGCCAATGGCCCCGGCTGTGAGCAGAAAGTCGTGCTGCCCCTGCTCTGTGGCGTGGGGATAGAAATTGCTGTAGTACATGAGCACAGCAGGCACTACCCCGGCTGCCCCCATGGTGGGGGCTGTGACCACGCGACCGCCGCAGGCATTTTCTTCAGCCACGGCAAAGGCATAGAGCATGGGCCAGAGGCTTAGATCTCGGCGACCCATGGCCTGCAGGCCACTGAGCTTGCGCAGCAGGTTGGGTGCCCGGCGCCGTACGCCGTAACCACCGGGCAGTATGCCCTCACTATAGCAACCACGCTCCACAGCCGCGCGCATGGTTTCCGTGATGGTGCCGAGGCGGGATATGACCTCTGCCTCGGAGCGCCAGAAAATTTCGTTCTCCAGCACAATCTGGGCAATACTCTTGTTTTCACGCTGACAGATACAGAAAAGCTCGTTAGCAGTAGTGTAGTAGTAGGGCGGCAGGGCATGGGGGGCGGCTCTGGGCGAGTCAAACTCTTCTTCAGTGCAGATAAAACCGCCGCCAATGGAATAATAGGTCTGGCTGAACAGCGTCATTCCCTGAGAATCCAGGGCACTGACGGTCAGGGCATTGGGGTGACGGGGCAGAAAAATCCCCTTGTGGGCCAGCACGTCACGCACCAGGTCAAAGGTCACGGCCTGCTGTCCCAGAAGGCGAAGATCTGCCCCGGCTGTCAGTTCTGCACAACGTGTCTGCACATGTGCCGGTTCTACCGTGTCAGGGCAGGCCCCTTCCAGACCGGCCAGCACAGCCCCCACGGTGCCGTGTCCTTCGCCTGTAAGCGCCAGAGAGCCGAAAAGTTCGACCTGGACGCGAACTGTCGCTGCAAGAAGATCCTGCTGCTGCAGGCTCAGGGCAAAGCCCCGTCCTGCCAG
Source organism: Desulfovibrio sp. (assembly GCA_017396005.1). Classification (GTDB taxonomy): domain Bacteria; phylum Desulfobacterota; class Desulfovibrionia; order Desulfovibrionales; family Desulfovibrionaceae; genus Desulfovibrio. The sequence goes on from JAFQNG010000059.1 coordinate 21,896, forward strand.
CATGGGGCCGATAGTGTGCGAACTGGACGGCCCGATGCCGATTTTGAACAGATCAAATATGCTCAGCATGGGCCGTCCCCCTTTTGTCAAGGCCGTATCAGGCCCGGTTGTAGAAATTGATGAGGCAGCCATCAAGAATGATCTGCCGTTCATCATCTGTCAGTTCCCTGAGAGCCAGGGAAAGCTCTTCTGTCTGCCCGTCAGTGTGTATGAGCCATGCTGTCATGGCGGCTCTGGCCTCGGCTACTGCCGAGCGTACCTGCGGGATGAGCAGATGATCGCCTACGGCAAGTTTTGCAGCCACGGCAGCATCCACTACAAAGGGCAGCATGCCCCAGTTGATGAGGTTGGAGCGGTAGCGCTTGGTGGCGTATTCCACAGCCAGATTGGCCCAGCCGCCCAGCACTTTCTGGCAGGAGGCTGCCTGTTCCCGGGCAGAGCCGTCACCGGGCTTGATGGCAAAGATGGTGGTACCGAGTCCCAGGTTCGCCAGCGGTTGCTTGCCGGCCAGTATCTGCTCCATACCCGGCTTGTCGTTGCAGGGGGCACAGATGGCACGCACCTGCGCCAGCAGGTCTGCATCGTCCGCATGGGCCAGACGGCGTTTCTCCAGCTCCTGAAAAGCCTTGGCGCGGCCCACATAGGCCGGATCCTTGCGGGACAGGGCGTATTCGGCCAGCTTGAGCGGATTGGAACGCAGCGAAGAGGTTTCGCCCGACGGTATAAGCTCGTCAGTGGTGGTGACAGGGTCTGTAATGACACTGGCCACCTGCAGGAGAAGATGTTCGGGCAGAGGACTCATGGTCGGCCAGTCGGCAATATTAGGGCCAAGGATGAGCTTTTCCTCGGAGTTGGACGCACCGAAGCCATTATAGACGCGACGCTGGTAAATGGCCGGATCAAACTGATATACGGGTGTCTCTATGGAGCTCCAGTCCAGCTCGGTGGCCGGGGTCAGGCGACCGCCATTGGCGGCGGTAGCGGCAATGGAGCGGGCGTCCATGAGGGCAACTGCCGAAAGCTGCCCGCCCGAAGGCTTGGAGCCTTCGCGGTTGGGGAAATTGCGGGTGGAGTGACGGATGGAGAGCGCCCCATGGGCCGGGGTATCGCCTGCGCCGAAGCAGGGGCCACAGAAGGCGTTCTTGAGCACAGCGCCAGCAGCCATGAGTTTGGCCGTGGCGCCACTGCGCACCAGGGCCAGGGCCTGCGGCTCGCTGGCCGGATAAATGGAGAGGCTGAAGGCACCGTTACCTGTGCTTTTGCCATCCAGTATCCGGGCCGCCAAGCTGATGTTTTCAAAGGATCCGCCTGCACAGCCGGCAATGATACCCTGGTCTACCCAGACGCCACCGTTACGGATCTTGCCGCGCAGATTGAGGGCCTTGCCTGCTTCGCCAAACTGCTTGACAGCTTCGGCATCGACCTCGGCCAGGATGTCATCAGCATAGGCCAGGACTTCGGCAACAGGCCAAGCATTGCTGGGGTGGAAGGGCAGGGCAATCATGGGAACAAGCCTGTCCAGATTCACACGGATGCAGTTGTCGTAGGCCGCAGGGCCTTCCAGATCCAGCAGGCTGTAATCTTCGGCGCGTCCGTGCATGGTCATGTAGTCACGCACCTTGTCATCTGTACGCCAGATGGAGGAAAGGCAGGTAGTCTCTGTGGTCATGACGTCCACACCGCAGCGGTATTCCACTGAGAGGGCATCAATGCCGGGGCCCATGAATTCCATGACACGGTTTTTCACAAAACCGTTTTTGAAGACAGCCTTGATGATGGCAAGAGCAATATCCTGCGGGCCGACACCAGGTGCAGGTTTACCTTCCAGCCAGACAAGTGTCACCCTGGGCGCGGGCACGTCATAGGTCTTGCCCAGAAGCTGCTTGACCAGTTCCGGCCCGCCTTCGCCGATGCCCATGACGCCCAGGGCACCATAACGCGTATGGCTGTCAGAGCCCAGCACCATACCACCGCATCTGGTCATCATCTCACGCACATACTGATGAATGACAGCCAGATGCGGCGGCACGAAGATACCGCCATACTTGCGCGCCGCCGAAAGTCCGAAAAGGTGATCGTCTTCATTGATGGTACCGCCTACAGCGCACAGACTGTTATGGCAGTTGGTCAGGGCATAGGGCATGGGAAATTCTTTCAGTCCACTGGCCCGTGCCGTCTGTATGATGCCCACATAGGTAATGTCATGAGAGGTGAGGGCATCAAAGCGTATGCGCAGCGTCTCGTCCTGCGGGGCAGTGTTGTGAGCAGTCAGAATACGGCTGGCCAGAGTGTTCTTGCGTGCGGCTTCGAGGTCAATACCGTGCGCAGCAGCAGCTTCACCAGTCAGGAGCTCCCCGTCATTGATGACATGGAGCTGATCTAAAAGCTGGATCATGGATCCTCCTTGAAAAGCAGTATGAAATGTCAGCGGCGGCCCGGATCGTTTGCCAGGCCGCCGTTATTTTCCCGTAATATCAGAGATTTTCTCCAATGATCTCACCAAACTGGCGGCAGCCAACCACGCGCGCGCCTGTAACCTGATCTGCCAGGTCCACAGTAACTGCTCTGGCGGCTATGGCCTTGCTGAGCGCAGTACGGATGCGTTCTGCGGCTTTGGGTACGCCGATATGCTCCAGCATCATGGCCCCGCAGAGGATGACACTGCTGGGATTGGCCTTGTCCTGTCCGGCAATGGTAGGTGCTGTGCCGTGGGTGGCTTCGTAGAAGGCCAGAGTGTCAGACATGTTGACACCCGGAGCCAGCCCGAGCCCGCCCACCTGTGCGGCCAGGGCATCCGAGATATAGTCTCCGTTGAGATTGGGTGTAGCCAATATCTGATACTGTTCCGGCCTGAGCAGAGCCTCCTGGAACATGGCGTCAGCGATGCGGTCCTTGATGACCAGGCGACCGGCCACGGGTTCCTTCTCGGTACAGGTGACATCGGCAAATTCTTCAGCGGCCAGATCATAGCCCCACTGCCGGAAGCCCCCTTCCGTGAACTTCATGATATTGCCCTTGTGTACAAGGGTCAGGCTCTGCTTTCCATTGTCCAGGGCAAAGCGCAGGGCACGGCGTACCAGACGTTTGGAACCAGCCTCGGTCATGGGCTTGATGCCCACGGCAGCCTCGTCTCCTACCTTGGTCACGCCCAGTTCTTCACGCAAAAAGGCCACGAGCTTACGGGCTTCGGGAGTTTTGGCGGCAAATTCCACACCGGCATAGACATCTTCAGTGTTTTCGCGAAAGATGACCATGTCCACCCGCTCAGGGTGCTTGACCGGCGTTTCCAGACCGTCAAAATGGCGTACAGGCCGGATGCAGGCATAAAGGTCAAGGCTCTGCCTCAGAGCCACATTGAGACTGCGCATGCCCGTGCCTACAGGTGTGCCCAAGGGACCTTTCATGGCCACTTCTGCAGTACGCAGGGCCTGCATGGTGGCTTCGGGCAGGGGAGAGCCGGTTTCTGCCACAGCCTTTTCTCCGGCCAGAAGTTCCTGCCAGTCCAGCTTGAGGTCCGATTCCTTGGCCAGGGCCGCATCAATGATCGGACGTGCTGCCTGCCAGATCTCGCGGCCAATGCCATCGCCTTCGATCCAGTAAATTGTCTTGCGCATAGTCTTTTCCGGCTACAGGGTGTATGGGGATAAAACTCAGTTGCTGTCGCTCTCGTCGCTGGCGTCCTGCTGCAGAGAACGGGCACGCTTGAGCAGGGCCTCCAGCTGTATATCACCACTGACCACGCCCTTGATATTGTCATTGGCGTCAGTGACAGCGCAGGAAACAGTAATGACCAGCTTGCCTGTGAAATGCGACTGATAGACATCCATGATGTGCAGGTCACCTGTCTGCATGGGCATCTTGAACCATTCGCGACCTGAAAAATCGTAGCCCACAGGCAGGGCCTCGTAGACAGATTTGTATTCCGGGTCAATGACAGCCGAACAGCGCATCCTGCCCTGGGCATCAGTCAGGCAGCAGAACTGTATGAATGGGTATTCACGTACAAAAGCGTCCAGACATGCACAGGACTGATCATCCAGAGCCGCCAGATCCTGATTCTGGGCCAGACGGATAATAAGATTGGCTGCCAGCTCGCCAGCCAGACGTTTCATCTGTTCATACTGGGAAACAAAGAGTTCGGGCATGTAGCGCTGTACCAGGGCTTCCATTTCGTCGTGCGAAAGACTGGTGGTACGCCCAGCGGCATAGATCTCCATGATGGCGTCGTAGATCTTGCCCACGGCCGGGTGCTTCTTGGAAACCTGCCTGTCGTCGGGCAGATCAAGATTATTGTTGATCCAGTAGGCAACGCCTGCTCGACCGGTCTTGTCGGTAATGATGATGGGCACAGGACGGCCCAGCAGATTTTTGGTATCAAAGATGTTGTATATTTCTTCGTTCTTGGCCAGACCGTCCACATGCACGCCGGCACTGGTGGCATTGAAGTCTCGCCCCACAAAGGGATAATTGAAGGGAATCTGATAGTGCAGCTCTTTTTCAAAAAAGGCCGCCACTTCGCTCAGCAGGGTGGTGTCAGCCGCTGCATCGTCCCCTGTCAGGGAGATGTACTCAATGAGCAGGGCTTCCAGCGGGGTGTTGCCCGTGCGTTCGCCAAAGCCGAACAGGGTGCTGTTGACTGCACCGCAGCCATACAGCCAAGCTGTAACGCCATTGGCCAGGGTTTTGTGAAAATCATTGTGACCATGCCACTCCAGCCACTGACCGGGCACCCCGGCCTCATCGGTAAAGGCGCGTACGATACGCTGTACCGAACGGGGTAGGGCTGCACCGGCCCAGGGCACACCATAGCCCATGGTATCGCAAAGGCGGATTTTAACCGGCATGCCGCTCTGCTGGGCCAGCTCCATGAGTTTCTGAGCCAGGGGCAGGCAGAAACCGTAAATGTCTGCCCGGGTCACATCCTCGAAATGGCAGCGCGGAATGATGCCCCATTCCAGAGCCTGTGCCGCGAGCTCCACATACATGTCAAAGGCCTGCTGCCGACTTTTGCCCAGCTTGAGGAAAATATGATAGTCTGACACACTGGTCAGCATGCCGGTTTCGTCAAATTCCATGTCGCGGGCCAGTTTGAGGTCATCCTTGGTGGCGCGTATCCATGAAGTGATGCGGGGAAAGCGGTAGCCGCGCGCTCGGCAGGTCTCGATGCACTTGCGGTCCTTGGGGGAGTAAAGAAAGAATTCCGAGGCCGTGATAAGGCCAGTCTTGCCCCCCAGACGGTGCAGAAAGTCAAACATTCTGGCTACCTGTTTGACCGTATAGGGTGGCCGGGCCTGCTGTCCGTCACGAAAGGTAGTGTCAGTGATGCGCATCTGCTCGGCCGGGCGCGGTGCCAGCAAAACCTCGTCAAACGCCGTGCGGCAGATACTCGAATAGGGAAAAAGCTCTCGGTAAAGCTGGGGTTTGTCGGGCTCTTGCAGAGGCAGGGGACGATTGCTGCCGGGCAGATGAATGATGCTCATGGGCGATATCCTGAAATGACGCGCCGCAGGGGGCGGTAGAGTTGCTGTGCAAGCAAACAGTGTACCGTCTAAAAGGCACTCCGTCCAGTAGCCTGTGATGGCCGTGCAGGGCAGGGGCGATACGTGCATGAAGTTTCCGCTTGTCCTGACGCATTATTTCTGCTAGAAAATCTGACCCCTTTTCTGGGGGAATTTTTTTTGTGGAGGCATGGCAACATGGCAGACAAGGAAACCGGGCACGACGAAATCAATTTCGAAAGCGCCCTTGAAAACTATCTCAATCCCGACTTCGGCGACCTTGAAGAAGGCTCCATCACCAAGGGCGAGATCGTCCGCGTGGATGACGACAATGTGCTGGTGGACGTGAATTTCAAATCCGAAGGGCAGATCCCTGCGGCCGAATTCCGTGACGCAGCTGGTAACATTACCGTCAAGGTGGGCGACAGGGTGGACGTCTATGTGGTTCGCAAGAACGAGAACGACGGTACCATCACTCTTTCCTTTGAGAAGGCCAAGCGCATGCAGGTCTTTGATCAGCTTGAAGACGTGCAGGAAAACAACAGGGTCATCAAGGGTCACATCGTACGCCGCATCAAGGGCGGCTACACCGTGGACATTGGCGGGGTAGAGGCGTTTTTGCCCGGTTCACATGTGGATCTGCGCCCCGTGCCGGACATGGACGCCCTGGTCAATCAGGAGTTCGAATTCCGTGTGCTGAAGATCAACCGCCGTCGCAGCAATGTCATTGTTTCGCGCCGTGTGCTGCTTGAGGAAGAACGCGATTCTAAGCGGCAGGATCTTCTGCGTACCCTAGAAGAAGGGCAGATCGTACAGGGCAAGGCAAAGAATATCACCGAATACGGCGTCTTTGTGGATCTGGGCGGTCTGGACGGCCTGCTGCACATCACTGACATGAGCTGGAAGCGCATCCGCCATCCCAAGGAAATGATCACCATGGGACAGGACCTGACCCTGAAGGTGCTTTCCTTTGACCGTGAGAACAACAAGGTTTCACTGGGGCTCAAGCAGCTTGTGCCTGACCCCTGGCAGGATATTTCTGCCCGTTTCCCTGAAGGAGCCAAGTGCAACGGCAAGGTTACCAACCTGGTGGACTATGGCGCTTTTGTGGAACTGGAGCCTGGCGTGGAAGGCCTTGTACACATTTCTGAAATGTCCTGGACGCGCAAGCTGCGTCATCCTTCCCAGATGGTGCACACCGGTGATGAAGTGGAAGTGATCATTCTGGGTGTGGACGGCGAAAAGAAACGTATCAGCCTGGGCATGAAGCAGGTACGCCCCAACCCCTGGGAGCTGGTTGCCGAGAAGTATCCTGAAGGCACCATCCTTGAAGGCGCCATTAAGAACATTACCGAGTTTGGTATGTTCATCGGTATCGAAGACGGTATTGATGGTCTTATCCATGTGTCTGATATTTCCTGGACAAAGAAAGTGCGTCACCCCAACGAACTGTATAAGGTGGGTGATGTGGTACAGGCCAAGGTGCTCACCGTTGATCAGGAAAATGAAAAGTTCACCCTTGGTGTCAAACAGCTGATAGATGATCCATGGGGCCATGTGCCTGCTACCTATCCTGTGGGCTGCACTGTTACAGGTACTGTAACCAATATCACCGACTTCGGCCTTTTCGTTGAAGTGGAAGAAGGCATTGAAGGCTTGGTGCATGTGTCTGAGCTCTCTGGCAAGAAGGTCAAGACCCCGGCTGAAGCTTTCAAGGAAGGCCAGGAAATTCAGGCCAAGGTTATTCATGTCAGTGCCGAAGAACGTCGCCTTGGCCTTTCCATCAAGCAGATTCGCGATGAAGAAGATCGCAAACCCAAGGAATTCCATGCTGGCCCTCAGGAATCCGGCCAGAGCCTTGGCGATCTGCTCAAGCAGAAGTTTGAAGAAAGCGAAAACAGCTAGTGCTGTCCTTGCAGGAAGCTGCAGAGGCCGCCCTCAGGGGCGGCCTTTTATTTAGTGGTGAAAAAGGCTGACAGCGCGATACCAATGTGTACATTGACAAGACTTCCGCAGAGGTGCTAGGTTACGACAAAAGATTGACGCCTGCTTTTCTCCTGATGCTAGGCGTAAAAGGAGCTCCTGTGCAAGTAAACATGGAAGATATCTGTCTGAAGCATGACAACGGCAACGATATCTGCTTTCGAGGGCGCCTTTTTTCAGAGTGCTCCTGGTACGATGAGGAGCATGCGACACTGACGCGACAGAAGCTCTATGTAACCGACAATGACGATCAGGTATACTACATTGTACGTTCCTGTGGACAGACACGTACCCGAAGTGCCTATCACCTTTCTGTGAATGGTGAAGACTGTGTCATCAATAACGGAAAGAATTCCATAACGCTCAGCTTCGATATGCTCATGCATGCCGTACGTGGTCTCTGCGGCCTTGATGCCAGTGCTACCCCGAGCCTGAGCATGGTGGGAGAGATGCTTAAGGTTGCCAACGCCTGAAAAGGATTTTTTTCAATAAATAGAAAGGCCGCCCTCCTGCCGGGCGGCCTTTCTGTTTTGTGTCCCCTCACCACTGCAGGCCTTTTTTCAGGGTGTAGAGTCACTCATTTCCAAGTTAGGACTGAAACGATTGGTAGCCCAGGCTACGCCCAGTACATAAAGCGCCGCTGCCAAGCCCATAAGCGGACTGATAAGGGGGGGTGAAGACAGAGAAAGGCGCATCAACAAAGTACCGATAACAAAACTTGAGTTACGAAATACTGCGTGATAGCCGGGCATATAGCGCTGTGCTATAATGACCATGGCTATATCGGCAAAAATCAGTACTGTATAGAAATTCTCAAAAAAGTGCTGTGACTGCCCGGTCTGTATAAAATTCCAGATATCCTGACCAGCCATACCAGCGAAAATAACAAAAAGAGTCAGCGATAATATTTTTTTACTCAATACATAGTGCATACGCATTTGCGGAGACTCAATGAAGCGCTGCCGTCGCGCAAGACGTCGATAAAAACCCAGGCAGATAAAAACTGACAGCGCCCCGGCAGCTGAAGCTCCGATATGCGCGACATTAATGATGTTTTCAAATGTGATCTGCACAGGCTCCGGCAAAGAAGCCAGCTCTTTGAAGGCATTACGCAGGAGAATAAGCGTCAGTATCTCAAACTGCTTGCCCATGGATTTGGATAAAGAGGACGGAATGATGAAAATCAGACTCAAAAGCTCCATACCCAGTATCAGGGTAAACGCCAGGTGGATGGAGTAAAAATGGCTGGATGGAGGCTGTGGCAGCCAGACAGGATAAAATCCCAGGCGTTTGAGCTCTACCGCCGTCAGCATCGCAAGATAGATCCAGAGCAAAATCAAACCCATACGGCGCTGATTACCAGGTTTTTCCCAAGCATGATGCAGCCAGTCAAAAATATCAATTACAGGTAGCATTTTATAGATGCCCATGCGTCTTCCTTCCATCTTATACTGATTCCCGCCCAAGCATATTCGTACCGGGAAAAATGTCAAAGGCAGCTCACGGCCTTGCCATCTGCGGCCGGAAGACGTAGAAAAGGCCTTCTATTGCCATTAGCGCGTCCTGCGCGCACTCAAGAGGTAGCTATCATGCCCCACAAGGGTCCCCACATTTCCATTTCTCATGAATACGTAGTCAACCGTATCCTCAAGATAAATCTTGCTGAATTTGCGGAATGGCCCGAATCCGTCCGCCGTCTGGCCATTGCCATTGCCGAAGAGCTTTTTCTCGTGGCTTACAATCCCTTCATTGATGCCGATACCGTACGCGGCAGTGTGCGCGAGAGTTTCGAGAAAGAATCTGTCTCTCTGGCTCATTATTATGTTACGGCCATCGGTGAAGGCATCACCATGTTTTGGTCGGCTCATGAGGCTGAGAATGCTTTTCGTGAACGGCTGCTTGAAGCCCTGCGTCACATACTGCCTGACGAATGTATTCTCACAAGCCCGTCATCGCTGGTAGAAACGGCTACTGACGCTACTGACCTGCGCATGGAGCTGCCTCTCCTGGTGGTAGAACCTGACACTACCGAACAGGTAGCTGCCCTGGTGCGTCTGGCCAATGACATGAAGTTCGCCATTATCCCTCGTGGCGGAGGTTCAGGCATGACCGGCGGGGCAGTGCCGGCACGCAAGCGAACAGTCATCGTCAGCCTGACCCGTCTAACCCGTATGTACCCTGTTGACATGGAATGTATGACAGTCACCTGTCAGGCAGGGGCCATCACACAGGATGTCACAAGCCATGTGGAAGCGGCAGGGGCGCTTTTTTCTGTTGACCCGGCATCCAAGCAGGCTTCCAGCATTGGCGGTAATGTTTCTGAAAACGCAGGTGGTCCAAAAGCTTTCGAGTATGGCACTACTCTGGATAATTTGCTCTGGTGGCGTATGGTCACGCCTACTGGAGAAATTATTACTGTAGAACGTGAAAATCACCCGCGCCACAAGATTCTGCCTGACGAAACAGCAGTTTTTCTGGTTAAAGACATCAGCGGCGGCGTGCGTAACGTGGTACATCTGCGTGGCAGTGAAATCCGCCTGCCCGGCCTTGGCAAGGATGTGACTAACAAAGCCCTGGGCGGTCTGCCTGGCATGCAGAAAGAAGGTGTTGACGGCATTATCACCGAAGCCTGCTTTATTATCCATCCCAAGCCCCGCCACAAAAGGGTCATGGTTTTGGAATTTTTCGGCCGTTCCATGCACCCTGCAGCAGTTGTTGTGCGCGAGCTGGTGGCTATGCGCAACCGCATTCGTGCAGAAGGAGATTATGCCCATCTTTCTGCCCTTGAAGAATTCAACGCCAAATATGTGCAGGCCATTGAGTATAAACGCAAGTCACAGAAGTATGAAGGCCTGCCCATTTCAGTTATTATCTTGCAGGCTGACGGTGACGATCCCTATCTGCTGGACAAATGCGTCAATGAAATTGTCTGCGTTGTGGAGCAACAGGAAAATGTTGACATCATTGTTGCTGCTGACGACAGGGAGGCCGAACGCTTCTGGGAGGATCGTCATCGCCTTTCAGCCATAGCGCGAAGGACCTCAGGCTTCAAGCTTAATGAGGATGTGGTCATCCCCATGGAGCGCATACCAGATTTCGCTCTCTTTCTGGAGCAGCTCAATCTGGAATGTACCGCAGCCGCCTATCGGCACGCTCTGCAGGAGGTAGGCCGTCTGCCGGGCTTCCCCATGGAAGACAAAGATTTCAACCGTGAATTCTCTTTGGCCTCGAAAGGCGCTTTAGGAGAGATTTCGGCACAGGAATGCTCGGATACGGAAATGGCAGGCCGGGCCGGGGCCTTCTTGAGTCAGCTGGCAGAAAAGTATCAGCATCTATCCAAAAAAATACGTACTATCCAGCAGTATATGGAAGGAAGCCGCATTGTTGTGGCCAGCCATATGCACGCTGGTGACGGCAACTGCCATGTAAACATCCCGGTCAACTCCAATGATGCCCGCATGCTGGAAGAAGCTGAGGAGGCCGCAGCCCGCGTCATGGCCGAATGTCAGGAAATGGGCGGAGAGGTCTCCGGCGAACACGGCATCGGCATCACAAAAATCGCCTTTTTCAGCAAAGACAAAATGGATGCTCTGCGTGCCTTCAAAGAACGTGTGGACCCCAGAGATGTGATGAATCCGGCCAAGCTTGTTCATCGTGAGCTCCCGGTCAGGCCATTCACCTTCTCGTTCAACCGTCTGATCAACGATATCCGCGAGAGTGGCCTGCCCGGCAAGGAAGAGCTTATCGGCCTGCTTACCTCCATACAGGTCTGCACACGCTGCGGCAAGTGCAAACAGGTTTGCCCCATGTGCTATCCTGAACGCTCCCTGCAGTATCACCCGCGCAATAAGAATATGGTACTGGGAATGCTGTTGGAGGCTGTCTATTACTCACAGGTAAACAAGGGACGTATCGATGACAATCTGCTGAAATGGCTGCGTGATTTGGTGGAACATTGCACTACCTGCGGCCGCTGTACTGCAAACTGTCCCATCAAGATACCTTCCGGCGATGTGGCGCTGACTCTACGAGCCTTGCTGGAGCATGAAGGGGCAGGCGGTCATCCCATCAAGGACCGCGCGCTGGAATGGGTTGTACGCGATATACCACATCGTGTCCCCAAAGCTGCCAAAATGGCCTCTCTGGGGCAAAAGTTGCAGAACAGGATTCTCGGCTTTATGCCTGAAGTATGGAAAAAGCGCATGCAGAATCCGCTTTTTTCGGGCAAAGGCCCTAAGATGGGCTATACCAATCTGTATGAGTCACTCAAGCTGCACCGTGGCTCTATCTTCACACCGGGCGAGCCGCCGCAGAACATGCCCTGTGCGCTTTACTTTCCCGGCTGCGGCGGTGCCCTGTTCTATGACCGCATCGGCATGTCTGCCATCATGCTTCTGCTCAAGGCAGGTTTTGCCGTTGCCGTGCCGCCCAGGCATCTGTGTTGCGGCTATCCCCTGCTGGCGGCAGGCATGGATACAGCCTTTGAAGACAATCTGGCACAGAACAGGCAATACCTGGCAGCCATGTTGCGCAATCTTGCCAGACAGAATCTGGACTGCCGTTATCTGGTCACAGCATGCGGCACCTGTCGCGAAGGTGTAGAGCGTCTGCATCTTGAAGAACAATTTCCCCAGCTGGAGCTACGCGATGTAGGCCAGCTCACCCTGCCTCTGCTGAGCCGGATATCAGCTTCAAAACAGCCAGATGCACGTCTGCTCTATCATGCATCCTGTCATGGTGAATGGGCGGATCTGACGCCTGCCAAAGGGCAAGTACAGCTGGCCAAAACTCTGAACGACTTTGCAGGAGTCAGAATAGAGCTTAGTACGGGCTGCTGTGGTGAATCCGGCATGGGCGCCATGACTTCGCCTGAAATCTATAATCAACTGCGTAACCGTAAGCAGGAACGCCTACGCAAATTTTTTGAAAGCGGCTATGACGGGCCAGTGCTGGTGGGCTGTCCATCCTGTAAAATAGGCATCGGACGCTGCTGTATAAATCTGCGTAACAAGCGCCCTGTACTGCACGTTGTGGAATGGGTAGCTGGCCTTCTGGATGGAGAGGACAGACGGCAAAGTTTTCGTAAAAAAGTCAATGAAACGCGGGGCGATATTCGCGCAGTAGAACTGTAGCAAGATGCCGCAAAGATCAAAGTCCTGCTTCAGTCCCTGGTGCTGGCTTGCTCTCCTGCTGCTTGTACCCTTTATCTATGCCTGCGGCTTTTGTTTCCCCCGCGGTGATGATTTCGATAATGCTACCAGGGCCATGTTTCTTTTTGATCTGCCCGGCGGCTTTTATGAAATTGGGCGTGCCTGGCTGAACTGGAGCGGACGCTTCACCTTTCACTTTCTTGCTGTTTTTCTGGGCAAGGCCGTAGAAATGCGCCCGGCCTATGCTCTGATCTGCGCAGCAGTTCCCTGTCTGGCCGGTGTGGCTGTCTGGGGTATGGCCCGCCTAGCCGGGCCAACTATTAGCAGGTGGGACGCTCTGTTTCTTGGTGCACTGGGCTGGTTGATGCTTCTGGCCTGTCATCAGCACCTGCCCACATTTTACTTGCAGACAGATACCCTGACCATGGGTCTGCAATGCACCCTGACGCTCTGCTTTACCTGGCTGCTCTGTCGCGTCTGGCAGGATGCTGTCGACCATCGCTGCTCTGACGCTGTGCTGCGACGCACCTGCCTGTGGGCTACAGCAACAGGCATGGCTGCTGTAGGTGTGTATGAGCATTCTGCTCTGGTCGTCAATGCCACAACAGTTACTACCCTGTGCCTGACTTGCCTGGAAGGAAAGCTGGAACGGCGGCAGGAATTGCGAATGCTACTGCAACGACGCAAAAAAATACTGCTGCACATATGGCTCTTCTGTTTTGGAGCACTCTTATTTTCCTTTCTTTCTCCAGGGAACTTTCACCGCCAAGCAGTGCGCAACGTCAGTGCTGAGGTACAGCGGCAGCAACTGGGCACTGCTTGGAATGAATGGCTTGACACTGCCTTCGGCCTTTTTCAAGGTCCCTGGCTCCTTTTGCTCATCCTGTTCATTATGCTGCTGCATATGGTTAGCCGACAGCAGGCGGCTCCTGCGCACGACTACTCCCCGCATCCGACTATCAATGGCCTGCTGATCATTATTCCACCCTTAGTCTATCTTGTCATATCTGCACTGCTGACTGTCTTGCATGCCGGCAGTGACGTCACCATCAGCGAAAGCCCCAAGTTCGCAGCAGGACTTAGCGTTTATGCGGCTCTGGCCTGTGGCCTGTCTCTCTGGAGACTGAGCCTGCCCCTGGCATCGACTCTACGCAAACTGCCCCTTAGCCCTGTCATACTTGCCTTTATTTTTGTCTGCTGTGTCAGCGGTAATTTGCCAAAGATCTATACCAATATGATGGAGGGGCAGTTAACTGCCCTGGCAAAAAAACTGGAACACCGTGAAGATTGGCTGTACTCTCTGGGCAAAGAGGCTTTTGGTCCAAAGGCCCCTCCTCGTTTCGGCCTTGCAGGCGAAATATACCGCCCCAATGTGCGACGGCGCACTATCGACCCGGCCTTGCCCTGGGCTGTTGTGCCACAAATTTCAGATGTTTACCCGGTCTGGTTTGAGGCCTTGCCCGACAAGCCTGAACAATGGCCTAACCTCTGGGCAGCCTGGCTGTACGGTGTAGGCAGTCTTTATGCTATAGATATTCCTCGCTTAAGAGATACACTGTCCTGGAAGCGTTTTTCTCTGTACCCTGCTCCAGCCTTGCGTCAGGCAGGCCTCAGCGCTGCCTGGCTCATGAAGCCTTCTGCCACTCCCAGAGATGGCAGTAATCTCTGGCTGGTACTGCGCTTCAGGAGCGTTATACCAGAACATATTATTTTCAGAGAAAACGCGAATACACCCCAAAGACATTATCGCAGTCATGACTGGAGGCAGGGAGATACCTGTCTTCTCCCCTTCGTGCCTCTCAGTAATGCAGACTGCCATAAAGACTGTCCTTTTCTCCTGCTCAGTCTGGATGGCAGAAATTTCCATTCTCTGTCGCCTGGAACATCTGCTCCTTATATCGACATTAGGCCCTGAACATGATACCCGCAGGGCATGTTTGACATCGACTTTTCACAAGCACTCCACACATTGTCCATCGCCTTGGTACCCTCTCTGCTGGGTATCATTCTGCATGAAGTTGCCCACGGCTGGGCCGCTGAACGCATGGGCGACCCTACAGCCCGCTTTATGGGCCGTCTGACCCTCAACCCCCTGCCGCATATAGATCCCATGGGGCTGCTGGTTTTTGCACTCACCAGCCTGTCAGGCTCCTTTGTCTTTGGCTGGGCCAAGCCAGTACCGGTCAATCCCCGGCACTTCCGCAACCCTGCCAAAGGCATGATGATGGTTTCTCTGGCCGGTCCTCTGAGCAATTTTGCTCTGGCGCTGCTCTGCGGCCTGATACTACTGATTTTACTGCATATCTTACCACCGCAGACCTGGTCTCAAAGCAATACCTATATTTTTGCTGTCTCCAGCCTTCAGGCGGGTATTGTCATCAATTTCGGTCTGGGTTGGCTTAACCTTATACCTGTTCCTCCTCTGGACGGCAGTAAGGTTCTGGCCTATTTTCTGCCAGGCAATCTGGCCTGGCGCTATCTGCAAATAGAGCGCTACGGATTTATTATTCTGCTGGTGCTGCTTTTTACCGGCCTGCTTGGTCAGGTGTTGATGCCGCTGGTGCGGGGAAGCTCTCAGGGCCTTTTAACCCTTCTGGGTATTATTTAAGCCATAAGGATACTTTCATGAGCAAAGAGTTACGCACTGTTTCGGGCATGCGCCCCACCGGCCCGCTGCATCTGGGCCACTATTTCGGTGTACTCAAAAACTGGGTTGAATTGCAGCATACGGAAGAAGCCTACTTTTTCGTTGCTGACTGGCATGCTCTGACCAGCGATTATGCCGATCCCTCCCGCGTACGTGAAAACATCCGTGACATGGTGCTGGACTGGGTAGCTGCCGGACTTGATCCTGAAAAATGCGTTATTTTTCGCCAGTCCGAAGTCAAAGAACATGCAGAGCTGTCACTGCTCCTTTCCATGATTACACCGGTTTCCTGGCTGGAACGCAACCCTACCTATAAGGAACAGCAACAGCAGATTACCACTAAGGATCTGGGTAATGCCGGTTTCCTCTGCTATCCGGTATTGATGGCGGCAGATATTCTCATGTACCGCCCACATGGTGTGCCCGTAGGAGAAGACCAGCTACCCCATCTGGAACTGACCCGTGAGATAGCCCGACGCTTTAACCATTTCTACGGAGCCCTTTTTCCCGAGCCTCTGGCCATGCTCACTCCTGCGGCGAAGTGCCCAGGCCTGGATGGACGCAAGATGTCCAAAAGCTACAATAACGGTATCTTTCTCTCAGACCCCATGGCAGATATCAGTCAGAAAATACGTGGTATGTTCACTGACCCTGCCCGTCTACGTAAGTCCGACCCTGGAAATCCTTCTGTCTGCAATCTCTTCCCCTATCATGAGATCCTGAGTAGTATAGCAGAGAGGGAGGATATCCGACAGGGATGCACCGGGGCACAGCTGGGTTGTGTTGACTGCAAGAAGATTTTTCTGAAAAACCTAGAAGCCTTCCTTGCTCCTCTGCAGGAACGACGGGCTTCTTTTGCCGCCCGGCCATCAGCTGTTACAGACATACTGCTTGCGGGCAATGACAGAGCCCGTGCTTTTGCCCTACAGACCATGTCTGCAGTACGAGAAAAAATGGGACTGTAACACGTGAAACATATGGGTATCGACTACGGCCTGGCCCGTACAGGCCTGGCCATCTCTGATCCGGAGGGTCGTCTGGTCTTTCCCGTGACTACCTTACGTATGGCAGACTATGTGAATCGCAAGGCTTTTCTGGCGGCTCTGGCTACGAAGATTGTAGCTGAAGGAGCAGAGGCTGTGGTTGTTGGTCTGCCACTGCTGGACGACGGTACTGACAGTCTGAGTACTCGTCAGGTACGTAATGCTGTGGCACGTCTGCAGCGGCGGGTGTCTTTACCCTTTTTTTTCATGCCAGAACTGCTTTCTTCAGAAGAAGCCTGGATTGACCTGCGTGAGGCAGGCCTCAAACGTAGTAAACGACACTCCGTACTGGACCAGCAGGCAGCCGTACGCATCCTGTCCTCATTTCTGGCTCTCTCGCCTGAAGTCCGGCAAAGGCAGACCCTGTGAAAACTTTTTTGCACATTCTGTTACTTCTACTGCTAGTCAGTACAATTGCCTGTGGCTGGTTGTGGTATGAAGCTACTACATTTCTGGAAACTCCACCTGAAAAATCTGGACGAGAAGTACTCTTTGACGTCAGGCCCGGTGCACATCTGGGACAGGTGGCTGAAGCTCTTGCCACAGCCGGTCTGGTAACTGATGCCCGTAAGTTCGATTTACTCACCCGTTACAGACAGTGGGAAAACCGTTTACAGGCCGGTCGTTTTGCCCTTAATACGGGCTGGGGGCCAGAACAGATTCTCGATGTACTGGTCAATGGCAGGCCGGTACTTTTTCGTATTACCATACCAGAAGGTCTGAGCTGGTGGCAGACAGCACGTCTGCTGGCAGAGGCAGAACTGGTGCGATTTGAAGATTTTCAGGCTGTAATAAGCGATCCTGACTTTCTGCGTCATCACGGTATTCCCTTTGCAACAGCAGAAGGATTTCTGATGCCCGATACCTATCTGCTCAAGAAGGCTGACAACCCTGACGCAGCTCAACTCAAAGCTCAAAGCCGTACAGTAGCCAACCGTATGGTAGAAAATTTTTGGCGCAGGGCTGCTGTTCTCTGGCCTGAAGGACGCAGGCCAGACAAGGCAAAGCTCAGACAGTGGACCATACTGGCCTCAGTGGTTGAAAAAGAAACAGCAGTAGACCACGAACGCGCACGCGTGGCCGGTGTCTATCACAATCGCCTGCAACGGCGCATGCTGCTGCAGGCTGATCCCACGGTTATCTACGGTCTGGGGCCGTCTTTTGACGGCAACCTGCGGCGCAAACACTTGAATGATGCCTCCAACCCCTATAACACCTATCAGATCCCCGGCCTGCCTCCTGGGCCTATATGCTCTTTCGGTACAGCCGCTCTTGCCGCTGCCATCACACCAGAAAAGCATGACTATTTATACTTTGTTGCCATCACAGACGGTGGTGCGCATGCCTTTTCCACCAATCTCAAAGAGCACAACCGTGCAGTGCGCCAGTATCTGCAGAACCGACGCTCGCAACCTTGAAAACAGCGGGGAATTATGAATTATCTGATCATGGAAGATTTTTCCGGTCAGCCGGTACCCTTCATCTTTCCACGCCGGGTAGACCATGCCGATATGCGCGAACAGCTGCCATACGGACTAGCTCTGTCATGTGGTCATCTGGAACTGGGGCCGCAGGGCTTTACCTGCTCAGGCGGCAATAATAATCTGGGCCTCAAAGCACGGCCTGAAGAAGATACAGCCATCATTACCGAGGCCCTGCGCCAGCGCTCCCGTTAGTGTACTTATGTGAATAACCCCCGTCTGCTATGCCGCAGCATGCGGCTCTCTGAGCTGTTTTTCATGAGGCATGGCCTCGGCTGAACGCACAATACCATACGCCTTCTGAAAATTGTCAAAAAGCACATCAACAATACGACGGTCGATCTTGTTCCGATCAGCCATGTCATACATGATACGCTCTATGCTTTCCCTGTCCAGGCCGTCGCGATAGGGCCGATTTTCAGAAAGAGCTACAAAGATGTCTGCCACAGCCATGATACGTGTACCCAGAGGCAGACTGCCAGCACTTTTCTTGAAGGGATAGCCGGTACCATCCAATGTCTCATGGTGAAAGGCCGCCCATTCTGCAATGGCCTCAAAACGGTCTATCTGCTCCAGCAAACGATAGGTGTAATAAGTATGCTGGCGTATGATGCAGAACTCCGCAGGGTCGAGCTTGCCTCTTTTTTCAAGAATGGTATTGGGTACGGAGAGCTTGCCCAAATCATGCAGCAGTCCTGCTATGCGGATCATGCTGCGTTCTGTCTCACTAAAACCGTATTGAGCTGCCAGCATGGTGGCGACCCCTGAAACACTGCGCGAATGAGTAGCCGTGAAGGGGCTGATCCTATCGATGAGCGAGGCAAAAAGTTCTGCGATGTCCATTACGTCGGACAGTGTAAAACTTTTTTGTCCCCAATTGCTGATCTGCCGAAAAAAAAGATCCGCATAGCCAGGATTATTGACATCCAGCCAGAAGCTTTCTGTTGCCGAGCACTCCAGAAAAACATCCACCAGAAGAGGATCAAACTGTGTGCCACGCCTGCTCCTGATGTTATAGCAAATATCACCTGTCTGCCCAAGTACAGGACGCTGTGAGTTGATAAGCACATCCACACGGTCAGCCACATGGATGATACGGCTTTCCAGAGGAATGGCGTTACCGCTGCAGCCTGAAGGATTCCCCCCGTCCCAGCGGTCATGGTGCATGCGAACAATATCCGCAAGAGGAGAAAAGCAGCGGGAATCTCGCAGAAGAGCATAGCCCGCATCAGCATGGCTATATATGGTTGTGCCAAGCTCATGCTCTCTGTCGGCAGCCAAAAGGGTATGACGCTCGCTCTGGCTGGAGGCAGCTCCAAGATCGTGCAGCAGGGCAGCCTGTACCAGTTGCTGCTGCACGTCAGTAGGTATGCCCATATGCTCAGCCATGCTTTTGCATAGCATGGCTGTACGTATATGATGCATATTTACGCCTTCCATGGTCAGCCCCAGCGACATGGAAAGCACCCTTATCAAACTGACGGGATTGATCTGAAAGGTATCCATATATTTTTACTTTACCACCCTGTGCTGCACATAGGGCAGATAAGTGGGGTCTGTCTTGGCTATATGCTGGATAAGCCAGTCCTTGAGGAAGGTAAGCAGATCCATACTCACGGTAGCAGTGCCATTTTCCAGCTGGCTTTCAAATTCATCAAGCTTTTCCACGAACTTACGATGTATAGCCTTGTGCTCCGTAGAGGAGGGATAGTCAGACGCTGCAAAAATACCTTCCTCATCTCTGAAGTGCATGGCCGTATAATCGCGCAGTTTCTTGATAATGGCCTGCAGTTCCTGCCCTGTGCGGTTTTTCTTCATGGCCGTATGCAACTCATTGATATAGTCGCATAGTTTACGGTGCTGCTGGTCCACCATGGGGATATGCAGATCCAACTTTGATGTCCACTGCACGAACTTGTCAGACGCTGCTGATTCATAGTCGCCGGTCACGAGAGAGTTGACAATCATGTCCATCTCTTCCATACCGCTTTTGAAAGAAAGCAATGAGGCGGTGAAGGTTTCTACGCTGGCCGCATTCCTTTCTGCCACATGCAGGATCTCGTCCAGGGCTTCATTGGTACGACTGCTGCTTTCAGACTGGTCTGCCGCACTCTGGGCAATAACCTTAAGATGTTCGGCTGTAGATTCCATACCATTGAGGATAACACGCATAGCATTGCCGGCACGGGAGGCACGCTCGGCACTGTCAATGGTCATACGGGCCGCTTCATCTACAGTTTCCACATTGCGCCGGGTCTCCTCCTGAATGGCCAGAACAGCGTCTTCCACTTCTTTGGTGGCTCCCATAGTCTTTTCAGCCAGCTTGCGTACCTCATCAGCCACCACAGCAAAGCCACGTCCGGCTTCACCGGCACGGGCAGCTTCTATGGCCGCATTGAGGGCAAGCAGGTTAGTCTGATCAGCCACCTCGTTGATAACACTCATCACCTGGCCGATATTGCTGGCCTTTTCACCAAGCCCGGCCATAGCTTGCTTGAGATGCAGTATGATGTCCTTGACTCTGTCAATGGACTCCACAGCACCATGTACTTCTTCTTCACCGGTGACAGCCTGTACGCGCGATTCATCAGCACTGTACGAGACTTCGTGCACAACGCGCGAAGCTTCCTGCGCGGCCTGGGCCACACGCTCCATGGCACTGCCTGTCTCTGCCAGATGCTCGCGCTGAACAGCCACCCCGCGGTTTACCTCGGTTATCAACTGTGAAAGACCGCGTACTTCGCCTGAAAGCTTGCCGCACAGGGTATTGGCCTTATGCAGCACAGGAGCACTGCTGTTCTGTTTTTCCACCTGGGCCTGCAAGTCACCCTCTGTAGTGCTCAACCGGCTCTTCAGGGTCAGCACCTGCTGTCTCAGGCTTTCTGCTTCAGCATGATCCTTATCCTGCTGTTTCCTCAGTCTGACCGTAAAATCAGTCAGTATTCGACAGGCCTCCTGCAAGGCTCGACCATGCGCTTCTGTCTTTTCTCCTGCCAGCCCGGCAGCCAGACGGGCCACCTCTTCTTCTTTGCTCTTTTTCTCATACCAGAGGTACATATCTGCCACGGCAAGCAGACCTGCCACGCCGAGAAGTCCCCAGAGTACAAAGCCCTGCGGCTGCAGAACAGCCAGTATAACAGCCACGATAATAACACCAGCTTGCAAGAAAATACCCATTTGAAACCTCACATGGTTTAACCGGCCTTTTAACAGGCTTGGCAGAAACATAGGAAAAAAACATTACAGTGACAAGCGGAATTTTTATGGATACAAACCCATAAATACAGAGATCCGCAGATTTGCGTCCCGAGCCATTACCTGATATATTCATATATATTATTTTTGACAGGCATCCGCACACGTCATCAAAATGAGGTTCGCATGGCTGACAAGCACTCTGCCGGTACCGACAATGGTATCATTGATCTCATTGAACTGCTGGAGGCAGGCTCTGTTCCGACTCCCACTTCCAAAAGCGAGGGTGACGACATTAACAGCCACATGCGTAATCTTAATGACAGCTCAGGTACGCAGGATGGTGTGGAAATTGATGCCCTGCTGGCGCAGATGGAAAGCCGCAAGACCCATCAGCCTTCAGCGCAGGAGACAACTGAGCCAGGCTACAGGGTCGACCCCCATGAGCAGCTGGATATGACTGGTATGGGAGAAGTGGATAAGCTACTGAATGATCTTGATATACCACAGCAGCCCTCAGGAACAGCAAAAAACGCATCTGAAACTGAGCTGGATGATGCCGTAGATGAGCTGCTCAATTCCATTGGCCCTGGTACACGTCCGACAGAATCTGTGGCACCTCCTGCTGCAGATACTGATGCACTAGATAATCTCCTGAGCTCAGACAACGGCAAAAGTGAAAACAAAGAACAGGAGATGGATCTGGATGCCCTGTTGGGAGACTTGGGTGTAGAGGCACCTCCTGCACCCGCTGCCCCTGCCTCACAAGAAAATACAGATCTGGATGCCCTTCTGAGCGATCTGGCTGTAGACAATACGCACTCTTCAGCAACGGCATCTCCGGTCACAACGTCGGAACCAACATCTTCCACCAATGAACTGGACGCCCTTCTGGAAAATATCGTGCCTGTCAGTCCAGAGAAAGCTGCTGCCAGCTCTGCCCATGATGATGTTCTTGATGATCTTCTGTTACAGGGAAAAGACAACGTCAGGGCTGAAGCTGTAGAACAGGAGATGGATCTGGATGCTCTGCTGGGCGATCTGGGTATGGATGCCGCTCCTGCTGCCCCTGCCACTGAGCCCGAAATGAACCTGGATGATCTGCTGGCTGAAGCCTCCATCAATTCTGCAGCGTCTGTTACAAGCGCAACAGCATCAGGAACAAGCCCTGTGCCTGATGTGCTGCCACCTGCAGCCCAGGCAGTTTCTATGCCAACCATGGAGGATATGGAAACTCTGAAAATGCGCATGGCAGCATGTGAGGAAGCTCTGCAAACACTGACAGCCTTGCAGGACAGTCTGAAAACATGCCGTGCCGCATTACATAATGCAGAAGAACGGCTGGCCAGTTTAGAAACGCTTTCTGTCAACATACAGGAGCAGGACAGCCGTATGACTGCTATGGAACATCGACTAACCAGCCTGGAAAATCGACTGGTGCAGGATGTTTCGCGTTTTGACGGACTGGCAGACGACACTGCACAGACCAGACAGAAACTTCAGACCATTGAAGTCAACCTGACACAGAACAGCCAGCAATGTGAAACTCTTAGTACTCGTTTGGATCAGGCTGTACACCATATGGACAGCCTTGAGGCCCGATTCAGCCAGGATGTGGACAACGCAGCGGCTGCAGCGGCTGCACGTATTCTGAGGGAAGAGATTGCTCGCCTGATGGCAGAATAAGTTGCTGAGAGCCTATAACTGCATTGTGCGCAGGCAGGACATACGCAAGGGATTAAAAAAGGGGCGGGGGCCTGCGGTTTCCGTTTCTTTACCCGTCCAGGTGTCAGACCCGTGGTGGGTAGGACGACCATTCCCCTTTGGGCGGGTTTTTTGATTTACCAGGCCTGATGGACATGGAGATCAGTGAATCTCTTGTCCTGCGGCATGGTATGAGGCTGATTTTATGGATAAGGATCGAAAAGAAGCCCTGCAGGTCGCCAAGGAGCTGACCGCTAAATTTATTGAGACAAGAACAGTCTCTCCCGGTAACTTTGCCGAAATCTTTCCGTCAGTCTTTCGTGTGGTTTATGAAGCCATACGTGATGATACAGCCAACTGGAAGGAAAAATCGTGAACAGTCATCCGGTTCCTGCTCCCGCAGCCGGACATGACGCAGCAGTAGCAGGCATGTTCGGGCGTATTGCGCGTTTTTATGACCTGCTCAATCGGGTATTGAGTCTGGGCATAGATCAGTATTGGCGCAAGGTGCTGGCCGAGCATGTGACACCAGGCTCAGGAAATGTGGTGCTTGATCTGGCCGCAGGTACACTAGATGTATCTCTGGCAGTACGCCGACGCTATCCGCAGGTTACTGTTCCCGCATTGGACTTCTGCCCACCCATGCTGGCCCTGGGCTGTCGTAAGCTGAAAGGCGTCAATGCCGTGCGTATTCTACCTGTGGCCGCCGATGCCAAGTGTCTCCCCCTACCCGATGCTTCTGTGGACTGTATCACTATAGCTTTCGGCATCCGCAATATCATCCCGCGAAAAATGGCCTGGGCTGAGATGCTACGCGTTCTGCGTCCCGGTGGACGCGCCTGTATTCTGGAATTTGGTTCCGGGCAGGAACGTATCTGGGGGGGGCTGTACAACTTGTATCTGAACCGTGTGCTGCCGTTGGTAGGTCGCCTGTTTTCCAGAGACGCAGAGGCTTATGCCTATCTGGCAGACACTATCTGCGCATTTCCTACAGCTCTCAAACTGGAAGAAGAAATGCGCAAAGCCGGATTTGCCCGTGCCTGGCACCGCAAACTGACGTCGGGTATTGTCTGCCTTCACCTGGGGGAAAAGGGGTTCTAGCCCAGATGGACAAGACTGATGATCAAAAGCCCGAAACCAATGGCAGCCAACCCAGCCATGCGTGTCTGTTGTTCCGGGTTCTTGACAAGTGAGAGCATGGCCCGTCGCATGGCTGTTGGAAAAAGTGCCCAGCAGAGACCCTCAAGTACAAAGGCAAGCCCTACTGCCCGAAAAAAAAGATCAGAATTAAATTCCATGTCTCTGGGGTGACGTAAAAACGGTTATTTGTAAAGGATTAAATCATGATCAGCTTCAAAGCCCTGCAGGAACGGCGTCAGCCCGTGGCGGTGGTAGGTCTGGGTTATGTAGGTCTGCCTCTGGCTGTGGCCCTTTCCAATTATATGGATGTTCTCGGCTTCGATATCAACGCCGGGCGTGTCATCGAACTGCAGGCAGGCCATGACCGTACCCGTGAGGTTAGTGATACGGTTTTGCAGGCAGCAAATGTACATTATACCTGTGATGCTGCAGAGCTTGCAAGGGCAGCGGTCATCATAGTGGCCGTGCCTACGCCCATTGATGCTCATCGATCTCCTGATCTTGGCCCTGTAGTTGGAGCCAGCACCACTGTAGGACGCAACATGTCCAAAGGTTGTGTGGTGGTATACGAATCTACCGTCTATCCAGGACTGACAGAAGAAGTTTGTGTACCCATACTGGAACGTGAGTCCGGCCTGACCTTTGGACAGGAGTTTACTGTGGGCTACTCTCCGGAACGTATCAATCCCGGTGATAAAGTACATACTCTTGAAACCATCACGAAGATTGTTTCCGGCTCTGATGAAGCCACTACTGACCTTCTGGAAGAGCTTTACGGCAGCATCGTCAAAGCGGGCATTCACCGTGCTTCAAGCATCAAAGTGGCTGAGGCAGCTAAAGTTATAGAAAATACACAGCGTGATGTGAACATCGCCCTGATGAACGAACTTGCTGTCATCTTTGAACGCATGGGTATTGATACGCTGGAGGTACTGCAGGCTGCAGGCAGCAAATGGAACTTTTTACCCTTCAGGCCCGGCCTTGTGGGCGGACACTGCATTGGTGTAGACCCCTACTATCTGACATTTAAGGCCGAAGAACTGGGCTTTCACCCGGCCGTCATCTTGGCGGGCCGTCGTATCAATGATCAGATG
Organism: Desulfovibrio sp.; assembly: GCA_017396005.1. Lineage (GTDB taxonomy): Bacteria > Desulfobacterota > Desulfovibrionia > Desulfovibrionales > Desulfovibrionaceae > Desulfovibrio. Next base: position 46,831 of record JAFQNG010000059.1, read on the forward strand.
GGCAAATATGTGGCTGAATGTGCAGTCAAGCGCATGATCCAACGCGGTTGTCTCGTCAATGGGGCGCGTGTGGGTATTTTGGGCTTCACATTCAAAGAAAATGTGCCAGATCTGCGTAATACTCGTGTGGTCGACGTTATACGCGAGCTGGAAGAATACGGTGTCACCGTGCTGGTCAGCGATGCTCAGGCAGATGCAGCCGAAGCTCTGCATGAGTACAGGCAAAAACTTGTGCATCAGGAAGAACTGACCGAGCTCGACGCCCTGATTCTGGCTGTACCGCATACAGCATACTCGACTCTAACACCTGCAGAGATCAAATCCATGTTCAGGGTGCCGGCAAAAGCCCTGCTGTTGGATGTCAAGGGTTTTTATGATCCTACGGTCATGTCTAGCGCGGGCATCGACTACTGGAGACTGTGAACACGTGGCTCTGCTGATTTGCGCCGCTACCGGGCAGGAGCTGGCTGCTCTTGCCCCTGATATTCTGCCCCGACCTGAACTACTGGAAGAGATGCGCCTCTGGGCACAGCCTCTTAAAGGGAAGGAAATACTGTTCTGCGTTACTGGCGTTGGGCCGGTCAATGCGGCTTTGGCTCTGGGGTTCTGCTTTGGGCAGACGGCCCGTAATATTCAGGAAGGGCCTCGTATCGAAGCGGTACTCAATGTGGGACTGGCCGGGTCCTTTAATCTGGAAACGCTGCCATTGCGTACCATCTGTCGGATCAGTGAGGAAATCTGGCCGGAATACGGCCTTAATGACGGGCAGAGCGTTACAGCTAGGGCATTCAGTTTCCCACTCTGGCGCAGATTAGAGCCACAGGAAGATCTCTATGACCGTCTGCCCCTGAATGGGCTTGAAGAGCTGTCACATTCAGTGACTGCCGAGGTCAAACAATGGCCTGTCTGCCGCTCTCTGACAGTAGCAGGAGTCAGCGCCAGTTTTTCCAGAGCCCATGACCTCTGGGATCGCTATCATGCGGAACTGGAAAATATGGAAGGTTTTGCTGTGGCCTATGCCTGTGCCAGAGCTCAGATACCATGTATCGGAATACGCAGTGTCTCCAATAAGGTAGGCCCGCGTCAGAAAAACGAAAAAGATTTTTCGGGAGCACTGGAAGCCCTTGCCAAGGTGCTACCCTCACTCAACATCTTGTGAGTTATGGCAAAATTACTTCTCAAAGCACGGCTGGCCCTAGAATTACCTTCCATCAACGCAGCTCTGAATCGGGCAGCCAAAGCTCTGCCTGAACCGGTACAGCCTGTGGCCCAGTATATTTTTGATGCCGGTGGCAAGCGTCTGCGGCCTTTCCTTACAGTTCTCACGGCGCGTCTGCTCGGCTACAGACAAGCTGATGTCTATGACCTGGCCATTACGCTTGAAATGCTGCACGCAGCCACCCTGCTGCATGACGATGTACTGGATAACGCTACCAACCGCCGGGGAAAAGCAGCCGCTCATACTGTTTTTGAAATCCCCCCCACCATCCTGGCAGGTGACGCCCTACTGGCTCAGGCAAATGCACAGGTAGCCGCATTTGGCGACACACGGCTGACACGCTGCTTTTCAGAAGCTACCAGTCAGACTGCAGCCGGGGAAATTCTCGAAATCGCGGCGCAACGCCGAGTGGATGTGAGCGCCGAAGAATATGCGGACATCGTGCGTGGCAAGACTGCCTGGCTTATCCGTGCTTCATGCCAGATGGGAGCGCTCCTGGCAGGTGGAGATGCCACACAGGTGACGGCAGCAGCAGACTATGGTGAGAACCTGGGTATGGCTTTTCAGATGGTTGACGATGCCATTGACTTTGCACCTGAAAGCATTACCGGAAAACCTACGGGCGGGGATGCTCGTGAAGGCAAGCTAACACCACCGTTGCGACTTTATCGTCTGAGCCTGCCTGCTACCGAACAGACGGCTTTTGATGCGGCCTTCACTTGCGGCCTGATTACTGAAAAAGACGCGATCGATATTGCCGGTCGCATTCGTAAAGCGGGTTTTGATACCCTTACCAGGCAGGACGCCGAAGGCTATCTTGCAGCGGCCCGGGCCGCACTGGAAAAACTGCCTGATGGCTCTGAACGCGAACTCATGCGCCAGATGGCTGACTATGTGCGCGACAGACAAAAATAAAGGAAGCGACGACTATGCTCTACCGTGTGGAAGCAGGCCTGCATGGCTGGTTGGATGATACCCAGGGTCGTAAGACGGCCCAGCACCTGCACAAGGCTCTGGGCCTCAAAGTGGCTGCGGTGCGTCAGGTCAAGGTCTTCACAGTGGATGGTCTAACGCAGGCACAGGTGGAAAGCCTGCTTGACGGAGGCGTCTGGCATGACCCTATCATGCAGCAGGCTTCGTTGCAGCCGCTGCCCCTGCCTCAGGAAGTCTCCCGGCCCGACTGGTTTGTAGAAGTGGGCTTCCGCCCCGGTGTTACTGATAACGAAGCCCGTACGGCTCGTGATACGGCGGCCATGGTACTTGATTTACCGCGAGAAGCGCTGCACGTCTATACCGCCATACAGTATCGCATCAGCAATGATCCTGTTACTCCTCTTACGCGGGAGCAGGTAGAACGACTGGCCCGTGACCTTTTGTGCAATACTCTCATCCAGCGTTTCCGCATCAAGAGTGCGAACGAATGGAAGAGCTGTCCAGGTTTCGAGGCCCAGGCCGCCAGAGTAACGGGCGAAGCCAATGATATTGTGAGCACCATAGCCCTGTCTCACATGGACGACCAAGCTCTGACTGCTGCCAGCCGTGAAAATACCTGGGCCCTGAACCTGAGAGAAATGCATTGTATACGGGAGCACTTTCGTGCACCTGCAGAGGCAGCACGCCGTGCCTCTCTGGGCTTGTCCGCAGACCCCACTGACGTAGAAATGGAAGTACTGGCCCAGACCTGGTCAGAACACTGCAAACACAAAATTTTTGCCTCACGCATTACCTACAGTAATCAAAGCAGCGGGCAGCATGAGGATGTGGACAATCTGTACAAGACCTGTATTCGTGACACTACGGCCAACCTGCGTGCCCGTATGGGAGAGAATGACTATTGCAAGTCTGTCTTCAAGGACAATGCAGGTGTCATCTCCTTCATCAACGGTTATGATGTCTGTATTAAGGTAGAAACACATAACAGTCCCTCAGCACTGGACCCCTACGGCGGTGCCCTGACAGGTATTGTGGGCGTCAACCGTGACCCTATGGGAACAGGCCTGGGGGCCGAACTAGTCTGCAATACCGATGTTTTTTGTTTTGCCTCACCCTTTCATGACAAGACATTGCCCCCGCGTCTTTTACATCCGCGCCGCGTCTTGGAAGGAGTGCGTGAAGGTGTAGAGCACGGCGGAAACAAGTCCGGTATTCCCACTGTTAATGGCTCCCTGGTCTTTGACGAACGCTATCTGGGCAAACCTCTGGTCTACTGCGGTACCGTGGGCATTATCCCTGCAGATATCAACGGACGACCGGGCTGGGAAAAACAGGCTAGAAATGGCGACATCATTGTCATGACCGGTGGACGCATCGGTAAAGACGGTATTCACGGGGCTACATTCTCTTCTGAGGAGCTGCACGAGGGTTCCCCTGCTACGGCTGTGCAGATAGGTGATCCCATCACGCAGCGCAAGATGTACGACTTTATCATACGCGCACGAGATCTTGGCCTCTACAATGCCATCACAGACAACGGTGCTGGAGGCCTTTCCTCATCAGTGGGAGAAATGGCTGAAGACACGGGTGGCTGCGTACTGGATATCGCTAAAGCACCCCTTAAATACGATGGTCTGCGTCCCTGGGAAATACTGCTTTCCGAAGCGCAGGAGCGCATGACTTTGGCTGTGCCGCCTGAAAAGCTTGATCAGTTCATGGCGCTTGCTGCCGATATGGATGTGGAGGCCACAGAGCTTGGATATTATTGCGATTCCGGCTATTTCGATGTCTGGTATGGGCAGCGTCTGGTAGCTTCTCTGCCCATGAGCTTCATGCATGATGGTGTGCCTCAGCTGGAGCTGGAAGCCGTGTGGACAGCCCCTGATGTGCAGGACATCCGCGTGGAAGATACTGGCGTTGCTGACGGTACTTTTCTCAAGAGGATGCTGAGCAGACTGAATATCTGTTCTAAGGAATATATTATACGCCAGTATGACCATGAAGTGCGTGGTGGCAGCGTTATCAAACCTCTGGTAGGAGTACTGCGCGATGGCCCTGCCGATGCTGGTGTACTTCGCCCCTTGCTGGAGTCAGACGCCGGCCTGGTCATCAGTCACGGTATTTGCCCCAAGTTCAGTGATTATGACACCTACTGGATGATGGCCAATGCCATGGACGAAGCCGTACGCAATGCTGTAGCCGTGGGAGCCAACCCTGATGCTCTGGCTGGTGTGGATAATTTCTGCTGGTGCGATCCTGTCTGGAGTGAAAAGAATCCAGACGGGCACTACAAGCTGGCCCAACTGGTGCGTGCCTGCAAGGCCCTGCGTCAGTTCTCGCTAGCCTTCTCCCTTCCCTGCATATCAGGCAAAGACTCTATGAAGAACGACTATCTGGGCGGTGGAGAACGAATCTCCATACCCCCTACAGTCCTCTTCTCTGTGCTGGGCGTTATCGACAATGTCACCTGTACACAGTCTTCGGACTTCAAGCGTGAAGGCGATGCCATATACCTGCTGGGCGGTACATGGCGTGAAATGGCTGGCAGTGAAGCCGCCAGTGAGCTGGGCCTCAGGGGAGGGCGTGTGCCCCATGTGGACGCAGGTACAGCCCTGCCACGCTATCGTGCCGTACACACGCTCATGAGCAAGCGGGCTGTGGCCGCCTGTCATGACTGCTCTGACGGTGGGCTGGCCGTTGCTCTGGCTGAAATGTGTATCGGTGGCCGACTGGGCGCTGACATAAATCTAAACGCTGTACCTGCTCTGGAGGCCATGAGCCGTACGGAATTACTTTACAGCGAATCAGCCAGCCGCCTTCTGGTCAGTGTCAAACCAGAACATGCTCCTCTGCTGGAAAAAATATGTAAAGGTCAGATCTGCCGCTGTATTGGCAGTGTAACCAGTGACAGCAAGCTGACGCTGCGTAATGGTCAGAATATGGTACTGTCTGAAGATGTTGAAGACCTGGCCTGTGCCTTCAAAGCTACACTGGACTGGTAAACCGAGAACGGTATTCAATGACCCAAACCATAAGACTCTGCATACTGGCGGTACTGGCCTCTGCACTTTGTCTTGTACCGCCCATGCTTCCTCTGGCAGCTGATACATCTGCAAAGGACAAATCTGTGTCAGAGGATGCCAGAGCCAGACAGCGCAAGGCAGACAAAGAGCGAGAAGACTGGCTCAGACATGCCAGTCACAGTGAAGTGGGCAAGGCATCCTGGTATGGCGGAAATTTTCATAACCGCAAGACAGCTAGTGGTTTGCTCTACGATATGCATACTTTTACTGCAGCCCACAAAACCCTGCCCATGGGGACAGTGGTTCGAGTGACAGACAGAAGTAATGGTAAAAGTGTCATGGTTTGTGTGACAGATCGTGGCCCTTATGTGCGTGGACGCATTATTGATCTTTCCTGGGCAGCAGCGCAAAAGCTTGACCTTGACAGCCGCGGCGTCTGCAATGTTAAGCTGGAAGTAATCAGCGACGAGACAGGAAAACCGCTGAACAGCGACCATGCCTACTATATCCGCTATCAGATGGGTGAAGAAATGGAAGAAATGGGACCCTACTATGCCTTTGCCGATGCTGCAGCCATGCACGAGGCCTTGCGACAGGCCCATCCGGATGCTGAGTTGATTTTGGGCGAAGCCAGATAGGAAAGCCTGCCCCTGCTTCAATGCTGGTCAGCTATAACTTGACATCATGAGACTCAAGGCATATTTAAAAAATGTGCGCCCGTAGCTCAGCCGGATAGAGCGTTGGCCTCCGGAGCCAAAGGTCGTGCGTTCGAATCGCGCCGGGCGCGCCAAATATTTCAAGGGGTTACGGCAAAATGCTGTAATCCCTTTTAGATTTTGTGCCGCTCCTGTACCGCCATGCCGACAGTGTGCCACTGCCCCAATCTGGCCTCATTCCCTGCTATCGAAAAAAAATTTTTTGATGCCACATGCAGGCCCTGCCATCAGCAGAGACAGACCGCCCTGCAGGAGAGAAGAGCCATCAGCCAGCCCTTGCCCGTAGACCATCCCAACATCCAGCAGACAGCCCCAGACCGTAGACCGTCTTTTGCCCTGCAGGAGAGAGAGCCTCTTTCCCTGCCAGGTATCCCCAGCCCGAAGGGCAGCCCCTGACCGGAGGACATCACAGAGATTACCACAGACCAGAGACAGCCAGAGAGCCGGAGGGTATCCCTATGCCATCGAGGAGCCGACACCGCCGCCACAACTCCACCGCAGAGCAGCTTTCGTGTTTCCTCAAATCTGTAGCAAGGCTCCAGCCAAAAAGGCTCTTTGCCTGACCTTTGCCCCGTCTTTTGATTTTTCGTTTTGTTTTCCTATCATAGAGCTTACACAAAATCAGAGAGCCAGAGAGGAACCAGCCAGCCAGTACACAGCCGCCCCCATGTCTGGACTTTGGACTCCTCTCAGATGTGATGGAGGTGAAGGACAAGGACGTGGACGACCTGGAGACATGGGCAGGCTATAGGTAAACAAGACTCCCTGCAGGAAAGGAAACTCTCCCTCTCTGCTGGGCAGAAGCGCCGTAGGCGCATACCAAGGAACGCCCGAAATCCCAACCAAGTAATCAACCAACAGATCAACCAAGAAATCAACCAACAAAAACGGAAAAATTTTCTTGTAAATACAAACTGTTAGCATGATTTCAGGCTATCGCCTAACCAAGTAATCAACCAGCAAATCAACCAAGAAATCAACCAACAGCTAACCAGCAGACAGACCAACCCAAAGGCCCCACCTCATGTTGAAGCAGGGGCCTTGTAGATATGTCCCGCTTGCCCTTGAACAGAGCACATAAAGCCATCTGTGCGTCCTTCCGTTTTAAAGGACTTAAAAACAGTGAAAAACAGGCACGGACTGCACTGAAAATTCTCGAAAAACTGCAAATAACGGCCAGCAAACCGACCAACAAATGCACCGTTGTTTCCTTAATAAATTGGCGCACTTATCAGCAGCAGCTCGGTACGGAGGGGCCAGCAAGGGGCCACAAAACAAGAACAAAGAACAAAGAACAAAAGAGATCGGCCCCTGTCCGTCAGCATGGTAGCGAGAACGTCTCCCCTCTGCAGGAAAAAGGAAAAGCCCCCGCGCTTTGCAGGGGCCTTGTGTCAGTTCACGTCACATGCAGCACTGCCCAGGCAAAGGGCAGGCAGGCAGCGACCGGGCCTTTCAGTGACAAGCCTGCCTGTCACTATTGCAGGGCAGCATGTTCCGTTCCCCCGGCATATCGTGCAGTGTCTCATAGTCGCTGAGCCGATGCCTCAATTCTTCCATGCCAGCAAAAACATCATCCCAGAGAGAGCGCCCCACCAGCCTGTGCAGAGCATCAATTCCGCCCTTGCGAATCTGGATATTTTCCGCGCCTTCTTCATCAAAGCTGGAAGCAGGGCAGGCCCTGATAAGCTCACTCACAAAATGCAGCGTCTCCGCCACATCACATAGTGCCTGTTCGGCAGAAGAAAAAATTACAGCCGAAGTGCGTGAATCACGATTGACATGCCGTACCCGTCCATGTTCATTGGTTTGTGCCATAGATAGCGCCCCCCTTCGGCGCTTTTTGTGGTTAGACCCGGTTTGGAAGCTGCAACCTTCAAGCCGGGTATTTGTTTTTATTCGCTGTCTCTCTCCACACCGCAAGCAAGCCATGCTTTCACGGCATCAGGATCAATGCGCCATCCCACACCCACCTTTCGGGCAGGGAAATCCCCGCGTAAAATCATGTCCTGCACTGTGCGAGGATTTACGCGGAGGGCTGTGGCAGTCTCCTCCAAGGTCATTCCTATGGGCGGCCATTCGATTCTTTCAGCCATTGGGACCTCCTTGGAAGGATAGAAACATAAAACATACTTAAAATCAACATAAAATTGTACATATAAATGACTAAAATATACATACTATAAGATTTTTATTTCCATAGTCTCCAACAGGCAAACCATAGCCCCAGCCCTGCCCAGCAGAAAAAGAAAAGGCCGGAGGTAATCCCCCGGCCCTTGCCCGTCACATATCCAGCCGTCAGGTCAGGCCACCGCAGATAGCCAGTGAATGCCCGGCAAGGGAGCAAACTCCTTTTTCACCCGCCGCAGCAGGTCATCCAGAGTTTCGCTAGAGCGCCGCCGCCATGTTTGCCCGGCACACTGTACAGCCTTTGTGCTTGGCTCCAACTCCCAGTGAATGATCAGAATCGTACCGTCCCGGTCAGCATGCGATTCGAGCCGCTCTATTCTCCGAGAAATATTACTCATGACCTGCATCCCCCTTTTCGAGCGCAGAAATTCGCCTTTCCAGCTCCGACAGCTCCAGCACTTTGCCATGTACCCCGGCCAATGCTGCAAGCTGGTTCCCTTCTGCCACAGTCAACCGCCCACCTGCAACGGCTCTCAGTAGCGCCGCTGTAAATGCTGGCAGGTCTGCTACCGTTTTCACATCAGGCAAATCGATAGGCTCCAGTGTCTGCCGAGGAGCCTGCCCCGTATGAGCCGCCAGTATCTCAAAAGCTTTCACATCCCCCGACAACACGCGCTCAAAAAGCGCATGTGCCGCAGCATCCAGCCCGGTCATATCCCCAACCCGTGAATCAAGCAGCGCCTGCAAGCGTTCACGCAAGCTCTTTTTTTCTCGTCTGGCTTTTCCACTGGCAACGCCTCCAGCTCGCCCCCGCGCCCTTGCTTCATCTGTGCTTTGAACCGGCTTCAAATTGCTCATGCCGCACACCCCCCGGAGCCATGCGCCTTCAGTAACTCTTTGTATTTTTTTTGAACGTTTTCGAGATAGAGCCTCAGGAAATTATATGTTGACCATTCCGCAAGGCTTCGTGTCCCAGCAAATATAAATGCTGTTCCATATTTGGCCATCATGCCAAGTATTGAATTTACAGCCGCCTTTGGATTCATTCTTGACCTGTAATTGCCCTGTGCAATATCCAACATTGAGCATTCTACTACAACAGCAAAAGAGCACAGCCCACGCGCCCTGATAAGTTCTTTTGTGAATCGGTCTCTGTTTCGTGTCAGGCACATGATTAGGTCATCAGCTGATTTTCTCTCAACAGCACATTCGTTTTCAAATCCCAAAACGGAATAGTCACCTGTCGGCAAAGTACCTTTAACAATTTCGACACTACTGTATGCAGGCCCGGCAAAGGAAAAAGGCCGCTGTTCTCTGGTATCAACCAAAATTTTCATCAAGCAGCCCTCCCGGCTTGTTGGCTTCGAGCATATGCAAGTGCTGATGTGACCCATTCATCTAATGCCGGAATACTCCCGTTCTCAGGGGCAGTCAGCGCCGCCTGATGCATGTCACCCAAATCTTTTGGGCCACCCAGAGGCGGAACAACCACAGCGCCCGGCCACCATGTGCGCCATGTCCTCAGAGCCTGCATGCCTGCATCGTCCCCGTCCGGTGAGAGAATTGCTACAGGAGCCGACCGCACAAAAGCGTCTGCTTCATGGTCAACACCCTTTGTAGCGCCGTTCAGCCCCACAGCTGCCACCCGTCCGCGCCCGAATTGCCAGACAAGCGCCGCGTCAAGTGCCGATTCACACACGACCACAGGCCGCCCCGACTCGCCCACAATGTAAGGCAGGCCACGCGCACCGCCCGCAACTTCATGATAACGTGATTGCTCTGCCTTAGCATCGCTAGGACGCCGCACCACCAAGGCAACGACCTCATCAGAGCGCCGGACAGCAATCACGATACCACGCGGCAACAGCACCTTGCCCGGCCCAGACAGGCCCCAAGTCTCGCGAAGTTCGTACTTGTCTGCATCATGCCAGCCAAGGGCGCACGGCTCGCAGCTATCAGGCCAGACGTGCCGCCACGCAAACAGCCAGCGACAAGTGCCCGGCGACAAGTCAAGTCGCTGCTGGCAGCTCCGCAGGAACTCACCAGCCCGCCGCCGCCAGACTTCGCCCGGCAGAGGAGGAGCTTGCCGCTCCACAGGGGCCAGCCCCGCACCAGAGCCGGAACCCCGACCCGCAGGACAGCCCCCGCCCCCGGGAGTTTTCTGCCCGGCAGGGAGGGAAGGTCTCCGGCCTGCAAGACTACCCCCAGCCCGTAGACTTCCCCCCTCTGCAGGGCCAAGCCCGAGCGCAGCGAGGGCATCACGATATCTCAAACCCGTCAGCCTCTGCACAAGTGCGATGCCATCCCCAGACCTATGGCAAACCCGACACCAGTAAAGGGTCTCAGTCATCCCACGTTCAGGCCAGAGTCGAAACCTGTCCCGACCAGTACCGCACCACAGGCAAGGCCCGGCATACTCGCCGTTGCCGACCACTTTCATCAGCCCAGCAGGGAAGAGGGTTAACAAATCAACGTTCATAGTAGCCCCCGCCCCACTGGTACGTTTCGGTACGCGGTACGCTCTTTAAAGAGAGCGTACCGTACCGAAACGTACGCACAAAATGGGTTTGGTACGCATGGTACGCTGTACCATATCGTACTGTGCCGTACCATCAGCAGTCCCCCTTGCTGGCAAGGGCAAAAGATTCTCCGCTCTGTGTGATTATACCCTTTTGAATCAGCCCTTTGTGGCCATCTTTAAAGGCTTGCTCAGTCGTCCCTTTTTTTTCCCCTGGGTCAGCCAGGGCAAAGAGAGTATCCTTCCACCGTCTGTAGGAAATTTCCGCTTGCCCGTTCCCCGCCTGCGCTTTTGTGAATGCTTCAAGGGCGCGGTCTTCTCGCTTTGTGAGCGTGACTTTCTGTTTGGGCTTGCCATCAGGCACTATTGCCCCGCTAAAAACGGCCTGACCCTCATCGTCTTCGCCAACCTTCACAATTTTTAGCCGGTACGCAAAACCTGTACCATCTGAATTATCTCGTGCCTTGGCTATGTATAGAGCCCGTTCGTCTCCTTCGCGCCGTGTGGCTATCACGGCATCAACGCACGCAGGCAAGCCGCTCCAACCTGCAAGTCTATTTCTGTCGGCAGCAGACTTGCCGCCTGTCTTGGGCACATGGTGCACTAGGCTCAGGACTCATTAATTGTCAAAAAGGAAAAAAGTTCTTATCGTGAGCCGAGGAGGGTACAATGAAAGAACTTTTTTATCTTTCCCAAGAGCAGATTGACCGGATCAAGTGCTATTTTCCCCGTTCTCATGGGGTTCCAAGAGTCGATGACAGACGTATCGTCAGCGGGATCATTTATGTTATCAAGCAGG
>JAFQNG010000060.1 GCA_017396005.1 Desulfovibrio sp.
GAGCAGTGCCGTGGCGGGGATGCAGCTGGCAGCATCGGGGGCGCGCATGACGATAGTTGGCAGAATGGCAACAATGGCCAGTGCTGGTCTGCGCGGCCTTGGCATGGCATTCGGGGTAGCACTAGGCCCTGTAGGTATATTGATGACAGCACTCTCAATGGGCGTGCCGCTCATCATGGAGCATTGGGACAAGATCGCGCCGTACTTCACGGCACTATGGGATGGTGTCAAATCCATTTTTACTGCGGCTTTAGGCTGGGTTGAACCCATATTCCAAAAAGTAGGCCAGGCGTGGAATTGGCTTTTTGGCGATGGGGAGGAGAAGAAAACCACAGCGGCAGTTAAACCTGCGGCTGCACATGCAGCACTGTCCACCTCTGTACAATCTCCTGCTCCGCACGACGGCAGCGCATCTCGCATGGCCGCACTGTCTGCGCCCACGGCGCGCACGTCTGATGTCACTCCGGGGGTTTCTCTCAATATGCAGTTTGTACTCAACGGTATCCCAGATGGGGCTTTTGCCCAGGGAGTAGTCAAGGCATTGCGCGAGCGATCCTCTGATTTGGAACGGATAGTTTCTGACATCGTCAACAATCAGGCGAGGCTTGCCTATGGCCACTAATATCTATCGCACCGTGCAGGGTGACACGTTTGATGGCATTGCCTGGCGTATCTGGGGGTACGAGCATATGGCCCATCACCTCATCGAATCCAATCCTGAACAGGCGGACGTGCTTGTTTTTCGCCCTGGAGTAGAGCTGACCGTACCTGATGTCAAACCAGATACGGCAGTAGCTGATTTGCCTCCCTGGTATGCAGGAGGAAAGGCGTGATGCGTGAGTTTGCCCGGCGCGTGACCTTGCGCGTCACCATAGATGGTCATGATGTAGCCGATGCGATGGCCCCCTATCTGCTGGATTTCAGTTTTACGGACAATGTTCATGGCAAGGCCGATGAAGTGCAGTTTGCCCTGCATGACCGCGATGGCAAGTGGTCGAACGCATGGAAGCCCAAAAAAGGTATGCCCGTCACAGCAACATTGCTCTGCACAAACTGGGAGGAACAAGGGCAGGATCTTTCATTGCCCTGTGGGCAGTTCAAGGTTGATGAGGTGGGTTTCAGCGGTCCCCCGGACAAAATCACCATAAAGGCGGTTTCCAGCAGTCTGACCGGGGCATTGCGCGATACGGAGAAAACGCGAGCCTGGGAGAATACCTCCCTGCAAACCGTGGCAGGACAGATCGCTGCTGACAATGGCCTAGCCCTTTTTTATTCCGGCGATGCTCATACATTTGCCCGTGCTGACCAGCGCAAGGAATCAGACTTGGCGTTCATTAACAGGCTGGCATCAGAGCGGGCTATGAACTGTAAGGTGCATGACGGCAAGCTGATTCTGTTCGATGCAGAAGAGGCCGAAAGCCAGGATGCCTGCCTGAACATCCCGAAGCGAGGGCATATCTACAGCCCTGTGTCGTATGAGTTCAAGGATGCCAGCTCCGGTACTGCCTACACCGATGTAGAGGTGGCCTATACCGACCCGGATACCGGCAAGACCCATACAGCTACTGCATCTGCTGAACAGACCCATCCAGACGGCGGCACAAAAACACTGACCTATCAGCAGCGGGCCGAGAGCGCAGGCGACGCCATGCGTCGCGGGCGCGCCCAGCTGCACAACGCCAATGCCAGAGAACGCACTGCTTCTATCGAATGTTTAGGCAGCCCGCGCCTTGTGGCCGGACGTACCATCGAATTGAGCGGCTTTGGCGATTTTGATGGGTGCTACTGCATCACCAGGGCGACACACAAACTGGCTGGAGGACAGGGATATACCACGGCTTTGGAGCTGACCAAGGGGGCCAGAACCAGAGACGGCAATGCGGGGGACACCGTATGAATTTCGACTTTGCGAAACTGGAGCGGCGTGTTTCTGCACTGGAAGCAGCAAGCCCGTCCTCCCTGCGTTTTGGCCGCGTTACAGCGGTTACAGGTGGGAAGGCCAGGGTGCAGTTCCGTGATGGACAGGGTGTCGTCACCATGCCGTTGAGCACTGTACAGGCGCGTGTACTCAATGATCAGGACATCAAGATGCCTGACGTGGGAGAACCTGTGGTTTGTCTGCTTTCCGGTCAGGGGCAGGAGCAGGGTGTCATACTCGGTGCATATTACAACGCCCAGGAACAGGATCCCGGCCAGAAACCTGGCATGGACTACCACCGCTACGCCGATGGCACAGAACTTTGGTACGATCGTGAAAACCATAAACTCGTGGCCAGAGTGCAGGGGCATGTGGAGGTAGAGGCCAAAGAAACCGTGACGGTCAGGGCAGAAAAGGAAGTACGGGTGCAATCAGCCGTATCCATAGAACTGAAGGCCCCGCATATCAGGCTGGCCGGTGTGCTGTCCATAACTGACATGGATGGCAAACCGGGCAAAGGGGAATTGTGGGGCGATTACTCTATCCGTCAGGGAGGCCTGGCCGTGCCAGATAATGATGTTACTGCCGGAGCAGTATCCCTGCGCGGGCATACGCATGAAGGCGTTACATCAGGCCCTTCCACTACTGGCAGGCCAACAGGAGGTTAGAATGACCCCTGCGGTTGATCACTGGAGAACGCATCAGACTGATACTGGCGGGGCCTGGATTATAGGGCAGGGAGTCAGATTTGAACGTATCCGCCGTATTACGGGCTATCTGGTAGGCACGACTGACCGTTTCAATGATGCCAAACGGGCTGAAGAGCGCGACAGAGTCAAGCATTCCAGCGAGGGTTTGTATGCGTGTCGGTAGTCTTGGAGATGTGATCTTTGAAGTATCGAGCCATCGCGTGTCCACTCTTGGGGGAATGAATATGTCACGCGATGCCCGCTATGAGGACCATGAAGTACAGGGGGCTTTCCCTCGTTCCGAGTTCCTGGCTCCAGGTCTGGGCAGTTGTAGCCTCAGTATGGTTCTCAGAAGAGATCTGGGGTGTGATCCGGCAGCTGAAGCCGAACAGCTGGAAGAGAAGCTCATTCGTGGCGAGGTGCTGCGTCTTATCATTGTGGGCAAGAATCTTGGCAAGTGGACACTGCGAAAGATTGATCAGTCCTGGCGGCATATGCTGCCAGGCGGTACAGGGCCAGCCATACTGACTTTGAATGTGGAGCTGAAGGAGTATTTCTGATGCCCCATGAATTACTTGTCCAGCAGGGTGCTCCTCTGCATATCGGAGCAACAGGCATGGAATCACTTACGCAGAATATTCGGATTATCGTGATAACGGGGGCGTATTCTGTGCCATTTGACCGGGAATTTGCCCATCTCTATGACATGGTCGATAGCCCGGCCCCTCATGAGACGATACGCCTGGCCGCACAGCTGACTGAAGCCATCGAAAAGTATGAACCTCGCGTTAAAGTTGAGAGTATTTCATTCGAGGCAGCCCAAAACAATACAGGCACACTGATGGAAGGCAGACTGACACCTCGGATACGCTTTAGATTGCGAGAGGGAGTACAGCTGTGAGTGAGCTTCTGTTCGCCAATCTTGAGATGAGAGATGTGGAGTCAGCAGTGCTGACGACGTATGAGCGCATCTGCCAGACCACCTTATATCCCGGTGATCCGGTGAGGTTATTCCTTGAGTCTCTGGCCTATACCATAGCCGTGCAAAATCAGGTCATTGACTTGGCCGGTCGGCAGGGTCTCGTAGCCTTTGCCCAAAAGGGGCATCTGGATCATCTCGGTAAAATTGCCGGTGTCACACGTTTACCGGCAACTGCGGCCCGGCTGTCCTTACGCTTTTCACTGGCTTCCCCGCTGGGCTTCGATGTTCCTGTCCCCATTGACACCCGCGCCACAGTACAGGGTGGGGGCATCACTTTCACGACGCTGATCGAGGGTGTCATCAAGACTGGTGAAACATATACAGACATCCCGGCAGTCTGCACAGTGGCAGGGGCCGCAGCCAACGGTCTGGTGACCGGGCAGGTCAGTCAGCTTGTAGATCCTTTGCCCTATATCGTCGCTGTGACCAATACGGGGACGGCCATGAACGGGGCAGATATTGAAAGTGATGACCGTCTGCGTTTGCGTATCCAGCAGGCACCGGAAACCTATACTGTGGCCGGCAGTATCGGTGCATATAAGGCAAGGGTACTGGCTGTCAGTACAGACATAGAGGCAGTCAGCATCACAAGCCCCAGCCCTGGCATTGTTGATGTGCGTTTTCTGCTTACGGGTGGAGAGATGCCTGATGCCGCCATTATCGAAATGGTACGCACGGCACTGAGCGCGGAGGATGTTCGCCCGCTTACTGACAATGTACTGGTAAAGGCCCCTGACCCTGTCCCCTATAATATCAGGGGATACTGGTATCTTCGACGCAGTGACGCGACCATGCTGGCCAGCGTGACTGCATCCGTGGCAGCCGCCGTTGAGAAATACCGTCTCTGGCAGCGTTCTGAACCAGGTCGAGACATCGTTCCTTCCCGGCTTGTGGAGTTGGTAATGCAGGCTGGGGCCAAGCGTGTGTCAGTGGAAAGCCCGGAGTTTAAGGATGTCGTACCCACTGCCGTAGCACGGGAAGGCAGCATTGAGATGCTATTCAGCGGTTTGGAGGATGACTGATGTATCGCTTGGGTCAGAAGGGATTCGCGCAGGTCGTCTCTCACTCCATCAGGGAAGACGCACAAATCCAGGCCGCTGTGGAGGCACTGGATGGCCTTCTGGCGCAAACTGCCCAGGCTATCCCCAACCTCCTGTTGCCTTCTCGTCTGGCACATGATCTTGGTGATACCACCACAGATCTTTTGCCTCCTTTTTCCCGCCTTGTGGAGCTGGCTGGAGGCTTGCAGCCCCTCTCCGAAGAGCTTTTGGATCTCCTTGCCTGGCAGTTCCACGTGGACGGCTATGAGATGGCGCAAACTGTCGAGGCCAAGCGGCGTCTGATCATGCAGAGCCTGCCCTGGCATCGCATCAAGGGCACACCTGCGGCTGTGCGTATGCTGCTGGAGGCTCTGGGCATCCGCATCGACATCATCGAATGGTGGACAGCGGAGGGGCGCAGCCTGGGCATGCCGCCCTATACCTTTGCCGTGCGGGGTTGGATTGGCGAACCGTTACGTCCCAATGAGCTTTACGGGCCTGATACCGTGGCCGACATGAAGCGTGCCATCGAGATGGGCAAGAATGTGCGTTCGCATCTCTGGCGTATCACTCTGGCCGTGGAGCTGGAGATCCCGTTCAGGGCAGGGTTCCGGCTGCTGCGCCGTCGCAGCATCGACCGTCACCGTTTCACCTTTTCGTTGCGACACCGTTTTGACCACATCGCAGCCGATGCCGTGGCTCTGGATCACGGTTCTCTGGGGCACAGCACGCGCAGCCGCCAGCGTCACGTCTTTTGCCTGCCCCGGGCTTCGTCGCGTCCGGAACGCGGCCTCGACAGATTCCCGCATTTTGACCGCGTGCGGGCGGACTTTGCGCCGCTCGACATGGCAATGGAGGTAGCCAATGTCTAATCCCGCAGAGGGCAAACGCCCGCAGGTCTGGAAAAAGACCA
>JAFQNG010000061.1 GCA_017396005.1 Desulfovibrio sp.
TGCAGTTGCCGCACTGGTAACAGGCTGAAACATTCTGGCCGCTTTCCGCCTCCACTGCCCGTATAAATGCAGCATCGCGTTTGCGGCTGAGGTCGGTTGGTTCGTTCATGGCAACCCTCAGGTTGATGGTATGGGTAATGGGGAAGTTGTAAACAGAAAGTGATATAAATACCAGAAAAAAAATGAGAAAAATTAAAACTGTTTGAATGATCAGTCTATACTCTGCTGAGAGATCTTCTGCAATTAATACTGTTTGAATGAACAGTCTGTAAAAAATATATACTTTCAAAGACTGTTTGATTAATCAAATTTTTTGTGAAAAAAATATTTTTACTGAAAATTATAAAAATTATTGCAAATTATAATTGAAATATGCTAATTACATCTTGGCCAAGTAATCAAACTATTTAGGAGGAATATATGAGTTCTGATGTTAAAAGCATGCACATGGGTCAGATTACTTCTTTCTTTATTCCTACAGTTACCTTGGTTGGTGAAAACTGTTCATCGCAGATTCCTGACCGTCTGAAAAATATCGGCGGCACAAAACCTCTTGTGGTAACTGACCAGGGTATCGTTGCCGTTGGTATTCTTAAACAGATTACTGGCATTCTTGATGCTGCTGGTATGCAGTATGCTGTTTATGATAAGACTGTACCCAATCCTACCGACAATAATGTTGCCGAAGCTTTTGAGCTCTATCAGAAAGAAAAATGTGACAGTCTGATTACTCTGGGTGGTGGCAGCTCGCATGACTGCGGCAAGGGTGTGGGCTTCCTTGCCGGGAATGGTGGCAAGATTCATGATTATGAAGGCGTAGATAAGTCTTCCAAGCCCTTCCCTCCGTATGTTGCTGTTAACACCACTGCAGGTACTGCCTCTGAAATGACCCGCTTCTGTATCATTACTGATACTTCCCGCAAGGTTAAAATGGCCATTGTTGACTGGCGCTGTACGCCCAGCGTAGCCATTGACGATCCGTTGCTGATGATGGGTATGCCCCCGTCCCTGACTGCAGCTACCGGTATGGACGCTCTTACCCACGCTGTAGAAGCTTATGTTTCTACAGCTGCTACGCCCATGACCGACGCCTGCGCTGAAAAGGCCATGGAATTCATCAATCGTTACCTGCGTCGCGCTGTTGCCAATGGTCAGGATAAGGAAGCCCGCGAAGGTATGTGCTATGCGCAGTATCTCGCCGGCATGGCTTTTAATAATGCCAGTCTCGGCCATGTGCACGCCATGGCCCATCAGCTGGGCGGCTTCTATGACCTGCCGCACGGTGAGTGCAATGCCATTCTGCTGCCGCACGTCAGCCAGTACAACCTGATTTCCAGCCGTCGCCGCTTTGGTCGTATCGCCAAGCTGCTGGGTGAGCATACTGATGGTCTGACGGCCACAGAAGCTTCGCAGAAGGCCATTGACGCTATCAAGACCCTGTCTAAGGATGTAGGTATTCCGGAAGGTCTTGTCGCTCTGGGCAAGCGCTATGGCAAGGAAGTACGTGAAGAAGATATCCCCACCATGACCGCCAATGCTCAGAAGGACGCCTGCGGTCTGACCAACCCACGCATCATGACCGATGCTGCTGTTGCCGCCATCTATAAGGCTGCTCTGTAAGCTCTGTCTTTAAAAAAAGGACGGTATGCCGATCTGGCATGCCGTCCTGTCCGTAATCTTCCGTATACTCGACAACGTATCCCTTGAGCTATAGCAGGCAGAGGGGTGCTGTTGCACTGTACTGCACGGCATCCGCAAGAGACGTATGTATGTGTAAAACATTGACGCGGGCAGATATTATTCGGGAAATCAGTGAGAAATCGAAAATAGGGCATCTACAATCAAAATACTACGTTGAAGTAATCCTTCGGATCATGCTGGCTGCCATCAAGGAAGAGCAGCACCTGCTGATCAGTGGTTTTGGCACCTTCACGAGCTATAAAAAAGAAAATCGGCCGGGGCGAAATCCACGTACAGGCCAGCCCATTACACTGCAGGGCCAGCATGTTGTTGTCTTCCGTGTTTCCAAGGGGTTCAGGCAGGAGCTGAATCAATCCTCATAAAAAGTTCCTCTGCATCTGAAAGCTCTCCTGCAGCAGAAGATAAAACTGAATCACAGCATTGTGCAGACAGTCACGAAAATGCTGCTCTGCCCTAACAGGGGAATCCATGTTTCTTCCATAGCCAAAACAGGGCAAAAGGCAGCCCCCGCACGTTTTTACCCAAAAGCGGGGCTGCATTGTTCTGCCTGGGACAATCTGACACAGTGCTGTAATCTGCACCATCTGTCCCGTGGAGGATATATGAAATTTCGTGCCGTTGCCAGCATTGCAGTCCTTTGTTGCAGCATGGTCTGCCTGCCCATTGTAGTGAGCAGGGCGCAGGCGGCAGAAGTTGTCGTCTCTGCTGCGGCCAGCCTGACTAATGCCTTTAACGAGCTGAAAGCTCTGTTTGAAAAACAGCACCCCGGTCTTGTGATCCATTGCAACTACGCTGCCTCCGGCGCGCTGTTCCGGCACGTTCAGGAAGGCGCGCCCGTGGATGTGTTTGCCGCAGCCGATCAGATCACTATGGATAAGGCTGTGGCCGCCGGAGTGGTGGATGCCGCCAGCCGCAGAAATTTTGTCCGCAACAGCCTTGTGCTCATCGTACCCAGGGGCTGCAAGCGTCCTGCCACGCTGGCGGATCTGAGCACCTTTGCGCGCATTGCCGTGGGCGCACCGGCCTCGGTACCGGCTGGCCGTTACGCACGGGAAGCCCTGCAAAAGGCCGGACTGTGGGACAGACTGCAAGGGCAGTTGATCTTTGGCAATAACGTGCGTCAGGTGCTGGGTTATGTGGCACAGGGGGAGGTGGATGCGGGCCTTGTCTATGCCACAGATGCCCGGCAGCAGGCTGCTGCCGTGGATATTGTGATGACCGTAGCCGGACATGCCCCTGTGCTCTACCCCATTGCCGTGGTCAGCACGGGCAAAAATCCCGCTATGGGCCAGGCTTTTCTGGACTTTGCACTGACGCCGGAGGCCGGGGCCGTACTTGCCGGATATGGCTTTGAGCGGCCATAAAGCAATTACTTCTGGTAGTACCCTGACAGCAGGATGACATGCAGCAGACAGCAGAAAATCTTTTGCCGACAGAGTGGCTTGGGCAGTCTGTATGGCTGCCCCTGGAGCTTTCGTTCCGTATAGCGGGGCTGGCGACCCTTATTTCCTTTGTGGGGGCTGTGCTGACGGCCTGGCTTCTGGCCCGCCGCCGTGGGCCACTGCCAGCCATGCTGGATTCCCTTTGCACTCTGCCGCTGGTCTTACCACCCACGGTACTGGGCTATTATCTGATTCTTATAGTGGGGCGGCGGGGCGCGCTGGGGCCGTGGCTGGCCGAGGCGGGCATCCAGCTGATTTTTTCCTGGCAGGGGGCTGTACTGGCGGCCACGGTGGTGGTTTTTCCCTTGCTCTACAAATCGGCACGGGCTGCACTGGAACAGGTGGACTCCCATCTTGAGGACGCTGCCCGCACCCTTGGAGCTTCGGAATGGCGGGTCTTTTTGACGGTATCCCTGCCCCTTGCCGGGCGGGGCATCCTTGCCGGTCTCATGCTGGCCTTTGCCCGTGGCATGGGTGAGTTTGGGGCTACCCTGATGGTGGCGGGCAATATCCCCGGCAAGACGCAAACCTTGGCCCTTGCCATTTATGACGCCTTTCAGTCCGGGGAGGACATTCGGGCTGCCGGTTTGGTGCTGGTAACGTCGCTGGTGTGTATCGGGCTGCTCATGACGGCAGAGCTGTTGCTGACGCGAGGGGATGCCCGTGCTTGAGGTGCGGCTACAAAAATGTTTTGAAAATCATCGGCGGAGAGGCCGCAGCTTCAGCCTGGATGTGGCGTGGCACGTTACTGTCGGGCAAAGCCCTGTGGTGCTGTTTGGGTCTTCAGGCTCCGGCAAGAGCCTGACACTGAACTGTCTGGCAGGACTGAGCCGGCCTGATGCCGGCTTTATCCGGCTTGGGGCAGACTGCCTTTATGACGGGGCCAGGGGGCTTTGCCTTCCGGCACGCAAGCGGCACGTGGGCTATATGTTTCAGGATTATGCCCTGTTCCCGCATCTGGACGTACTGCACAATGTGGCCTATGCCTGTACGGGCCTTGCAGGTCTTATGGGATTTGTGGGGCTGCGTGGCTGTGGGCGCATCCCCACACGGCAGCGGGAGCGGGCGCAGGATTTGCTGGCACGGCTGGGGCTGGCCGGACTGGAAAGGGCATTCCCTGCCCAGCTTTCGGGTGGGCAATGCCAGCGGGTGGCCCTGGCCCGCGCACTTTTTGCCGAGCCGCGTCTGCTTTTGCTGGATGAGCCTTTTGCTGCGCTGGACACCATGCTTCGCGAGCAGCTCCGTCAGGAACTGCTCACGACGTTGCGCAGCCTGTCCATCCCCGCAGTTATCATCACGCACGATCCGGCCGATGTGGAAGCCTTTGCTCAAACAGTTATCCTGTACGAACAGGGCCGGGCCAGGCTTGTGCCGGACTTTCCGGCTCTGCGCCAAGGCTTTGCCTCAGCCGCCTGCTGTTTGCGTCATGTGCAGACGGGCATGCTCCCTCCCACACAGAGCCTCGGTACAACCGTCAGCCACCGATGGCAGACATCTGCTTTCTTGCGACAGGGCCATGCCGTCGTGCCAGCAGGTCTGCGCCTACAGGTTTGCGGGCCACAGCTGCCAGGAGAATGCGGCGAACAGCTTCAGGGCCGAGACGACGTAAGACATTACGAATGGCGTATTCCCTGTCGTCATAGAGGCAGGTGCGCAGATGGCCGTCAGCAGTGAGGCGCAGCCGGTTGCAGGAGCTGCAGAAACACTGCGAGACAGATGAAATGATGCCCATATGACCGACAGACAGACGTTTTCCCTTTCTGAGTTTCCATAAACGGGCCGGTCCTGCTTCTCCGGCGGCATGGGTGGCAGGGAGCAGCTGCCAGCGCTGGCTCATGTCAGCCAGGATGGATGCCGCAGGCCAGAAGGTATCATCTGACCAGATGCTTTCTGTACCCATGGGCATGAATTCGATGAAGCGTACATCAATGGGAGCGTCCATGGACAGGGCTGCCAATGCCGGCAGATCGTCATGATTCACGCCGTGCATGGCTACGGCATTGACTTTAAGCCGTATGCCAAGCTGCAGCATGCGCTGCATATTTTCCAGCACAGTGGGTAAAAGATCCCTGCCTGTAATGGCGGCGAATTTTTCCCTGTTCAGTGTGTCCAGTGAAAGATTGACGGTCACTCTCAGTTTTTTAAGGCTTTCCAGTGCATCGCCAAGCAGTGTACCGTTGCTGGTAAGCCTGATGTCAAGGCTGGGAAAGCGCTCATGTATGCGCTGCAAAAAGGGCAGAAAACCCTTGCGTACAAAGGGCTCACCCCCTGTGAAGCGTACTTTGTTGACGCCAGAGGCAATGCCCAGTGCAACGATTTGCTCTATCTCCTCAAAACGCAGGATACGCTCGTGCGGTATGAAAGGGCTGTTCTGGCCCCGGCAATAACGGCATGCAAGATTGCAGCGGTCTGTAATGGAAATACGCAGGTAGCGTACCGGGCGGCCATGCTTATCAACAAGCTGCGGTGCTGCGGTATGGCTGTGAGCTCTTGTGTCAGTGTGCAAGGATATCATGTTCATATGGTCTGTACCCGGTGAAGCCTTTCTTTTATGGCACTGTTGCGTACAGCAGAGCGGAACGCTGCAGGAAAAAGAACAGCAGCAGAGCAAAGCCGAGGTACGCCAGCCAGAAACGGCGCAGGGGCGAACGCATGGACAGCAGGATGGCCCAGCAAATGATGGCTCCGCTCAATGGCAGGAGAAGCATCAGCAGTGTTCTGCTCAGATCTGCACCTCCGCGCAGGGCATAGCCCAGGCAGGTGGCGCTGAGGTTCAACCAGAAGGGTATGTAGCCTGCGACAGCCCAGAGAGCGCACCAGCGGGCAGCTTTTTCCCAGAGGGTCGGCTCACTGAAGGCTTTGAGGCGTTTTCTGGCCAGCGGCAGACAGAACAGTGCCACAGCCCCGGCCGGGGCCAGGGCAGTAAAGTAGTGATGTGCTCTGTCCCGAATGATGGCCGAGGCTGCCTGCCCCAAGCTCATGCCTTCGGGTAGGGAGGCAAAGGGCCATACCTGAACGACGTAGGATGCGAAAAAAGAGAGACAGGCCAGGGCGCAGAGCCATAGCTGCGGCCTGAAGATCGTCATGGCATAGCTTCCGTCTGCCACTGAGGCGGTCATCTGTCTGGCGGAAAAACAGCGCAGCAGCAGAACACAGCAGAGCAGACCACTCAGCCAGAGTGTCAGGCCCAGGCTGTAGGGCAGCATCAGCGGAGACCAGAGGGGATAAGCCTCGCGGCTGTGCCCGGCATCCTGCAGGAGGGTTATGATATGCAGAAGCTGACAGCCTGGAAGCAGCAGGCCCAGGCAGGCCAGGGCGATACACAGCATTGACAGCACCCTTGCCCCGGAAAGGCAGAAAGCGCCATGCCCACGCCGGCCCATGACAAGGCTCAGGACGATCATCAGGGGCATGGCAGCTGCCGCATCGCGGCAAAAGTGCAGCAGACTTTCGAACAGTCGTTGTACGATATGCAGTTCTACCATCTACTGGCTATACTCCAAGCTGAGAACTGCTGCAAGCTGTCCTTGCCCACCGACTGTCTTTTACTTATGCTTATACTGTCTTCCCTTCAGGAGGACGCGTTGCTCGGCATTGGCCGTCAACGAAAAACCTCAATATAAGGAGTCAACCATGCCAACAGTCAGTGCCCGTTACCTGGGCGATCTTCGTGTGGAATGCACCCATAATCAGAGCGGGACCACCATCATTACCGATGCCCCCACAGATAACAGTGGGAAGGGAGAGGCTTTTTCGCCTACAGATCTGTGCGCTACAGCTCTGGGGGCCTGCGCCATGACCATCATGGGGATTTATGCGCAGAAACACGGTATGGATCTGACCGGTGCGGAAATGGAAATCAACAAGATTATGAGTGCTGATCCGCGCCGTATCGGCAAGGTCGAGGTTGTTTTCAAGATGCCTGCCCGTCAGTTCAGCGAAAAGGATAAGACTGTGCTGGAACGCGCAGCCCGTGCCTGCCCTGTGCACAAGAGCCTGCACCCCGATGTGGAGCAGGTATTGACCTTTGTCTGGCAGGACTAGCCTGCATCAGTCCGGGCGCAGAGCCCTGCGAACTGCGCCCGGGCCAGCTTTTATGTGGACACGCCTTCTGTTTTTTCTTCTTTGCTGCATGCTGGCCGGGTGCACGGTACGGCCGCATGAAGTGCTTGTGCAGTCTGCCCACGATGCCGGTTTTGAGCAGAGGTATTTCATAACCCCTGTCTTTACATTATTCGGTCTTTATCGACCGGCTCTGAACGGACAGGCAAAGGTACTGCGGGTCTATATTGAAGGTGATGGCCGCGCCTGGTTGTCGCGCAGCCGGGCTTCTCTCGACCCTACGCCGCATAACCCCGTAGCCCTGCGTCTGGCCCTGGCTGACCCTGCCAGTACAGATGCTGTGCTCTATCTGGCACGGCCCTGTCAGTATGTGCAGCGGGAACAGCGGCGTAACTGTGCGGTACGCTACTGGACGGATGCCCGGCTGTCGTTTGAAGTTATAGCTGCGCTGAACCATGCCGTTGATGAGGCCAGGGCAGAAGCGCGGGCGCAACAGGTCGCGCTTACAGGGTTTTCCGGCGGTGGCGGGGCAGCGGTACTGATGGCAGCACAGCGGCAGGACGTCATATTTCTGGGCAGTGTGGCGGGTAATCTGGATACTGATGCCTGGACAGATCTGCTGGGTGTAAGTCCGCTACATGCCTCCTGCAATCCCATAGACAGCGCTGCATCGCTTGCGCATATCCCGCAGCGGCATTACAGCAGTCGTCATGATACTGTCATGCCACCTGCCGTCAGTGCGGGTTTTTGTCAACGTTCAGGGCAGCCCCGGAACTGCAGGGCTGTGGACGGCGTGGAGCACAACGGCGCATGGCAGGAGGTTTGGGACTATACATATCCCTGACAGGTGATTCTTTACCGCGCACCCGTATCAGAGAAAGGCTCTGATGCTGTTCCGCACAGTGCCGATGATATGCGGCGTATGTTCTGTATTCTGCAGCAGCGGCTTGCAGCCTGCTGCTGTATTGTCCGGGCATAAAATATAGCGTTCCGGCTCGTTGTCGTCAGAAAAAGCCCGGCGAAAGGCAAAGCCCTGCTCCATGAGGTGTACGAGGTATATTTTTCTGTCCTTCAGTATGGTATCGGCAGTATCCACCAGCACTATATCGCCGGGAAAGATCGCCGGCTGCATGGAGACATCTTTCTGGGGCATACGCAGTCTGAGAAAGCGGCGTTTTGCCGTGCCGTCTGCCAGGCTGCTCCAGCTGTCCAGATCAGCGAGCATATTGTCCGACGACAGCAGATCGGCCTGTGTTATGCGTATGTGTGTGGTTTTGCGTATGGTAAAGCCCACGCCCAGGGCCATGAGCACAGGCTCCAGCTTACGCAGAGTGGGTGTTACAGCGCCGCTCAGCCATCGTGAAATATTGGCCTCAGATTCGCCAGAGGCCCGGGCCAGTTCTGACTGGCTGGCATAGGGATAGCCGGAAACAGCGCTGCGCAGAATTTGCAGGGCCTGTGCCAGCAGGCTCTGGTGTGGCTGATTTTGCATAAGCATGCCGTATGGGGAGCCCGCCTGTGCGGGCTCCCCCACACTGTCAGAGGGTTAGAATTCGTAACGGAGGGTGCCGAACACGCCGTGGGCCGTGCTCTGTGCGCCCATCTGCAGGTTGTAGTTGACGCCCAGCCTGACGTTATCGTTGCCGAATTCCACCCCGGCCTGGCCCATGTAGCTCACGTAGTCCATGGTCTGGGTGGACACTTCGGCAGAGCCGGGCACACCGGTGAAGCGCACGTCACCGCGGGCCTTGATATCCCCGGCAGCGGGAATGACGGCCACATCCAGCGAGGGCTTGACATACCAGCCGTTTTCCATCTGTACGTCCCTGCTGAAGGCCACGCCGATGGGGAAGGTCCAGATGCCCTGATGGATGGCATCGCCTTCCATGACCGTGCCGTTGCTTTCCACGTCATACTTGTCGGTGGTCAGGTAAGTGTAGCGCACGCCCACATGCGGGGTTATGTCCAGCGCTTCGGTTTCCAGCCTGTATTCGCCGCGCAGGCCGGCAGACAGGGCGCGCGAGGTGATGTCGCTCTTCAACTGGTCCATCTTCATGGCAGCAGGCAGATCCTGCTCCACATCGTTATAGACCCAGGTATGGTTGATGTCGGCGGTCAGGCCGAAGTTATCCTTGCTCCAGCCAAGGTAGGCGCCCAGGCCCCAGAAGGTGAAGTCATTGGTGGTCTTGTTGAAGTCACCTGAGCCTTCGGCATAGCCACCGCCCATGTTGACCGTGATACCGGCACGGAAGGCATGCTCAAAGGTATAGTCCGCACCCACGGCCAGGCCGCCCAGGGCACCGTTCACGTCCATGTCAAGGCCACCGCCTTCCAGGCCCCAGGCATTCCAGCTCTGGTACAGAGGAATGATCCACATGGCAAAGCCGTTCTTGAGGCCATCGCCAGCGGCTGCGCCTGTCTGCACACTGCCGTCAGCCGCCACAGCCTGCAGACCAGCGCTGCTCGGGGCAGCAATGGATGTACGCTGGGTAACAGCAGCATTGGCAGCCTTCTGGGCAGCCCATGTCATCTGCGGCACAGCACTGACAGCGGCAATACGGGCAGCGGATTCCATCGTGGCTACAGCACCCTTGGGGTCAGCCAGCATATAGTCCTTATGCGTCAGGCGTGAAACAAAGGCCCGACCACGCTGCGGGGCATTGGCGTCATTCTGCCCTGCTGCATATAAGCCCGTGACCAGCGTACCCAGCTCAGAGGAAAGACCGGGCAACGCCGCGCCCACATCGCCTACAGCGGTTTTGATAGTACCGGTGGCAAGATCGCTGGCATCAATGCTGACCATGCTGTTATCGGTACTGATGCTAGCGTTCTCAGTGCCAGTCACAGTAGGATCTGCGGTCACGCCAGACGGGTCGGTTACTCCTTCAAAAATCTTCAGTTCTTGACCGGCCACAGCGTTTTGCACATGGACGGCGGCTCCGTCAACATCAGCATTTTTCACACCAGTAAAGGCTGCTGCACCGTTAAGGGCCGTCTGGTCAACCAACATGGCTGAGTCTGCGGCAAAGTCAACATCTCCTGCATTTGATGCAGTAGCCCCATTACCTACAGCCAAGCTGGCCTTCTCCAGATCAAGGGTTGCTTTACCCACATACGCACCGCCAGTGGTACTAACACCATTGGCTTCAGCTTCTTCCAAAGCGGCCTGCAAACCAGCTATATCCGTACCATGGCCCAGTGCGCCGCCCTCCTCTACAGTGACGCTACCAGCATTAAGGGTCATACCTTCACCATCAACGGCAAGTTGACCGGTTTCAGCAACGGTGAGAGCGGGTGTAGCATAATTTTTATAATACTCTTGCTGATATCCGCTCAAAAGTTCTGTAGTGCCGTCCTTTACAGTCATTTGGCTGTTGTTTAAAATGTCATTGCTCTTTCCATTTGCGGTGTTATTACTGAATTCATTTTTGCCTGACAGGACTAATTTTCCAGCATTAGTACCCATATAGACAGCACCACCGTCACCACCATCATCAGAAGCGCTATTATTAGTAAATTTTGAGTCAGAAATTGTGACTGATGTTGTGGTCAAAGCAGTTGATATGGCTCCACCGTTATTACCACTAGTATTGTTTGTAAATTCTACACCAGATACAGTTAATTTGCCATCTGCACGGATAGCACCACCACTTCCCTTAGAGCTATTATAATCAAATTTACCACCGTTAACGGTTATCTCCGATTGTGCAGTACCATAAAGGGCACCTCCTGTTCCATAGTCACTATTTGTTCCAGTTGTAACAGTGTTCCTTTCAAAAGTTACATTATTAATTACAGTGTTTGCCTTACCAACGTAAATACCAGCACCGTATAGTCCTGTTTCATTTTCAGAAAAATTACAACCATTCACAGTTAGAGTTACCTGAGAATCCCTGCTCCAAGGAGTGGTAAAAAGTATAGCTCCACCAGCGTCAGTACTGATATTTTTAGTAAATTCACTACTGTCGATAATAAGATTTGCTCCTGAACTGAAAATAGCTCCGCCACCCAGGTGTTCTTTTCCCTCAGCATCACTGTTCATTCCAGATGGAGAGGTACTATTGTTCCTAAAGGTAGTACCATTCTTTAATGTTACATCGATACTAGACGATCCCTTAATAGAAAGAGCCCCTTCGCTTTTTCCATCATAAGATAATGCACTGTTTTCTCCAGATTCCGTAATGTTCTCAAACGCAGCATTAACAACCCCAGCCCCGCCCATGACCAGCATCCCGGCCACGGCCAGCGTTCCAAACACATTGAGCAGGCGACACTTGGTAAGAACAGCGCGATAGCGATTAATAAGATTACCTATTGCACCCTTGGTCAGCATACGAAATCCTCCTTGGAGCAAGTGCTCCGTGAAATGATGGAGCACAACGCTCCTGAGCCGTCATTGACAGACCGACTGTTGATGAAAAAAAGCGTCGAGGAGGATTAAACTGTAAATAACATATTGAAATAATATGCTTTTTTTGTGACTGTTTTTGAAGCAGTTTTAAGCCTGAGAGAAAATATTGCCAAAAACAGCCCTCTCAGCTATTGAAAATCAAGGATTCATCGACAGTCGGTCTGTCGATGAATATCAATGATTTCACATGGTTACGTATACATCGCTTTCGCTGATTTTTTTGCTCCCTTTTTCAAAGTGCAGCAGCCACAAGGCGTTTGACGACCTGCGCATTGCCCTGGAGCTGGCTCGTTGTTCTCCCGAAAAGAGAAAAGCCTGCTGTAAGGGCAGGCTGGAAAACAGTGCATGTATGGGGACATCCCCGACATATCTCCAGCCTGCACAGTGATGATTTTTTAACGGTCTCTGGGTGAGAATGCCTTTGTGCGGGCCTGCCGTGTTTTACGGCTGACGTGGGTGATGCGCTGTGCCCTGCGCGGTTTTCTGGCTGGCTGAACCAGAAAAGCCCCCACTGACTGCACAGCAGCCAGCAGGGCGCTCTGCCCCAGATGAGCATACCGCATGGTGGTGCGCGGGTCAGCATGGCCCAGCAGCTTTTGTACCGCATAGAGTGAGTGCCCCACATTGACCAGGAGGCTGGCAAAGGTATGCCGAAGGTCATGGACGCGTATATCCTGCAGGCCCAGCCTGTGCCGCAGGTCGTTCCAGAAACGGTAAATATCAGAGAGCGGCTTGCCCGGCACTTGGCCGGGGAAAACCCACGGGCAGCCCGGTATGCGCCGTATGGAACGGAAGACGGCAACGGCCGCATCCGGGAGTGCGATATGACGGGCTTTGCCGGATTTGGAAATCGGCACGGTCAACAGGCGCTGTTCAAGATGCAGATGTTCCCAGCGGGCTTTTAGGATTTCACTTTTACGTGCGCCGGTGAGCATGAGCAGCTTGATGACCGTGGCCTGAGGCAGGTGCGAGCAGTCCAGCTCGTGCATGACCTGCTTTGCCTGCTTGCCTGTGAGATAGTGTTCGCGCACTGTCTGCCCCTTGCGGGGAGAAACGCGAGTACAGGGCGACTGCCCTGATGGAAAAAGTTCATATTCCAGCGCAAGGGCACAGATGGCCTTGAGCACGGATAAAATGCGATTGCAGGTGGCCGGGGCCAGCCCCTTCTCCGAGAGCCCGCGAAACCATATTTCCACATCCTGCCGGGTAATGGTGTCCATCCTGCGTCCGCCGAAGGTTGACGAAATATGCCGTCGGGCAATGCGCTCATCCACGTCCCAGCTGCTCTTGTACTGCCTGGCATAGGGCAGATACAGGCGTGAAACAAACGCATCGAAAAGTATTGATTTTTTCTTCGTTCTGCGGGTTCTGTGCGGCCCTCCCGGCAGAGGTACGGGGGCTTTGGCAGGCTGTGAGGAAGACAAATACGGCATGCTGTTTCTCCTGAAAATATGATATGAATAAACGGCAGAGACCGTGTACCAGAATTGGCTGATATCAATGGGCTGCAGAGGAATTAAAATGCGCTTGCCTTTGAGGCGTACTCACTGCTTGCCAAGGAGGAAAGGCAGTGCTATCTATGACTTATGGAACTTCTGGAAAAGCTTGAAGCCCACGTTGACGGACTTTTGCAGCAGATCGACCGCCTCCGGGCGGAGAATACGCGCATCCGCGAAGAACTGACCGCCCTCCAGGTGGAGAAGGCTGATCTGGAAGATGCCAGACAGAAGCTGCAAGACTCGCTGGCTCAGGAAGAAAATCGTCGTGAAGAAGCACTCAGACGCATCGACGCACTCCTGCGCCGTATTCAAGAGCATGACAGCATCGAGTAGGTTTTTTGTGAGCCAGGAAAACACCAGGTTCCCAGTCCTGGGGGTTGATATAGCCTTCAGGCCGAGCGCCGATATGGAGCGAGTCCGTCGTGCTGTAAGCCTGGTGGAAGAGCGGTTCACAGACCAGAAACAGAGGTCCCGTGGGGTGCAGAGCAAGGATGTTCTTCTGACCTACATGGCCCTTGGTCTGGCGGATGATTTGTTGCAGTCGAAGATAAAGCTGGACGCCGCGCGAGAGCGCATGGCGGCCATGCTGTCAAAGATAGAGAAGTCCATAGGGCAATAACGTATTTCCCTGGAGTGTGCGTGATTTGTGTCTCGGTGCTGACCTGACTCGTATGATAAAGGGTGAGTCTCTGCTTCTGAGCGTGCAGGCCTGTCTGGTACAGGAAGCCCGAATGGAGTACAACGTCGCCCGACCTGGGAAACCAGGTTTTGCACCGCAGGCATGACACGGCACTCTGGGGTTATTACCACATCCTTGGTTAGGATTGTCTCAACAGGCCTCCTGTTCAAGGGGCTTTCTTGCAACGCTTCCGTGCCTTTTTCAGGCAAGCAGCCTTGGGTTCGTTTGCGCCCCCGGTCATGATGGCAGGCGTATCATAGAGCAAAGCATACACCTTGCTTGTAATACGCTGCAGCATTGTCGGGTGATGCCCGTATTGATAAAAGAGGCTGGTTTCATGGATATCTTGTCTTTTGTACTTTTTGCGGTGGCTGTGCTGGTGGGGCTGGCGGCTGGCGCATTCGCGCACCGTACAGTAAGCGCCAAACGCGTTGGTGATGCCAATGACCTTGCCAGGCGTATTGTAGAAGAAGCCCGCAAGGAAGCACAGGCCCAGAAGAAAGAGATTCTTGTGCAGGGCCAGAATGATCTTTTCAATCAGAAACGCGAGCTTGAAAACGAGTTCAAGGAGCGCGAACGAGAGATCAAGGTCAGAGAGCGCAAGCTGAATGAAATGGGCGATCGGCTGGAAGAGAAGCTGGAGAAAGCGACAGTCAAGGAGCAGGAACTGCTGGGTGTAGAAAAAGACCTCGCCCGCAAGGAACGGCGCCTGGCAGAGTCAGAAGAATTTTTGCAAACACGTATCGATGAGCAGGAGCAGCGCCTTTCTCAGGTCGCCGGTATGACGACAGAAGAGGCCAGGGCCCAGCTCTTTGCCGAAGTTGAGGCCCGCACACGGCATGAGGCGGCGCGCATGATCCGCCAGATAGAGACAGAGGCCCGGGAAACAGCTGACCGCAAGGCAAAGGACATTCTTTGCAATGTTATCCAGCGTTATGCCGGAGATTACGTCAATGAGCAGACGGTAACGGCTGTATCTCTGCCCAGTGAAGACATGAAAGGCAGGATCATCGGCCGTGAGGGCCGTAATATCCGGG
The DNA here is from genome assembly GCA_017396005.1 of Desulfovibrio sp. GTDB lineage: Bacteria > Desulfobacterota > Desulfovibrionia > Desulfovibrionales > Desulfovibrionaceae > Desulfovibrio. The sequence goes on from JAFQNG010000061.1 coordinate 14,832, forward strand.
CGCTGGAAGCAGCGACCGGCGTGGACCTCATCATTGACGACACGCCGGAGACAGTCATTCTTTCAGCCTACAGCCCGTTACGTCGTCAGGTGGCCAAGATGGCGCTGGAGCGCCTGATTCAGGATGGGCGCATACACCCGGCCCGCATTGAGGGTATAGTGCAGAAATGCGAACAGGAGCTGGACGTGCAGGTGCGCGAAGTGGGCGAACAGGCTACCTTCGATGCCGGGGTACACGGCATACATCCTGAGATAGTACGCCTGCTCGGTCAGTTGCGTTACCGTACCTCCTTTACCCAGAATGTTCTGCAGCACTCGCTGGAAGTATCTGCCCTGTGCGGCATGATGGCAGCCGAGCTCGGTATGGATGTCAAGAAAGCCAAGCGGGCAGGCCTGCTGCATGACATTGGCAAGGCCGTGGACCATGAGGTTGAAGGCCCACATGCGCTCATCGGGGCTGATATTGCCAAGAAATATAATGAAAATCAGGATATCATCCATGCCATTGCTGCCCACCATGAAGACCAGCGCCCCTCAACGGCCCTGGCTGTTCTTGTACAGGCGGCTGACTCCATCTCCGGTGCACGGCCCGGTGCCCGCAAGGAGCTGCTGGAGAACTACGTCAAACGGCTGGAAGACCTGGAAGGTATTGCCACCAGCTTTGATGGTGTCAGCAAGGCCTATGCCATACAGGCCGGGCGGGAGATTCGCGTCATGGTCAATTCTGACAGCGTGGATGACGATACCACCTACATACTTTGCAAGGACATAGCGGAAAAGATTGAGAAAAACATGACCTACCCAGGGCAGATTCGTGTGACGGTTATTCGTGAGCGGCGGGCAGTGGGTTTTGCCAAGTGAGTATGAGTGCTCTGAACGTTCTTTTCTGCACAGAAGCGGCGGTCTGTTTTTTTCAGGCCGCCGCTGCTGCATTACGCACCCGGGCATACGGAGGGCATTTCACCGGGGCCATGTTCCTGGGCCTGTTCTGCGGAGTATGTGCCCCACTGTTACGTTATGGTCTGCTGGGCATGCCTGATCTGCATGTTCTGCTGCAACCTCTTGCCCTGGTTGCGTTGACCGGGGCCATGATCGGGGCTCTCCTGCTCGTACTGCCTGCAGGGCAAAGACACAGTGAAATGGTGTTTTTCTGGCTGGACAGTGCGGCCCTGGGCCTGCTGGCCGCCCGTGACGCCGTGATACTGCACGATATCATGCACATGCCCGCTGGAAGCGCCCTGCTTCTGGCTTTGCTGCTGGCTGTAGCTCCAGGTTTTGTACGGGATGCTGCCCTGGGAGATACAGCACGTTTTGTGGAAGAAGACTGGTATGCAGCGAGCGCAGCTTTGGGAGCCATGCTGGCTCTGGCCCTGGCTGCCTGTGGTGTAGCCCTGCCATACAGCATCATGGGTGGTCTGCTACTGATGCTCTCGGTGCGCGCCTGTCGCAGGCGCTGGGGCAGACGTTGAGAAAGCCATAAATATTTTCAAAAAAAATCAGCTGCTTACAATAGCAATGTCAGAATTTTTTTAAGAAGCGTAATTTTTTGTTGACAGCTGCGAGCAAAAAGCCTAGAAGGCTGTTTCCGCCAATGAGGAAGTTTTAAGAAGCGTGAGGACGTGAAAAAAACTGCTTGACATAGGTGGGGAAGAGGCGCATAAGACCGCTTCGCAAAGAGGTTTTTCAAA
>JAFQNG010000062.1 GCA_017396005.1 Desulfovibrio sp.
ACAGAGGGGTGATACGCAAGGCGCGAGCTCGCCCGACTTCGGAACAGCAGAAAGATGCCAGATACTCGCGTATTTTGCCGAACTCAAGGGCATGAAGCGTACGGCGATGGATCATGGGAACTAGGACAGACGTTTCTTGACGGTTTCAGAAAGTGTTTTGCCATCTACCTGGCCTTTATATGCGGTCATGATAGCACTGATGACGCGCCCCATATCCTTGGGAGAGGTCGCTTTCAAATCCGTTATCGTCTTGTCAATGATCTGGCTGAGCTCTTCAATAGAAAGGGCCTTGGGCAGATAGGCCTGCAGGATATCCAGTTCGGCAGCTTCCTTTTCTGCCAGATCCGGACGGTTGGCGGCAGTATACTGCTCAATGGAGTCCTGCCTCTGTTTACCCTCCTTGAGGATAACATCAAGCATTTCCGGGTCAGACAGACTGCCTCCAGGCCGTTTCAAGTCCACCAGTTTATTTTTGACAGATGTTTTCAGCAGGCGCAAAACACCGAGGCGTAACGCGTCCTTGGCCTTGTAGGCTTCAATGTATTCCTTTTCGATTCTTTCAAATAAGCTCATGGCAGTGGCGGGGTGCAGATGGTGAAAAAAGGGAAACTGCGGGAAATCCTCAAGGATTTCCCGCAGCCTTTGTCTGAACATGATGGCTTAGGCCATGCTCATTTTTCTGATTTTTTTCATCAGCCGCTTGCGGGCGGCGGCCTTTTTCTTCTTACGCATGACACTAGGCTTTTCGTAGTGTTGACGCTTTTTCATTTCAGAGAGAATACCAGCCTTCTCCACCTGCTTCTTGAAGCGGCGCAGTGCGATGTCGAAATTATAATCGTCTTCGTTTAGGAAAACTCCGGGCAAGAAAATCACCCCCCCTTTACTCAAAAATTGAATAAAAAGAATAGTCTTTTTTTAAAAAAAAAGCAAGCAGCTATTCTCAGGAAAAGATAGCAGGGCACAGGCTTCAGGCTCTGTCGCCCTGCCGGACACGCTCTGGCTGTGCGGCAAAAAAAGAAGACAGGCGGCCAAAGTCCGTTACTGAAAGTGCTTCAGGCCGCAAATTATATGTAAGGCCGGCTTCATCCAACGCCATGAGCATGAATGCCAGTCCTGCCTTGCGAAAGATGCCGCCCAGCTGTTTGCGACGCTGCTGAAAGCAGACCCGCAGAAGACGGGCCAGAGCTTCAGGATGTGCGGGGCGCTGCTCAGGGGGTACAGGCTCAAAAGAAAGTACCGCTGAATCTACTTTGGGAGGAGGCCTGAAAGCGCCGGGGCCTACACTAAATTCTATGCGAGGTCGGGCATAGCTTTGAGTCCACACAGAAAGGGCACCGTAATGTCGGGTACCGGGTGCTGCAGCCAAGCGTTGCCCCACTTCTTTTTGCACCATGAAAGCAGCTCGCTGCAGGCCTGAAGCCTGGGAAACAATGTCCCAGATTAGCGGCGAAGCCACATTATAGGGCAGGTTACCGATGATTTTCCAAGGCCGCTGGGCGCTGATGCGTTGCCAGTCAAAGCGTAGGGCATCCATGAGTACGGCCTGTGTGCGAGGTCCGGCCAAGAGTTGTCGCTCAACGGCCCAGTGATGATCTTTTTCCAGCAGGAGCAGGCGGGCATGAGGGCCGATCTCAAGAGCCCGTGTTAATGCGCCGGGGCCTGGGCCAATCTCCAAGATATTATCTGTATCATGGGCACGCAAAAGGGCGGCAATACGCAGACAGATTTCTTCCCGCCGTAAAAAATGCTGGCCCAGGCTTTTTTTGGCTTTGGGAAAATCGTACATGGCATCCTACGGCAGGTCGAAGCGGTCAAAGGTCATCATCAGTCCTGCCCTACCCTGCGTAGCTGAACGCAGGCTGGTAGAAAAACCAAACAGTCGGCGTAAAGGGGCAGTGCCCCGCAGACTTTTGCGGCCAATCTGATCCTCCAGGTTTTCCACCTTGCCACCTGCCGTATTGAACAGGCTGATAGCTGGCCCGAGAAAATTTTCGGGTACTGTAATTTCAACCCGCATCACCGGTTCCAGAGCTACGGGTACAGCCCTGCTCAGAGCCTCGCGCAATGCCTGACCTGCAGCCATATGACAGCCCGGTGCTGTCGTCAGGCCCTCGCTGCGCTCAACTCCGGTCAGGGTCACAGCCACATCGGTCACAGGCCATCCGGTCAGTTCGCCGCTCTGTAAACCGTCACGAATACCCTCAAGTGCTGCATTCAAAAATACAGGAGGCAATATTTTACGGGCCTCCTGCGGGTCGGAGGGCAAAAAGTCTCCCACGGTTACTGTATTGCCAGAATGGCGGGGCAGAGGGACTACCGTCAGAGAAACCGAACCCTGATGGCGTTCCTTTCCCAACTCACGGTCAAAGTTTGCTCGGGCCTCAGCCTCTTTGCGGATACTCTCTCGAAGGACTACCTGTGGGTGCCCTGCACGCGGGCTGATACCATACTCACGGCGCATGCGTTCCAGCAGGACGTCCAGATGCAGCTCACCCATACCCGAAATCATACGTGATCCTGAGTCTTCGTCCTGCGAGCTTTGCAGGGTAGGGTCTTCAGCCACATAACGCGCCAGGGCTTCATCGAGCAATTTTCCCTCATCAGCGTTACGCGGCTCCAGGGCCAGCGTCAGTACAGGAGCATAAGCGTCGATAGCTTCAAGGGTCAGTTCATTTTCGTGCGTAGTATAGGTTTCGCCGGTATGGGCCGTGCGCAGACCAACAACGGCTGCAATATCGCCGGCTTCGGCACAATCCAGTTGTTCCTTTCGATCGGCATGCAGACGGAAAATACGCCCGACTCGGTCATCCTGCTGCCGGCTGGCGTTACGCAGGCTGTCCCCTTCCTTAATCCGACCGGCATAGACACGCACAAAGGAAAGTTTGCGACCGCTTTCCATCAGCACCTTGAAGACCAAGATTACGGCAGGTGCGTCAACCAGAGGAAGGATGGGGGCTTCCTTCCCATCGGGCAGAAGGGCAAGCGGCGGCGGAACATCCGCAGGTGAAGGTAGAAAGTTACAAACAGCGTCAAGTACCGGCTGTACGCCGGTATTGCGCAGGGCTGACCCACAAAGCACTGGTGTAAGGCTGCGCGCCAGCGTTGCCCTACGCAGTGCAGACAGAATATCCGTACGGCTGTAGCTGCCCTCCAGCCAGAGTTCCAGGAAGGTTTCGTCGACTTCGGCCAGCTTTTCCAGCATATGTTCCCGCCAAGGAGCTGTCAGGGCCTCCTCGTCAGGTGTCAGGGGGCTGCGCAATACCGTGCTGCCCTGATCATTATTATCAAAACGCAGCGTCTCTTCTGTAATAAGATCCACTACGCCGGAGAAGTCTTCTCCCTGTCCCAGGGGGATGTTGACTGGCACAGCATTGGCTTCCAGACGTTGGTTCATGGCCTCCATCACAGCTTCAAAATTTGCCCCCAGACGATCCAGCTTGTTGATGAAGGCTATCTTTGGCACCCTGAAATTTTCCGATTGCCGCCAGACGGTTTCAGACTGCGGCTCCACCCCGCCTACAGCACAAAAAACTCCTACAGCACCGTCAAGCACCCGTAGAGAGCGTTCTACTTCGATGGTGAAATCCACATGACCGGGGGTGTCAATCAGGTTGATGGTCTTATCCTGCCACTGGCAGGTAGTGCAGGCAGAGGTTATGGTGATACCTCGCTCCTGCTCTTCCGGCATGTAATCCATGGTGGCTGCACCATCGTGTACTTCACCCATACGGTGGATTTTGCGGCTGTAAAAGAGCATACGCTCGGAAAGAGTGGTCTTGCCCGCATCAATATGGGCAATGATGCCAATATTGCGGATGTCGTGGATGGAGGGCATGTGTCTACCTCACTCACAAGGGAGATGAAGACAGCAGGCCGAAGGCATGCCGGGAAAGGGTAAAAAATGATGGTGTCAGTCCCTGATGCAGCCAAAAAGCCTCACAGCCGGGTGTGAGTAGCAGCCTGGAGTTCTGGCTGTTTTTTGTTGTGCTTGCGTAAACGGCGTCTGCAGGAAGACTGTCAGCATCTTCAGCTTGTTCCCTGACGGAAAAACCATGGGCAAAGGCCAGTATTTCAGTATCAAAATTTGTCGCATCCCGCAGGATGAGACACGGAGGGCGCCATTCTTCAAAACAGGGAAGATGCAGCTCACGGGCTACGGTTACCAGTGGAGCCAGCTCGCCCTGATGCAGCAGGATCAGGCGGCCATTATGAGGGAAAGCCCGCAGAATATCTGGTAAGCAGACGACCTTTGATGAGTCAAGGACAAAAATATCTTCCACACCGCACAGCTCCAGACAGACAAGCGCTGCTGTGCTGGGAGGGCCGCCTACGCATACTGCACCCAGACGTGGCGTCCCAGCCAGCAAGGCAGGTATGCAGGCAGCAGCCAGACGGGCAGGCGCCCTGTAGGCTGGGCTGAATATTATCAGTGCCCAAGGCACGGGCTCTCTGCTTTCCTGCTGCCAGAAGCCCAGGTGAGGGTCGTGTCGTGCTGTCTTCATACGACCAGGGCTCGTACCGAAGTGCATATGCGTCATCGCCAGGCCGCACTTAAGAGCAGCTCGCCATGGCGCTGGCGTTGCATCATAGGCTGCGGCCAAGCTGTTATCATCGATTCTGATCTTTTCCAGACTGTCCGGCCAGGGTACAGAGGCAGAAAAACTCTGTGCGCACATGCGACCTCCTGCAGTTTGTCAGCGAGAACAGCCCAACTCTTCCAGCCAGGTTTCCATATCTGTCAGCTGGCGGCGTACCGAAGCAGGGCCCGTACCGCCGGGAGTCTCACGACGGCGCACGGCTGCCGCATAATCCAGCACATTATATACATCGGCCTCAATATGAGCATCCAGTCCCTGCAGGGTCTGCAGATCCAAATCTTCCAAGCCCATACCCCGGGCTTCGGCTAAAGCTACGGCCTGACCAGTCACATGATGGGCAGAACGGAAGGGCAGACCGGTGCCAACGAGATAGTCAGCCAGCTCAGTGGCATTGAGAAAGCCGGCCCTGCAGGCTTCGCGCATGCGGTCGGTGTTGAAGGTGAGCTCTTCAAGCATGCCCGCCATAAGCCGCAGCGAAGCCTCAACCGTAACATGGGTGTCCAGAAAGCCTTCCTTATCTTCCTGCATATCGCGGTTATAGGCCAAGGGCAGGCCCTTCATAACTGTGAGCAGGCCTGTCAGTGCGCCATAGACCCGCCCGGTTTTGCCACGCATAAGCTCGGCCACATCCGGGTTTTTCTTTTGTGGCATGATGGATGAACCGGTGGCATAGCTGTCTGGCAGCTTTACAAAGCCGAAAGCCGGGTTGGCCCAGAGAATGATTTCTTCGCACAAGCGTGAAAGATGCATCATGATGGTGCTTGCATCAAAGAGGGCTTCCAGCACGAAATCCCGATCAGAAACAGCATCCATGGAATTACCGTAGATGCCGGTGAAGCCTACTTCTCGAGCAACGCTGTATGGATCCAGTGGATAGGTGGTACCAGCCAGAGCCGCTGCACCAAGAGGCGAAACACGCACCCGGCAGAGGCTGTCACTCAGTCGTCCATGGTCGCGCCGGAACATCCAGGCATAGGCCAGGAGATGATGGGCCAAGCTGACAGGCTGGGCAGGCTGCAGATGCGTACAGCCCGGCAGGATGGCATCCTGATACGCAGAGGCACGTCGGCTGAGAACGTTGCAGAGGCCCATGAGGCGCTCCTGCCAGAGGCTGAGACAATCAGCTACAAAAAGGCGAAAGGTCAGCCCTACCTGATCGTTACGACTGCGGCCTGTGTGCAGTTTTTTACCTGCGTCGCCCACCAGTTCCGTCAGCCGCGCCTCTATATTCATATGCACGTCTTCCAGCTCCGGCTTCCAGACAAAATTTCCGGATTCTATCTCGGCGCGTACCGCATCCAGACCGTTGACCAGTCTTTCTGCCTCTTCCTGTAAGATGACACCCTGGCGGCACAGCATGCGGGCATGGGCCTGAGAGGCACGAATATCCTGTGCATAGAGTGCCCGGTCATAGCTCTGAGAGTCGGTATAAAGGGCTACCGCTTCCTTGGGGGCCTGATTGAAACGCCCCCCCCAGCTCTGATTGGTCTTCATGTCTTCCTCATATAAAGGCCCCACCACCGCCGGCGGGGCGAGGCCTTTCGGGCAGGATACGCCCTATTTGCCAAGTTTATTTTTTATAGCGGAATAGAGGCGCAGGCGCAGACTGTTCAGACGGATAAAGCCCGCTGCATCCTTATGATCATAGTCGCCGCCTTCTTCAAAAGTAGCCAGATCTTCAGAGAATAGCGATGTGGAAGAGGTACGGGCCAAGGGCCATACTCCTCCCTTATACAGCTTGGCCATCACAGTGCCGTTGACTGTTTCCTGGGCTTTATCCATAAAGGCCTGAATGGCTTCACGCTCTGGCGAGTACCAGAAGCCGTTATAGACGCACTGAGAATACCTCACTGACAGCATGTCACGTATGCCGAGCAGTTCACGGTCAAGGCAGATGCCTTCCAGGTCTCGATGAAGTTTGTACAGCAGAGTTCCTGCAGGGTTTTCGTAAACACCGCGACACTTCATGCCCACGAAGCGGTTTTCTACCATGTCGTCACGGCCGATACCGTTGCGACCGGCAATATCGCTCAAGATCTTGATGATTTCGTAGGGAGAAAGACGTTGTCCGTTGACGGCCACAGGGTTGCCGCTCTCAAATTCTACACTGATTTCTTCAGGAGTGTCAGGGGCCTGCTCGACTGGCACACAACGCTGATGGCAAGATTCGTGGGGCGCATTGCCAGGCTGTTCCAACTCGCTGCCTTCAAAGCTTGTGTGCAGCATGTTGGCATCCATGCTGTAGCGTTTGGCCTCACTGGAAATGAAGATACCATTCTTCTCGGCGAAAGCGGTGAGGGCCGTGCGAGACATGAGATCCCATTCCCTCCAGGGGGCAATGACCTTGAGGTCAGGGGCCAGAGCATTAGCTGCAAATTCAAAGCGTACCTGGTCATTGCCCTTGCCTGTAGCACCGTGTGAGATGGCGTCTGCCCCTTCACTGCGAGCCACTTCGACCAGGGCCTTGGCGATGAGCGGCCGGGCAATTGAGGTACCCAGCAGGTAGCGCCCTTCATAAATAGCCGCCCCGCGCATCATGGGGAAGACGAAATCACGGGCCATCTCTTCGCGCAGGTCAAGTACAAAGGCTTTGGAAGCCCCGGTTTTGAGGGCTTTTTCTTCTACGCCGGAAAGATCTTCAGGTTGGCCCAGGTCGGCCGTGACAGTGATGACTTCGCATTGATAGGCGGTGATCAGCCATTTAAGGATGACAGACGTATCCAGGCCGCCAGAGTAGGCGAGCACGACTTTCTTGATTTTCTGCATTGATAAAGCCCCCTTATGGATTCGGACAGAAGTATCGCGTAAAACGTCGCCGTGTGCAAGGGGCGTTTTTGGTAAGACAGTGTAGATGCCCGGAATGACCCGGGAGTACATCTGTCAGCCTTGCCTCTCTCGTGTAACTGACTTACATTTGCAGACATGAAATGTGCTATTCTTCTGGTGGCTTTCGGCGCAAGCAGCGCCCTTGGGCAGAATACCCTCAAAGAATTCGACCGGCAGGTACGCGCCCGCTTTCCTGCCATGCCTGTACGTTGGGCCTATACATCTCTGCTTTTGCGCGAGAGGCTGGCTAGGGCACGGCAGAAGAGTGATTCTGTGCTCAAGGCTTTGCGGCGTCTGGCTTTTGAGAATTTCAGCACTGTGGCGGTACAGCCACTGCAAATCATTCCTGGCCGGGAATACAGCGAGGTATGTGAGGCAGCTGCTTGCGTACATGTCGATACTGGTCTGTTTTGCAGGATAGGTGCCCCTTTGCTGGCAGAACCTTCAGATGTGGCCGAAGCGGCCCGCGCTCTGCTGGCACATCTGCCCTCGGAACGGCTTGCAGATGAGGATGTCGTCTTTATGGGGCATGGGGCCAGACATGCGGCTGTGAGCCGCTATAACGATTTGGGACGTGCCGTGAATGCCCTGGATAGCCGGGTACATATAGGGGCCATGAACGGTGCGCGCACACTGGAGGACATCCTGCCCCGGCTTGTATCACGCAGAGTCTGGCTGCTGCCTCTGTTGTCAGTCATAGGTCGGCATGCCCTGGAAGATATGGCCGGTGATGGTGAAGCCTCTTGGCGGTCGCGTATTGCGGCTACAGGCCGCGAATGTCTTCCTGTACTCAGGGGGACTGCCGAATATGCCGGTTTTGCCGAAATATGGTTACGACACTTGGATGCGGCTGTGGCTGCTGTACAGGTACATGAACCAGAGTTTAAGGAATACAGCTTAATCTACAGTTGTAGTACTAAAAGTCTTGATAAAAATCATCTACCGCAGCCAGTATCTCAAGAGGGGGATTCCATCCCACAAGTGTGGCCATTCGTAGATTGAGGGCCAGACTGACCGAACTTTCAAAGATGGGTGAAAGACTGCGCGGCTTTGCCCCCTTAATAATGGCTGCCATGATGCCGGCACCGAACATGCCTTCCTCCTCAAGGTTGGCCTGTGAAATGCTCAGCAAGGCTCCGTGGGCCACATCAGTGACGCCGTTTTGCGAAAAGGTGGGTATGCGTCTTGTGGAGAGTGGAGCTAGCACATCAGCCAGGACGTCGGCCTGCATACCACGGTTATAGGTCAGATAGACGGCGTCAGCACCTTCTGCTGCCAAACGGGCATGGCAGGCTGTCAGGCGTTGTGCGGCCATGTGCGCATCGTCCACATCAAAAGTGTCATTACAGCGCAGAAGATCGATACCCAGATCCCGGGCAGCCCTTTCTATTTCGCCCAGAGCAATGCTGCTGCGACCTGACGGGCTGTCTTCATAGGCAATGCCCAGTTTTTTGAATTTGAAAATATCATGGAACAGCATCACCTGCCGCTTGAAACGATCCGGTTCTATAGGGGCTATAATATTGTCATGGCCGGAATCTTTCACAGAAATGCTGATTCCGGCCTCCACGGCATTGGTCACGGAAAGCATTATGGCCGGAACCGACATATTGCTTGCAGAAAAGTACTGCCCGGCACTGGTGCCGAAAGAAAGCAGCAGATCCACATCTTTTTTTTCTTCTATACGCCTGCGTAAAGTTTCATAGTTTCTTTTCCCGGCAGCAGCATCCCAGTTGGCTGAGTAAAAGCCATCCCTGATAAAATGGATGGACGTTCCTCCTGCATGTTCCGCCAGCCATGCCCACATGCCAGCAGCTTCTTCAGAATTTTCAGGCACAGGCACAGCACCGTTTTCAATGAGACCAAGCTGCTGCAGGCCCAGAGTCAGGCCGCGCAGTACCTGCTGATAATCTGTAAACGGACCTCCTTCCACATAGGCCACTCTCCAGATCCTGGGTGCTGTGGAAGAAGAGGAGGCCGCCATGCCTGCTGTACACAGGGCACAGGAGAGAATGATGGCCGTCAAACAAAGCCACAGATGCTGGAAATATGGGGAAAGAGGGAAATATCTCATGCGTACTCCTTCTGGCTGTGAGTCTGGCCCAGGGGAAGGCAATATTTCTGTACAAGGGGGGTGCGTATGCTGCGGGCTACAGCCCAGTAACCGGGTACGAACGAAACAGTGTCGCCGGGCCGTAGTAGTACGGGGCAATCGGTTACGTCGATGACGCAGTATGTGGCACTGTAGTCTGCCACACAGGCTTCAGGGAGGAGAAGGCGACAGTGCTCCAGATCTGTATGCAGGCAGCCGCAGTCCAGCAGGGCACGTCTGCGTCTGCCGCTGTATCGGGGAGTCGATCGCTGGCCCATGCCATTGAGCACACTGAGACGGGCGGGGCGTATATTTTTTTCCTGTACTTCGACTACCGTGGCTTCCAGACGGAAGAGATCTCGGTGAAATGTCCCTCCTGCGGCAGCTTTGTCGTGATAGCTGTCATAGCCTAGGAGGATAGGATCTGCCGCACGCAGCTCCACTGTGCAGTGGGAAGGGAATGGCAGGTTGGCATGATTTTCGGCCAGCCAGTCCCAGAATACCGAACCGCCAAGGCTAACAACAGTCAGGGGGTGACCATAGACCTCTTCTGCGGCAAGCACGGCATCAGCCAGGGCACGCATGCTGTCATGGTTCGGGCAGACGCCGTGCAGACATCCCAGGGTCACACCGATGCCCACTGCCCGCAGATGCGGGAAGCGACCGGCCGCAGCCTGAAAGAAAGTGACGGCATCCTGCAGGGGGATACCTTCGCGCCACTCACCAATATCAAGCATGATAAGATATTCATGCAGCGGTGTATCACTGCCCATACGCCTGGCGGCGGCTTCCAGTGCGGACAGATTGTCCAGAGAACTGACAGGACTGCGACTGAACAGGCGTACGACGTCATCGGCTCGTTGTGGCGGTGGCAGACTGATGAGTACAGGGCGTTCGTCTGTACGGCAGGGAGGTTCAGAGCTCCAGAGAAAGATTTCGTCCACTTCTGTGACACCATAGCGACGATAATCCATCTGTCGTAATGCGTCCACTATGGGGGGATAGCCTGCTGCCATTTTAAGCACAGGCAGAAGGCCGAATCCCCACTGTTTTTCCAGATGGGGTATCTGACGCAGGTTATGCATCAGGGCGTCCATATTCAGGTATAATGAAGGCATATATTCCCCGGTCACGTTAGACGATAGTATCAGAGCAGGCAGGGTGCCGGCCGTCGCAGGGCGTCCAGCCAGCCAGGCAGGCGCTCTGCCTGCGGTATGATGTCTTCATACTGAAAAGGTAATGAAGCTTCAAAAGCCGCATAAACTTTGGCCTGAGCGATGTTTTCCCAGGTTTTGGCCGTCAGGCCACCGTTGTGCAGGATATCCAGCGCACCAGCCGCATGCAGAGGGCTGTCTGCATGCCATGCACGGGCATGGAGTGCATGAAAACCTGTGCCCAGAGGGCTGACAATACCAATACGGTCGGCAATGGCGTGTTCATGGCACTGTCGCAGTGCTGAAATCGTGTGCTCAGCCATGAGTGGCAGATAGTCATACTGAAAAACCCCTCCCGCACAGGCCAGTCCTCTGGCCATGGCTGTAACGGCAAAGCTGAGGTAGAGGGTGGGCAGCAGAAGACCCTGGTTCAATGCATCCTGCAGGCTCCTGGCTTCCAGCGCAAAGCGTGTTTCAGGGCGTTGCACGGCAACAAGTGTGCGATCGGAAGGGGATCGTTCCTCCATACGCAGGGCAAGGCCACGGCCTTTTTCATCCAGTGCCCAGAAAAGAAAACTGCCCCGCAGGAGCTGCCCCGTTGTGTCTATAGTCCAGCAGGCGCGTACGCCGTTGAGCTGATGCCAGATGGCTTCAGTCAGCACAGGCTCCAGCAGCAGTCTGTACGCGAGGCTGTTGGGGGACTGCAGGTCTTTGGCTACAAGTCGGGCGCAAAGATGTTGCAGGTCCAGACAAACCAGAGGGGGCAGGCGCAGATCTGGCGCAGCAAGGTGTTGCCAGAGAAGGGCATTGGCCACAGCCATCTGATCGCGAAAGGATTTTTGTATCAGCACGTTAGGATGCGTGTAAACACAGTTGAGCACACTGGCAGCCACGCTGCGTTCTCGTTCAGTAATTTTTTCCCGCTCCAGTTTGTTCAGAGCGTTGCGCAGATGCTCTGGCCCAAAAGGAATCTGGGCACTGACAAATGCATGCCTGTCACCAACAGGCAGTATGGGCAGGCGATGGGGTAAGGTGCTGTCAGCACTGCGCGGTGGCAGAAGCAGTCCGCGCGGCCAAGCCATATTATTGCACGTCACACCACCGCAGGCCAACAGTGGAACAGCATGGCTGCAGTCCAGGGCAAGAAGCAGGTTCCCCTGCAAAAACTCTGGATGATGATCCACCCCCAGATGGTTGGCCGTCAGGGCCAGGAAGCGCTCTTCCCACTGTCGGCGCAGGGCCGCTCCCACTGCGGGGGTAAAAAGCCTGCTGGCCTCTGCTGTTGCCAGATCCAGAAGATCCTGTCCGTCCTGCAGGGCAGCAAAACCACCAGGCAGCATGGCTGCATAGTCTGCCAGGCAGAGGGATTCATCTCGGGAAAGGGCGTATGACAGGGCCCCAGGAATAGCAGTTTTCAACTGTTCCAGACAGGCCGACCTGAGTGTGTTCACAACCCCTCCGCTGCAGGCTTTTTCGGAAGCCGTCCCATGGGCAGAAAAAGAAGAGATATGCCGCTCATAATAAAACAGACCATCCAGGCCGCATTTTCCAGCGACATGAACGTAAGGAGCGTCCCTGCAGCGAGGGGGCCAAGAATCTGTCCTATACGTTGCAGAGCGTCCAGCAGGCTCATGCTCTGGCTGACGCCGATGGCCTGGGCACGTTCAAGACGCAGCAGATATTCGCTCTGTGCAGGTATATTCAGGCCAGTGGCCAGGCCGATAAAGACAGCCCCCAGTACACTGGCCGTGAGCGGTGGCAGAATGGCCAGGGCAAGCAGGCCCAAGGCAGAGACGAGCCCGGCCACGCAAACCATGGCTGTAAGAGAGGCGGCACGTACTACCAGGCGGGTCAGCAGAGGGCCACTGTATATGACCAGCAGGCAGTTGAGCATATAGACGCGGCCAATGTCTGACTGTGCGGCACCAGTGTCCTTCAGATAAATGGGCAGAAGGTAGTTGAGAAAACCCACACAGAGCATGGCCGAAGGGATAAGACTGAGCAGAGTGAACGCCAGAAAGCGCCTGTCAGTCAGAAGAGCAGCTATCTGTCTGACGTCAATACGTGAGGCAGGCTTTTCCTCCTCCAGAGGCAGGTCTTTCTGCAGGAATAAACAGGGCAGGGGAAGAAGACAGAGCAGAATAAGCGTTGAAAACAGAAATACCTGCGTATAGCCGAAGTGTTCTGCCAGCATGGCCCCCAGGGCGCTGCCACACAGGGAGCCTGCGTAGACTCCGGCAAACATGTCAGCCAGCAAACCCGCCTTGACGGTGCAGGCTTGTGCCGTGAGCAGCGCCAGACCGTAACCGAAACCTGCCAGAGCTCGGGCTACTACAAATTGCCAAGGGGAGAAAGCAAGCATGGAGCCCAGATAGCCCAGTCCGATCATGGCGAGCCCCGCTGTAAGAGAAGGACGGGCCCCCTGCCGATGTATCCAGACTCCGGCCAGCAGTACGCCCAGACCTGTCATGCCCATTTCTGCTGAAATGGGCAGGCCCAGCAGCATGTCATGCTGTGCATGCCCGACGGGCATCAATTCGGCCATACGCAAAGGAATGAAGGAGATGGACATATCCATGGCGAAAAGCATGAAAAAGGCCAGGGGGCGCATAAGGGTGATGGTGCGTTCTGCAGGAGACGCTGATACCTTTTCTGCAGCACGCAGCACAGGGACACCGCGCGTCAAAAGGTGGAAAAGCTCCATCATAAATATCAGGGCCACAGCCAGAACCGTGAGGAGATCCAGAGCCGCGGCGCGCAGATACGCCAGCCAGGGGGCACGTACCAGTGAGACCAGCAATCGCCAGCCGGAGGTGTGTGCCGCATTTTCTTCGTGAAGCGTATGAACATCCTGCAGAAAAAAAATCTTTTTTTCTGGCAGCAGTTGCGCATCGTCCAAAGGGCTGCCTGCTGCCAGGCGACCGTCCGGAGTCAGGATTGCCAGGGCAATAGCCCCATCGTGCGCGGCTTCAATATTGGCTAGGTAGGCGTCCACACTGCCCATGCGTTCCAGGGGTACGCCTGCCCGCACAAGGCGCTGCAGGTCATGGCTGAGCAATGCTCCGGTACGCCCGGCATCCTGCAGGAGACTTGCTGTATAGCTGGAGCTGACAGTAAGGAGGGCGGATATGCCGTTGGCAGTCAGAACCAGCAGAAAAACAGCCATACAGTGAAATCGTATAGAGCGTGCTGTCCTGGGCGGTTGCGATATGCGACCCATGCCCAGCAGCCATCCCAGAACAAGCACTCCCGTCAGGATGAAGACTGCCTGTGCGGCCAGTTGTCTTTGGAAAGCCTGCCATAGTGCGGCATCCAGAGGAGCGCGCTGAAGAGATACGGCTATATGACCTGCGAGAGCATTGTCACGCCCCCTGACTGCCAGGAAAAGAGTGAGACTCTGCTCATCTTCCCACTCCAGAACATCCTTGGTTTCTGACAGGAAAGAAGGCTTTGGCAAAGCATCTGGAGGAAAGTCCTGCTGTGCAACGATGAGTCTTCCCTGTGTGTCCAGCGCAGCCAGAGGCAGTTGGGCACTCTCTGCTGCCTGTCGCAGCAGGGTATTGAGGCCGCGATAACGCTCCAGTGTTTTGCCCAGGCGTATGCCGACAGCGATTTTAAGTCGCAGATTTTCTGCAGCTATGAGCGCTGATGTACGTGCTTGACTCCAGGTCTCTTTCTTGAGAGAGGCATAGAGCAGAGTATCGTAGATGCACAGACTGCATATGAGAACAAGCAGCCACCCACCAAGTATCCTGCCCGGATGTCGGGGGGCTGCATGGTTTTCGACTGTGTCTGTCATGATGCCTTTTCTCGGTGGAAGGCCAGCATGGTGATATCATCAGACTGCGGTTCGTTGCCTCGATATCCTTCAATATCAGCAAAAATATGTGCAAGAAGAGCATGTGGCTTTTCTGTCCTGTACCTGCTCAGCAGACTCATGAGGCGCTCTTCACCATAAAGATCCTTCTGACCGTTCATGGCTTCGGTGACACCGTCAGTAAAGAGCAGGCAGGTATCGCCTTCTGCAAGATGCTCCACAAAAAGCTCATAGGTGAGGTCAGGCATGACGCCTACCAGGGGGCCACTGAGCCTTCCCAGCACACGTAGGGCGGACTGACCCTCGGCATTGACCACATATGGTGGGCAATGCCCACCATTGGCATAGGCCAGTCTGCCCGTATGCGGTTCATACTGGGCCACAAAAAGACTGACGAACATATTATTACTGTTACGTTCTGCAAGTAATGCATTGATTTTACTCATGGCCTGGGCCGGATTAAGACCGGAATCCATGGCATAACGCAACAGGGTTATGGTCATGGCCATGAAGAGGGCCGCAGGTGCCCCCTTACCGGAAACATCGCCAATGATCAGACAGTGTCTGCCGTCGTGAGTAACAAAAAAGTCATAGAGATCACCGCCAACCTCCCTGGCCGGTACCAGAAGGGCAGCTGTGGGAAAACCGCAGATAGTTTCCGCTCCTTCCGATGGCGGCAGGATGCCCATCTGAATATCGCGCGCAGCTGACATCTCCCCTTCGAGGCGCTCCTTATTGGCAGTGGCTTCCATGAGTGTTCTGATATTTTTTGCCAGGGCTTTGCCCATGCCGGCAAAGGCTCGAGCCAGATGACCTATTTCATCGCGTCTCTCCAGAGGAAGACCCTGTGCCATGAGTGGCTCCAGTCTGGCAAGAGCATCCGGCGAGCCAAGATCCACCTGAGCCAGTTGATCGCTTTTGCGCGTCAATACCTCCAGAGGACGTAAGGAGCGCATGAGCAGAAGAAGCGCACCCAGGGCAGTCAGCAGTGTCAGGGCCGCTGTCAGCCAGAGAAGACGTGTCAGCATTTGGTCAGAAGGTGCGCGTATCTCAGCAAGCGGCGCTGCCATGACAGTATACCAGCCGAATGCGGAATTATGGCTTACCAGGCAGAGGATCTCCCCGTGTGGTGAAGGGATGACTGCCGTGGCGCGTCCGTCACGGCGGGCTTCAGTCAGGGGCAGAAGGGTAAGGGGGATATCCTGCTCACCTCTCTGCGCCAAGGCATGACCCTGCGCATCCAGAAGGGCCATGAACCCGCCAGAATAAAGGGGTATACTGTTGAATTTACGCCTGACAGCTTCCAAAAGGAGGGCAGTGGCAGTAGCAGTCTGTATCTCCAGACTTTCCAGAGAAATAACGGTCACGAGCACATGGTCATCAAGATCTGTCTCAGCGCCACGGACAGAGCAGGGGAGCAGAAAAAGCAGTGTGGGTATCTTTTCCTGCGCTGTCTTCTTCATGTCTGTGGGGACGGTCAGCCTGCGTGGCAGATCCAGTACTGTAAACTGTCCGGCTTCGGGCAGGTTTTGCAGTATCTGATACAGGCTCTGCTGCTTGATGTCCTTCTCCTCTGGCAGAAGGCCCAACCTGCGCATATTTTCCGGCCGCATGTCATGAGGGCGCAGCAGATACACGCATTCGCCACCAGATCGAGAGCGTAGTAAGGCTGTCTCTATCAGCCTTTGGCGTTCTGCTGCATGGAGAGATACTGCGTACAGCTGCCCAAGCAGGGATCGGGTCTGCAGGGCGGTTTCTTTCAGCTGGCTCTTGCAGGTCTTCACTGCCCAGACCCTGTCAGCCAGCTGACTGATGAAGGCCAGGTTCAGGCTCTGTTCTTCTTCAACCAGTAAAGATGTAAAGCTTTTTTCCTCCATCTCCACCATAGTACGGCTGCCCATATACCAGGTCAGATAGAGAACCATGCCCATGCCGAGTGCCAGGGTAAGGGCCGCCAGCAGGGCAAGGCGCAGTCGTAACGACAGCTTCATGGTCTGTTCCTGGCAGGAGAATCACATTTGATGCCATAGCGCAGTATTTTTTTGCGCAGGCCTTCACGGGTGATGCCCAGAAGCTCGGCTGCTCTGCTTTTATTACCCATACAGCGCTCAAGGGCTTGCAGAATCAGATGTTGTTCGGCCTCTTCCAGATTAAAGACAGTTTCCTGTGGGTCGTCTGGTTTTTTCTGTTCACTGGCAATGCTGCCGTTGCGGCTGATGGCTGCCAGCAAACGCGGCGAAAGGTCTGAAGGGCGTATGATGTCTTCGACAGCCAGGGCGGCGGCACGCTCCATCTCATTGCTCAGTTCACGTACATTACCCGGCCAGTCATACGAAAGCAGACACTGTCGCGTGGCAGGGGCCAGTCTGAGGCCTTGTCTGCCCATGGCACGGGCATGCTGATCCAGCAGGTGCCGGGCCAGAAGAAGTATGTCATCCCCTCGCTCATGCAGCGGTGGTAGACGCAGCTCAGCCACACAGATACGGTAATAGAGGTCTTCACGGAAACGCCCTTCACTGATGGCCTTTTCCAGATTCATATTGGTAGCCGCGATAATCTTGACATCTACAGGGATGGGAGCAGTGCCGCCCACACGCAGCACTTCATTTTCTTCCAGTACGCGCAGGAGCTTGGCCTGATGTGTCAGGGGCAAATCCCCCAGCTCATCCAGAAAAAGTGTGCCACCGGAGGCTTCTTCCACAAGGCCGCGCCGGCTGCTGACACCGGTGGCCACGCCTTTTTCGATACCGAACATCTCGCTTTCAAAAAGCGCGTCCGGGATGGCGGAACAGTTTACTGCAATGAAGGGGGCGCTGCGTCTGCCGGAGTGATAGTGTATAGTTTTGGCAATGACTTCCTTACCTGTGCCGGTAGGGCCGAGGATAAGGGTATTCACAGGGTAGCGGGCAATGCTGAGAGCCTGTGTCACCACATGTTTCATGGCCTGGCACTGGCCTATGATGCAGCGTACATTGTAGTTTTTCTGCAGGCTTTCCACAAGGCGTACCTGACGTTCCTCAAGGTGTCGGCGCGTTTCTTCCAGCTGTCGGTTACGCTGCTCCAGCTCATCAATGAGCATGGTGCGCTGCAGCTCCCGCGCTTCTACCTTGACCATCATCATACCGAAGGCTTCAGCCAGACGCTCAAGTTCTGGCGTGGCTGCGCCTTTACGTGTCAGGGCAAAAAGATTGTCTTCATCGGCCGGGCGTCCCCAGGCCAGATCTTCGCAAAGACGGGTCAGACTCGTCAGTATGGCGCTACTCGTGCGCTGGTTGCTGTTCATGCCATGTGCCCCCCGTCAGATGAAAGCTTCTGAACCCAGCGTAATACTTCTGCCACCGGGCCGATGAGATCCCGGGGAATATAGGCGTTTTCCGTGCCCTCTTCAAAGAGGCTGCGTGCCAGAGGCACATTGCGCATGATGGGGATGCCTTCTTCCCGGGCTGCCCTGATCATACGTTCTGCCAGAACCCCCTGCCCCTTGGCCAAGATGACTGGCAGTGGGGTCTTGCCTTTTTCATAGTCCAGCGCCACAGCGTAATGGGTAGGGTTTGTCACGAGCACCTTCGCTTTTCTGACATTGGCAACCTGATTCTGTGCCAGCATTTCCTGATGGATTTGCTTGCGTTTGCTTTTGATGAGGGGGTCCCCTTCGCTTTCCTTGTATTCACGTTTGACTTCATCCTTGGTCATCATATTCTGCTTGTTGAACTGCCATTTCTGGAAAAACCAGTCAGCAGCAGCAATGACGCAGAAGGTACCCGCAGCCGTCAGTACAAGGTCACCTGCGGCAGCCCCTAGCAGGGCCCACATGTCCCCCACATTGCCCTGCGGGATGCGGAACAGGCGCGGCAGATACTCCCTGAAGATAACATAGACGGTTACCCCCAGAATGATCACCTTGAGGATATTCTTCAGAAATTCTACCGCATTCTTCAGTGAAAAGACGTTCTTAAACCATTTGCCGGGGCTGAGGTTTTCCATCTTGGGCAGGGCGGACTGTATGGAGACCAGTACCCCCACCTGTGCCAGATTGGCACACAGAGCCACGGCCATAACCATGCCTATCAGGGGGGCTGTGACCTTCAGGGCTATGGACAGGGTAGCCGTGCTCACCAAGGGCAGGGCCTCGGCAAAGGGTCGATGCATGACCAGTATGGGTATTTCGCTCATCTGGAGCAGATTTGCCAGCATATCCGGCGCCATGGCAAGCAGATAGACGGCCACTGCCGTCACAGTAAGGGCAGAGGGCACATCCTGGCTTTTGGCGACCTGGCCTTTCTCGCGTGCATCACGCAGTCGTTTTGGTGTAGGCTGTTCTGTTTTTTCACCGCTCATGACTGTGCAGGCATGGTATCTGCTTAGAGTATATTGGGCAAGATGAGTATGGACCGTCGTATCTCATCAAAGAGCTCCGGTGCATGGGAAAGCAGAAGGCCGAAGTAGGAACAGAGCAGAAAGGCAGCCAGAGCGCATTTGATGGGCATGGCCAGCACATAGACGTTGAGCTGCGAGGCGAAGCGGTTGACCAGGCCCAGAGAAATGTCTGTGAGCAGACATGCCACGGCAATGGGACCGGCCAGCAGGAGCATATGCGCCATAAGCCAGCCCACCTTGCCGGCAAAGAAAAGAGGCAGAGTTAGATGGACAGAAGGCAGGGGGCGCATGACAGGCCAGATCTCGTAACTCATGTAGACTACTGTCACGAAGGTCACAAAGGCCCCGGTGGCGTATAAGAGATAGGTCAGACTTTGAAAAAGCAGCTGACCCAGGGGGCTGCTCTGATCGCCGGACAGGATATCGGCACTCTCTGCCATGGTGGCACCCCGCTGATTATCCATGAAAAAGCCGGCGCTCTGCACGGCCCAGAAAACGATTCCTGCCAGAAAGCCCAGGAGGAGGCCAAGCAGTGCCTCCTTGCACAGCAGCAGTGCCAGCCTGCCGCCGGCAGACAGGGTGAGCGCGGGCGAAAGGGTCAGCTCCGGTTCAAGGCCGGCCGTCACCACAGGGTGCAGCGGCAGGTACAACGCCAGTACCAGCACAAAGCGTACCTGGCCTGTGACCACAGCTGCCCCGAGAAAGGGCGCTACAGTAACAATGGCGAAGAGGCGCGGCATACCGAGCAGAAAGGCTGTCAGATGCGTATACGCATCCAGAGCCTGGAAAAGCGCTGCAAAATCCATTTCTGCTGCTTACAGGATCTTATATATATTCATATAAGATAAAAACGGTTGAAAATATCCGCACTGTACCGCAGAAGTTCACCCCCCAGCCAGCCGGCCATCAAAAAGAGCGTCACGCCTACGGCCAGCAGCTTGACACCAAAGGTCAGTGTCTGCTCCTGCAGCTGTGTGATGGCCTGGATGAGGCTGAGCAGTATGCCTATGACTGAGGCAACGATGATGGGCGGCATGGAAAGCATCATGACCAGATACAGAGCCTTGACGGCATAGTCTATGGCAAGCTCCATGCCTTCTTCTCCTATGGCTACAGGCGAATTCTGTTGACCGGCTGTACGCTGATCTCAGGAGTTATTTCCTGATAGGCAACCACGGGCAGCCTGTAGTGCTCTCCCTCAATAAGCCGCCGCACATAACGGCGTATATCCATGCTTGCCAGCAGGACGGGAGCTTGCGGATGCTTATGGTAATCTCCTGCTGCTGCGGTTACGGCCTCCAGAAAACGGCGCGTTGTATCCGGGTCAAGGGCCAGAAATGCCCCGGCCGATGTCTGACGGATGGCCTTACGCAAGGTTTCTTCCACAGAGGGATCCATCAGGATAGCCGGGAGCATGTTTTGCCCGCGTGAATACATATAGCTGATTTGCCGCTTCAATGCACCGCGGACGTATTCGGTAAGCATAACGGTGTCTTTTTCCTTGGGGGCCCATTCTATGAGGGCCTCAAGGATGCTGCGCGGGTCGCGGATAGAAATTTGCTCCTGGGCCAGACGTTGAAAAATTTCAGCAATGCGCTGCACCGGCAGGATGCGGGTAGCTTCGCGAACAAGATCCGGGGCGCGTTCTTCCATCTTGTCCAGCAGATACTTGCTTTCCTGCATACCTATGAAGCTGGAAGCATGGCGAGCCAGTATCAGTGAAAGGTGATAGGCCAGAATACGTGAATGGCTCATGCAGGCCACGCCTGCCTGCTCCAGAAGGGGCTGTTTTTCCACGGCTACCCAAAGGCTTTCCGTATCCGGCAGGAAGTTTTCTCCCCTGTTGACTTCAACACCCAGCATCCGCAGGGTATCTTCACTTTCACGGGCAAGTACCATACCCACTTCAAGACGACCACTGGACATGGGAATTTCATTGACCTGAAGCACATAGGTCAGGCCCTGCAACGCAGAAGAAACCCGCAGGTTGATGCCGGGGAAAGGCACCCCCAGGTCAAAATACAAGGCACGGCGCAGAGCAGAGAGTTCATCATTGAGGCTGTCATAGTCCAGGGAATCTGCCAGCGCATCAGAAATATCAAGGATGATGGGAACCGTGGGGGCAAATTCGTCCTGCTGCCCACGGGAAGGCCTGCTGCGGCTTTTGACTGTGGGCTTGAGTACCTGGGCCAGATCAGCTTTGGCATCACGCTCTTCAGGGGCTGTTTGTATTTTTTGCAGCATAAAGCCCAATCCGCCGATGGCAAGGGCCAGGGTAAAGAGCTGTGGTTTGGGAAAGCCCGGAATAAGCGCAAAAAGAAAGATCAGTCCACCCGCCATGAGCAGGGCCTTGGGCTGGGCAAAGAACTGCCCCCCTACCTGTGCGCCCACATCCACATCGGTATCGCCAGAACGGGTGATAAGTATACCGGCAGAAATGGCAATGATCAGTGACGGTATCTGCGAGACAAGCCCGTCGCCAATGGTCAGAATACCGTATATCTCCAGGGCCTGCCCGGCAGACAGGCCGTGCTGGGTGATACCGATGATGGTACCCCCTACGATGTTGACCACAGCCACGATCATACCGGCGATGCTGTCGCCCTTGACAAACTTCATGGCCCCGTCCATGGCGCCGAACATCTTGCTTTCCTGGCTGATGATGTCGCGGCGGCGCTGGGCTTCCTCCATGTCAATGACACCGGCGCGCATATCGGCATCAATGGACATCTGTTTGCCGGGCATGGCATCCAGGGTGAAGCGGGCCCCCACTTCGGCTACGCGCTCCGCACCCTTTGAGATGACCATGAACTGTACAATGGTGAGGATGAGAAAAACCACGGCCCCCACAACAAAGTTGCCCCCCAGGGCAAATTCACCAAAGGTCTGTATGATTTCGCCGGCATCGGCATTGAGCAGGATAAGGCGGGTAGTGGTGATATTCAGGCCGACGCGAAAAAGCGTGGTAAACAGCAGCATGGTGGGAAAGGAGGAAAATTCCAGCGGTGTCCGCACATACATAGTCATCATCATGATGGCGAACGAAAGAGCCATGTTTGCCCCGATCAGCGTATCTACCAAAGCCGTGGGCATGGGCATGATCATCAGGGCGATGACCGCCACCAGCAGGCCTACCAGCGCAAGGTCACTGTGCCTGGTACTGAGGGATACAATCTTGCGGGCATCGGAAAAAAGACTCACTGGCGAGCTCCTCCAGCGGCCAGCCAGGCATGTACGGCGTTTTGGGCCTCATCGGTGCGTCCAGCCAGCCACAAGGCTCGCGCCCGCAGCAGGTGCAGTGCGGCATCGCGTGAGGGCAGTGGGGCAGTACCGATGGCTTTGTTCACATGCTCCAGTGCCGCTTCTCCTTCACCCAGGGCCAGGCAAGCCGCAGCAAGGCCACGCCTTGCCCAGCTGTCATCCTTGTCAAGGGCCACCAGTGCGGCAA
This sequence comes from Desulfovibrio sp., assembly GCA_017396005.1. Taxonomy (GTDB): domain Bacteria; phylum Desulfobacterota; class Desulfovibrionia; order Desulfovibrionales; family Desulfovibrionaceae; genus Desulfovibrio. The sequence goes on from JAFQNG010000062.1 coordinate 22,313, forward strand.
AGAGCTTTTTGGCCCGTTTGCCCTGCCCCATACGCAGATAGAGGTAGCCCAGCATCAGCAAGGCCCGCTGCTGGCTGGCAGTTAATACGGCTTCCTCGCGGTTTTCCTTGTCACCCATGCCTTAGCCCCCTATCATCAGGCTTGTATAGGCTTTGAGCAGCTCTGTATTTTCCAGCAGGGGATTCAGCTCATCGCGTACAAAGGCCCGTACTGCCGGTTCCCGGCTGTCGCGCAGGGCATTCAGGCTGCCTTTGAGTTCGGCAAGAAAGTTCTCAGGTTGCAGCAGAGAACCATCCCCAACAGGGGGGCAGAGAGCCGCCTCCAACTGTCTGGCTGCCGTACCAGCGTTGTACAGCTCGTCCAGTCCGGCTTCTCGCAATACAGTAGAGGCCAGGGGTCTTGCATTAGGCATGGCGCCATTACCGCCGGACTCCATGACGTTTTGTATCCCCAGATTGGGGTCAAGCAGGTTAATGCTTACTCCGGCCATATTCAGATCCCCCGCATGATGGTATTCATGGTGTCGGCCAGCAGCCGCACGGCCTTTTCCATACTGGCAGCCGTGCTTTCGCGTTCGTTCAGTCGTGTCAGTAACAGCAGCTGTCCCTTATACATACCCGCACACAGGGGCAGGGCGTGCGCGTGGCGATAGTGACAGAGCGCAAGAGCGCGTTCCGGCACAGCGGCAGCATGGGCAGGGCAGGGGCGTGCCAGATAGAGCAGCAATTCCACAGCTCCTTTGTCCACCCATTTTTCAAGATGCAGCTGGCCCATGCCCTCTACCTGCAGCACCACCAGCCCATTGGCATCAAGGGCCAGGGAGGGCAAGCCCATGCGTCGGCCAAATTCGGCTACTTCCTGTTCAAGCATGTCTTTTCTCCTCAGCCCTGGCTGGCCAGCCACTGGTCTTCTTCGGCAATGGCGGTGTCCACCGCATCCTGTATGGCCCCGATTACCCGCATACGGCCTTCTGTGCCGTCAAAAAGCATGGGGGTAAAGCTGCGGGAGACATTGAGCAGCTCCTGCAGAAAAAGCACTTTACGCTCAATGTCTGGTGCACGGGCTTCGTCTGCCAGCCGTGCTATCTGACTGCCGCTGATGTAGCTCTCCTTACGCAGGGCAATGATTTTGCCCAGCAGGGCCATATCATCCAAAGGGCAATTTTTGATGCCATGTACTGCGCCCCAGCGTTCCAGCAGTCTTGCGCACAGGCTGCGCGCACTTTGCAGCTGGCGGAGTTCACCAAGGTTGTTGTTAATGTGTTCCAGATGGCTTTTTTCCATGCTGGAGGTATCGGCTGCCAAATCGCTGGCCAGGGCCTTGTAAAGAAAGTCCAGCGCGGCGTCAAAATCCTTGCCATAACTTGTCTGGATATGTGCAAAAACTTCGTTGACATCGCCAAAGTCACAGACCACACCACGGTACAGGGCCCCCAGCTGCTCGGAACTGCCCAGAGATTCAAACCCACTGGCATTCAGTGCCCCGCAGATGCCGGAACGGATGGCCGCCCCCTGGCTTGCTTCAAGCTCGGCCAGGGCTTCATCCACGGCTTGCAGGGCTTTGGCAGAATCCGGCTCACCTGCCAGTTCATCGCGCACGGCTTTAAGCGCAGCCCAGGCATCGGACGGGTCGGGGAAGTATTCACGGGCCTGACGCAGGGCCTCTTCCCTGGCAGCTCGTGCCCGAATACTGTCGGACAACTGATGTATCTGCTCGGCTTCGCCCTTTTCGCGCATCAGCTCCTGATACTTTTTGACGCGCTCTTCCAGGGCTTCACTGATTTCGTCCCGTTCCTTGCGTTCTTCCAGCTCAAAGTCGTCCGTGGTGTCCACGGCAAAGGTCAGCTCCTCGGCTGCATCGGCCAGAAGAGACATGGGGGACTCTGCTACTGTTGCCGCATGGCCAAACAGTGAACCTGCCGCTGCGGAGGAGGTGGCAAGGCCCACGGTTTGCCCTGTGCTCATGCCAGACTGTTGTATGGAAAAATCCAGAACCATACCTCAAGACCTTCATTCAAGGTGTCAGCAGTGTAACTTTGCCTGAATACTATGGAATCATGGTATTATGCCAATTCCACCCCAAATATCAAGGCTCCCTTCATCCTCATAGGAACCGCACTATCATGAACCTCGGCAACCTATAGAAACAGGGGGGAAGCCTCCAGAAGAGAGGCTTCCCTCTGCAATTCATTCGCAGCCCATTAGTTTTTCTGCCAGGATTTTTTCACTTCCTCAAGAAATGCCTCAAGAGAGGCAGTCTGAAGGGCCGAGCGTGTCAGGTTTCGAAGTTTCTGAGTATCGGTAATTGAAGAAACGGCAGATGAAATGGCATCAGGCAAAACCCCGAAACGAATCTCAAGCAAATCGAGCAGGGCAAGCCTCACGCCCTTGCTTTCCCCTCTGGCTTCGCCGATGGAAATACCTTCTGTACGACCGATGGAAATGCCTTCTGTCATTCCCTCTTCACGACCCATGAGTACGCCTTTTTCAATGTTCCTGTTTTCCCACTGGGTTATTCTTTCTGCCAGCATGGCTCTTACCTCCTCTGGCTTAAGCAGGGCAAGTTTGGTTTTATCCATTTTCATTTCGCTGCAGAACATCAACAGTATCAATTCTGTAAAATCGCAGAGTAAAGAGCTGTGCTGAGTAGCAGAAAGTCGATTCTGAATACTGTCAAAAACGGATAGAGCTTCACCCGGATCAGCACGCTCCAAACGCATGAGCAACGCAGCGATACTTTTGCTCTCTTTCAGAACCTCATCCGAGATACTGTTCTCCTCCAGCAAAAAATACTTCAGACTCGGCTGGTAGGCAGCAAGAGAGCCTGTCAGGGGGAGTATCAAATCCGTCAAATCCACAGCAGAATGCCATTTTGTACTGCCATTATAGAGTACAATCGGAAATACGGGCGGCAGAAAACTGCTATCCTTCAATGCTCCCGATTTGATCAAATCCAGCCACAGCAGGCTTATGTAGTTCAGTACTCGAACAGCCATCCATTTGTACGGTTTCCGCTGAAATTCAAGCAAGATATAGATATATACCTGCTTTTCCTTCCACATTACACTCCATACAATATCATTGTGGCGTTCACGAAAATCAGCAGTGACATATGAGCTGTGGCATCGTTTCCATGTAGTGAAGTCAAGCTCATCAACAAATCCTTCCGAGACAAAATCCCTTACCAGTGATGCCACCATTTCGACATTGCTGAAAAGGTTTTTATACGTCAAGTCATACGACAGGCGTTTTTTCTTCTTCATAGATAATCACCTGAAAGGAAACCGGGAAGGATAGAAATTTTTTCTCATTTCAGACGACCCTAATGTTTTTTTACTATACACAAACACGGCCTAACCTTCCAGCAGGCCAGCCAGCATCTGCGTCAGGGAATTTGCCTGGGAAAATATGGCCGTAGCGGACTGGCTGAGAATTTGATTGCGAACAAATTCGGTCACTTCTGTGGCAACCATCCTATGAATCCACATCAGACGGATTGCCATCTCCATACAGTTAAATCCTTTTGTAAAGGAGTACCTGCAATCAACCCCAACCCAGCACAGATGCCGCCAATTCTCTGCGCCCCAAGCATACCCATATACAGACCTGCATGAAGCCCAAAAGGCGCATGCGAGATCTGATTCTGAAAAAAAAGATGAAAAATAATTGAGAAAAGAGGTGTGTGTAAGTAGCTGAAATAATTGATATTCATCGACAGACAAAATGTCGATGAATCGTTGATTTTCAATAGCTGAGAGACCGATTTTTGGCAATACCTTCTTCATAACTTAAAATTTCTCCAGACGATTTTAAAAATAAATTTAATAGTTTTAATAAGTTACATATAAAGCAAC
>JAFQNG010000063.1 GCA_017396005.1 Desulfovibrio sp.
GGAAGACTGGCTGCGCCGTCCTGACCTGGACTGCACCCTGTGCATTGACGCCCCCTTTGACGGCTGGGAGCACAAGGTGGGGCTCATCCCCAATGTGCTGCTGGAGCTGGCCCCCAAGCCCAAAAACTGCGTGGCCGTGCTCTGCGGGCCGCCCATCATGATCAAGTTTACGGTGCAGGCGTTGGAAAAGCTGAAATTTGCGCCCGAAAACATCGTCACAACTCTGGAAAAACGCATGAAATGCGGCATCGGCATCTGCGGACGCTGCAATATCGGCGGGCGCTATGTCTGTGTGGACGGCCCTGTCTTTACCTGGAAGGAACTGCAGGAGCTGCCGCCGGAGTTATAGGCCATCATCACAGTTGATACTGCCAGAGCAGACCTGCATCCAGAGGATCTGCTCTGGCAGACAGACTATTTCCCATAATGAATTTCTGCTTATGCCTGAATCGCTGAAAGACCACATTCTTATATTGAGAAGATAATCACATATACTGACTGTTCAATCATTCAATCAAATAATAACGGCTGACCATACTTTCTTAATCTGTTACATCTATTTTCCCTTTTCTGATATTGAAACAAATTCGTTTTTCTGCTATTCTTACAAAGATTGTTGTTCTTTTATAATAAAGCTGACTAAGTACGGTCTTCCAATCCCCTGCTGCACACTGGAAGTATACTCCGGCAATGTCAGACCAAACAACAGAGCCCCTAACTCTTTCAAGGAGCTGCCCATGTTCACCCGTAATCTTACCGTTAACGGTATTCAGCGCCAAGTACTCGTCAATGCGGACGACACCCTTGCCAATGTACTGCGAGATCAGTTGAAACTGACCAGCGTCAAGATCGGCTGTGAAAAAGGCCATTGCGGTGCCTGCGCTGTGGTTCTCAACGGTAAACTGACCCGTACCTGCGTCCTCAAGATGAAACGTGTGGACGAAGGCGCACAGATAACCACTCTTGAAGGCATTGGTACGCCTGACAGGCTGCACCCCCTGCAGGAAGCCTGGATCTTTCACGGTGCGGCCCAGTGCGGTTTCTGTACCCCGGGGTTCATCGTGTCTGCCTATGTTCTCCTGCAGAACAATGCTGCACCCAGCCGTGAAGACGTTCGTGACTGGTTCCAGAAAAACCGTAACGTCTGCCGCTGCACCGGCTACATCCCCATCGTCAACGCCGTCATGGATGCTGCCGCAGTCATGCGCGGCGAAAAATCCATTGAAGATATCCGCTATAAGGAACCTGAAGGCGGTCACAGACTGGGCTCCACCAAGCCTCGCCCCAGTGCTGTAGCCAAGGTCACCGGCACTGCCGAATTCGGTGCTGACGCTGCTGTTCGTCTGCCTTCCAACACGCTGCATCTGGCTCTGGCTCAGGCCAAGGTGTCACATGCGCTCATCAAGGGCATCGACACCAGTGAAGCTGAAAAAATGCCCGGTGTCTACCGCGTGCTTACCCACAAGGACGTCAAGGGCAAAAACCGCATTACCGGCCTCATCACCTTCCCCGACAATAAGGGAGACGGCTGGGATCGTCCTATCCTCAATGATACCAAGGTGTTCCAGTATGGTGATGCCCTTGCCATCGTCTGCGCTGACAGCGAATGCAATGCCCGCGCTGCTGCCGAGAAGGTAAAGTTTGACCTTGAGCTGCTGCCTGAGTATATGGATGCCCCCTCTGCCATGGACCCCGACGCCATCGAGATTCACCCCGGCACTCCCAATATCTACTATGAGCCTCATCTGGAAAAGGGCGAGGAGACAGCCCCCTTCTTTGCCGACCCGGACAATGTAGTGGTGGAGAACAGCTTCTATACTCAGCGGCAACCCCATCTGAACATAGAGCCCGACGTAGGCTATGGCTATTACAATGACAAAGGCCAGCTGGTTATTCACTCCAAGTCCATCGGTCTGCATCTGCACGCTCTGATGATCGCCCCCGGGCTCGGCCTTGAGTTTCCCAAAGATCTCGTCATGGTGCAGAACACCACCGGCGGCACTTTCGGTTACAAGTTCAGCCCCACCATGGAAGCCCTTATCGGTGTAGCTGTCATGGCGACAGGCCGCCCCTGTCATCTGCGCTACAATTATGAGCAACAGCAGCAGTACACCGGCAAGCGCTCGCCCTTCTGGACGACTGTACGTTTTGCCGCTGACAAGAATACCGGTAAAATCAAGGCCATGGAAACTGACTGGACTGTGGACCACGGCCCCTACTCCGAATTCGGCGACCTGCTGACCCTGCGCGGTGCTCAGTTCATTGGTGCGGGCTATGACATCCCGAATATCCGCGGTAATGGGCGCACTGTAGCCACCAACCACGCCTGGGGTGCGGCCTTCCGCGGGTATGGCGGCCCTGAATCAGAATTCCCTTCCGAAGTACTGATGGATCAACTGGCAGAAAAACTCGGCATGGATCCCTTTGATCTGCGCCTGGCCAACTGCTACCGCGAAGGGGCTACCACGCCTACCGGCCAAAAGCCAGAAGTTCTGAGCCTGCCCGAAATGTTCGATAAGCTCCGTCCGCTGTACGACGCTGCCAAAGCCCGTACCAGAGCCGAATCTACCGATGCTGTGAAAAAGGGCGTGGGTCTTGCTCTGTCGGTGTACGGCGCTGGCCTTGATGGCCCTGACTCCTCCGAAGCTTGGGTCGAACTCAATCCCGACGGTACCGTGACTGTGGGCTGCAGCTGGGAAGATCACGGCCAGGGTGCTGACTCCGGCGCACAGTGCACTGCCGCCGAAGCACTGCGCCCGCTGGGCATCCATGTGGACGACATCCGCCTCGTGCTCAACGACACGAGCCGTACCCCCAACTCCGGCCCTGCCGGCGGCTCCCGTTCGCAGGTAGTCACGGGCAATGCCATCCGCGTAGCCTGCGAACAGCTTATAGAAGCCATGCGTAAGCCCGAAGGCGGCTTCTATACCTATGATGAAATGAAGGAAGCTGGCCGCGACGTACATCAGGACGGCAAATGGACGGCTCCTGTGCAGGGCTGTGGCGAAAACTGCAAGGGTGACCCCTTTGCCTGCTATATGTATGGCCTGTTCATGGCCGAAGTAGCCGTAGACACGGCCAGCGGCAAGACCACCGTTGAAAAGATGACCATGGTGGCCGACATTGGTACTGTAGTGAACAAACTCCTTACCGATGGACAGCTCTGGGGCGGCATAGCCCAGGGCATCGGCCTTGCCCTGAGTGAAGACTATGAAGACATACAGAAGCACAGCACCATGCTGGGCGCCGGCATCCCTTATGCCAAGGACATCCCGGACAATATAGAGCTTATCTATGTTCAGTCCAAACGTCCTGACGGGCCCTACGGTGCATCCGGCACGGGCGAAATACCCCTCTGTGGGCCTCACCCCGCCATCATCAACGCCATCTACAATGCGTGCGGCGTACGCATCACGCATCTGCCTGCCTACCCTGAAAAGGTGCTGGCCGGCCTGAAGGAAAAAGCCTAACCTGAATGCCGGGAGGGGTGCTGAAGCCCCCTCCCGGCTTCCTTGCCATCACAGCCCTTTCGAGGTGCCCCTTGCTGGAACAAAGTCGACTCCGCGATTTTGAAGCCCGCTGCACTCAGGAGTCGCCGCCGCGCTGCCGCTTGCACTGCCCACTGGATATGGACGTGCGTGCTTTCATGGCGGCCATAGCCGCTTCACGCCCTAACGAGGCACGCAAGCTCATAGAGCGACATTTGCCCCTGCCTGCCGTGCTCTGCGCTGTTTGCGATCACCCCTGCGAAAACGCCTGTTTGCGACGAGATCTGGGTGGCAGTCTTGCCATTGCAGAACTGGAACGTTTTTGTCTTGCCCACACCGGTCCGCAAATGCGCATACTGCCGCGGCCGCCCAAGAAACAGCGCCTGGCTGTGCTGGGGGCAGGCCTGGCAGGCCTCACTGTCGCTTTCGATATGGGGCGCAAGGGCTTTCCTGTCACGGTTTTTGACAGCGACAGGGTCAACCCCCTGCTTGTGGCCTTTCCGCAATTGCCTTCTGCAGCTGTAGAAGAGGAATGGCAGGGCCTTGTAAAAAACCGCGTCAGCTTCAAGGCCGTACCATTTGAGGATGAAGAAACGGCTGGTATGCTTCTGACAGAGCTTGAGCGAGACTTTGATGCGGTTTTCCTTGATGCCTCACGTTATGCCTTTGCGCCCGAACGCCAGTGTCTTGCCCCCCTCACCCTGCACTGGCGCGACAAGGTCTGTGCAGGCGGCTGGTCTGACGTTACCCCCACTGGGGCGCGCTATGCCTCTGCCTCACGTCAGGCAGGGGATGGCAGACTGGCCGGCATCACCCTGCAACGCATTATGGGTGGAGTATCTCTTGACGCAGAACGCAGCGACACCAGAGACAGCCGTCTGCATACACCGCTGAACGGCATAGAACCATCACCGCGCATCTTGCCTGCCAACGATACCTACTCAGCTTCTGAAGCTGTTGCCGAAGCAGAACGTTGCCTGCAGTGCGCCTGCCTGCAGTGCGTACAGGAGTGTGTCTACCTTCAGAAATACAGGGAGTTTCCCCGCCTTTACGCCCGTCGACTTTTCAGCAATGCCACAGTGGTCAAGGGTACGCGTACCACGGCTAACGTCGTTATGAACGGCTGTGCCATGTGCGGACAATGCGAGACCATCTGCCCTGAAAACTTTTCCATGGCAGAGCTGTGCCTGGAAGTACGACGCGACGCTGTAGCCCGTGACGTCATGCCAGACTCTGCCCATGCCTTTGCCCTTGAAGACATGGAGCAGGCCTGCGGCCCTGACTGTGCCTTTCTGCTGCAAGACCGCTCTCTGCCCCAAGGGACACATGCGCCGAGACTCTTCTTCCCGGGTTGCCAGCTGGCAGGTTCCCGTCCCGAACAGGTCTTCTCCATGTACGAATGGCTGCGTGCTGCCCTGCCGGGTGGGCTCACGCTCTTGAGCACCTGCTGCGGTATCCCCGCACACTGGGCCGGGCGTGAAGCGCTATTTGCACGTCACGCTGCTCAGTTACGCACGCTATGGGAACATAACGGCAGGCCTGAGATCCTGGCAGCCTGTTCCTCCTGTATGGCCATGCTCAATCTGAGCCTTCCCGAAGCCCATATCGTCTCCTTATGGGAAGTGCTGGACGGGCTCATGCCCCAGTTTGTCCACACTGCGACGACACACGCCTTTCCCGGCCGTCTGACCGTGCAGGACCCATGCGGGGCACGCCATGACCCGGCCTGGCAAAAGGCTGTACGCTCTCTGGCCTCCAAGGCAGGAGTAGAACTGCAGGAGCCGACGCGCAGCGGCGAAGCTACTGCCTGTTGCGGCTATGGCGGCCTTGTCTGGAATGCCCAGCCGGAGCTTGCAGCAACCATGACACAACGACGTGCACAGGCCCTCGGAGGGCCAATGCTCACCTCCTGCATCATGTGCCGTGACCGCTTTGCCGCAATCCTGGCCAAGCCGGAAGACAGCTGGCATCTTTTTGATCTTTTACCGCAAACGGCCGACCTGATTCCTGACAGAGGCGTGTCTGGCCTGTCTGCCCGGCGAGCCGGGCGTGCCACTCTGCGCAGGCTCGCACTGGGGCCAGGCCTTGAGGATGATCCGCAGAAGAAATTCCCCCTGCATATTCCAGATACGGTGCTCGCATCTCTGGAGCAGCAGTTCATTCTACGACAGGATGTGGTGGATGCTGTTCAGGGCATTGAACGCACGGGAGCCAGATTCAAGGATCGGGAAAGCGGCTATTTTCTTGGATCCTGGCGCCCACGCCGCGTGACCTTCTGGGTGGAGTACCGCGCAGATGCCGATGGCGGCTTCACCCTCATACGTGCCTGGTGTCACCGCATGGTCGTACCGGGAGCCATTCAGCCTTCCAGCGAAGTGATACTGGAAAAACGCATACGCGCCTGAGGAGCGGATATGGCCCTTGACCCGGAATTCAAGCCTGACCATGGCGACTGGTACTGCACATCCTGTGATGTGCCGTTGCAGCAGCAAAAAGTACAGGTATTGTACATGAACAGTGCCTTTGATGTTATCCTGCCGCGCTGCCCAGAATGCGGACTGACCATGATTCCAGAATCACTCGCCAACGGCAAAATGGCCGAAGTAGAAGCTCTTCTGGAAGACAAGTAGACTGTCATGGCCAGCCCCCCACTGTATGACAGCCCTGCCTTCAGGGATATCGCGGGAGATACATGGCGGCCCGGCGGTCTCTCCCTTACACAGCAGGGGCTTAACGTATGCGCCTTCAGACCTGGCGCGCGCCTGCTGGATGTGGGCTGTGGCGCAGGCGCCACGCTCACGCTGCTTTTGGAAGAGGGCTATGCCGCCCTTGGGCTGGACAGAAAAACACATTGCCCCAAAGGGCTGCCCTTTGTACAGAGTGACGCCACAAGTCTGCCATTTCTGGCCGGGAGCTTTGACGGTATTATCTGCGAATGTGTACTTTCCCTCCTGCCCAAAAAGGATATGGTGCTTGCGAACTTCGCCCGCCTGCTCAAACCTGGCGGCAAACTGCTGCTTGCAGATCTCTACTGGCAGGAGGGCCAGTCATACCCATCAAACGACAGTACTGCACTGCCAGCCTCCTGCTTTGAAGGAGCGCCTGGCCGGGGAGCTCTTGAAATGATGCTCACCCGGGCCGGCTTTCACAGGATTATCTTTACAGACCATACGGCAGCACTCAGGGCCCTGGCTGCAAGGCTGATCTGGTACGGGAAAGAATTGTCGTCTCTTTTCCACAATCACTGCCAGCTCTCCCCCAACGCAAACGGCTGTTCACGCCGCCCGGGATACGGCCTCTGGATAAGCATACTGCCTGACGTGTAACAACAGCCATTCTCCAGGATTACCCATGGACGCATTACTTTTTGAACTCCTTCCTCATATCCGTCAGGGGCATAACTGTGCCCAGCTTCTCCACATCCTTGCTCAGCAGGCTTCCGGTGAAGAAAATGCCTCTCTGCTGCGGGCCGTACGTGGCCTTGGCCATGGTATTGGGCACTCCGGCGGGCCTTGCGGCCTGCTCAGCGGCGGAGCTACCGTCCTTGCCTGGCTGGCCAGCCCTGACGCCAGCGAACCGCACCCCATGCTTGACGCCATGCTCAATGACTATGCCTCCTGGTTTATGGAGCGAACGCAGCGCAGTGGCATAAGCTGTGATGCCATTGTGCAGGATCTCGCCGCTGCAGCAGGCCAGAATGTACAAAACAATGACAAGCCCCCCTTGGAGCTTTGCGGCGACCTGCTCTCCCAGTGCTGGGCCAGGATTCTTGAACTCGCTGAAGCCTACCAGCTGGAGCGTCTCGGGTACTGACATGCTGGAAGGACGCACCCAGAGTCTTTGCCCTGTCTGTCTGCGCCTGGTAGACGCAGCCTATATGCGAACAGGCAATACTGTCTCACTGCACAAGACCTGCCCGGAGCACGGTGCATTCTGTGTGCCTATCTGGAACGAAAAAGAGGGGATGCCCCGTTTTGGTACCTGGAGGCAAAGAGCCCGTATACCGGCCTATCCGACACATCCAGCCACTGAAATACAAGAAGGCTGCCCCTTTGACTGCGGGCTCTGCCCGGAGCATGCCCAACATACCTGCACCGGCCTCATTGAGGTCACACAGCGCTGCTCCCTGCGCTGCCCTGTCTGCTTCGCCAGTGCAGAGCGCACAGGCAGTGACCCTTCTCTGACAACCATTGCACAGCAGATGGACGCTCTTTTCAGAGCCTCCGGGACGTGCAACATACAGTTGTCCGGCGGTGAACCAACAGAGCGTGAGGATATTGTCACCATCATTGCCATGGCTGCAGAACGGGGCTTCGGCCTTGTACAGCTCAATACCAACGGCATGCGACTGGGAAAAGAAAGCGGCTATGCAGAACGTCTCAGACAGGCCGGGCTGGACTCCGTATACCTGCAGCTGGACGCCCTAGATGACGAAGTCTGTCTTGCCCTGCGGGGACGACACTGCCTGAAGGAAAAACTGGCCGCAGTCCATGCGTGTCAGAAAGCCGGCCTGGGGGTGGTGCTGGTCTGTACTCTGGTGCAAGGCATCAATGACAGCCTTTTGGGAGACCTTCTGCGCTGGGCAGTTGAACAGGGGCCGCATGTACGCGGCCTGCACATACAGCCGGTCTCCTCATTCGGGCGCTTTCCCTGGGATTTAAAAAATGCCCCGCGTATCACCCTGCCTGACATTATGACCTCTCTTGAAAAACAGAGTGCAGGCATGGTACACGCTTCTGACTTTCATCCTCCTTCCTGTGAACACGCGCTCTGTTCCTTCAGCGCCGTCTATACCCGTACTCAAGAGGGACTTTCTTCCCCCTTGGGCTCATCCTGCTGTTCCGGCGGCAGTAATATGACGTCCGCTGCAGTAGACAATGCCGAGGGCTCACGCATCTCACGCGCTTTTACAGCAACGCACTGGCGGGCCCCATCAGCGCACGCACAGAAAGAAAATCAGCCCGCGTCTGCGGTTCAGGATGCCTTCAGCCGTTTTCTGGCGCAATCCGGGGCAGCGCAACGCTTCACCCTGTCGGCCATGGCCTTTCAGGATGCTGTCACCCTTGATGTGGAGCGTGTGCGTGGCTGCTGCATCCATGTGGTGGCCAGAGACGGCAGGCTTATCCCCTTCTGCGCGTATAATCTCACTTCGCTGGAGGGGGTCAGCCTTTACCGGAGTCAGGCGTGATGCATGCTCCGGCTGCTGCCTCTGCAGCTACCGTCTCAGTCATGGACGCATGGCTTGATGCCCAGTGCCCGGGTCCAGGCCCGCTGACGAAACGTCTCGAAGCAGCCCGCCTTGCAGCCTTCCGAGCCATACTCCAGCGGGCATACAGGCACAGCCCCTGGTATTCCCGCACACTCGCCGGACATGACCTTCATATCCGCTCCACAGCCGACATACGTCGCCTGCCATTCACCAGACCACAGGATCTTTGTGATCATCGTCAATTTCTGTGCATACCCCAGGGCGAGGTATGCCGTATCGTCACACTGAGCACATCAGGCTCCACTGGTGCGGCCAAGCGCATTGCCTTCTCAGAAAACGACCTGCAGCGTACCGCCTCCTTTTTCCGGGTGGGCATGTCCCAGCTTGTACACAGCGACCAGTGCCTGCTTGTACTGTTACCAGGAGCCGACAGCCCCAATGGCGTTGTAGATCTGCTGTGCCAGGCCCTGAGTACAGCAGGGGTCACTGTCTGCGCCGGAAACCCTGCCTCCACGCCTGAAAGCCTGAAAAGTGATATCCTGCGCATACGTCCATATGCCCTGGTAGCGGCCCCCCATCAGTTGACAATGCTTCTGGCGACTCTGCAGGCTGATCCTGTTTTTTGTCAGACTGCCCGCTGCATAGGCGGAATACAATCCAGCGGGGATGTGCTGACAGATACGCTGCGCCACAACCTGGAAAAAATTCTTGACTGCATCGTGCTGGACCATTTTGGCATGACCGAAACATGCTTTGGCGGCGGTGTGGAATGCCTGGCCCGCCACGGTTATCATCTGCGGGAGCTGGACCTTTTTCTTGAAATACTTGATCCGTTGAGCCTTGAACCCGTAGCTGACGGCCAGACCGGCGAACTGGTACTCACCACACTGAACCGCGAGGCCATGCCCCTCATACGCTATCGTACCGGTGATGCCGCTGCATGGCTTGCCGGGCCATGCCCCTGCGGCAGCCCCTTGCGCCGTCTCGCGCCCTTACAGGGGCGCTGGCAAATGCAAAACGGTTTTCCCGTGCTCTGCCATATTCCAAAAGGAGGCTTTCATGTTAGAACTGCTCCAGCAGCTCTGTGACACGCTTGCGGCCGGCCGCTGCGCAGCACTCGCCACCATTGTCCGTCAGGAAGGCTCTGCCCCACGTGGTGCAGGCTCGCGTCTGCTTGCCGGACCTGACGGCCTTATATGCGGTACTGTTGGCGGTGGTCTGGTGGAAGCCTGTGTCATCAGAGCCTGCGCCGAAGCCTGCACCTCGCTCCGGCCCGATGTTCTGGATTTCACCATGGACGGCAACCTGGCTGCTGCCTCAGAGATGATCTGCGGCGGACGCGTATGTGTACTTATAGAGCCTTTTGTGCCCAATCGCTCCAACAGTATTCTGCCGTGTTTTTCTCTTGCACCGGAACATGCCTCGGCAGAGCTGGCGCTTGCAGCGGCCAGGGGAGCTGGCGCTTGTATCATACGCCCTTTCCCGCCGGTAAAAACGGCCTGGTCTGTCCTCCATGCCGATGGCAGCAGAGCAGGCAGCCCCCTGCCCCCTAGGGCAGAGGAGATCTTACGCACTGCCCCCATTACTGAAGCAGCCATCATCAATGCAGACGGTACAGCCTATTTTTGTGAGCCCTGCTGCAGACCGGAGCGCATGATCATACTGGGTGGCGGGCATGTTTCGCGCCCCACGGCACTTATGGCAGCCATGACTGGTTTTGAGGTGCACGTTATCGACGACCGGGCAGAATTCGCTTCTGCCGCACGCTTTCCCAGGGCCCATACCCATATTACCTCGGACTACGCCCACTGCCTGGACGACCTCAAAATAGCAGCAGACGATTATCTGGTTATCGTCACACGTGGGCACCTTTATGACAGGGAAGCTGTAGAGCAGGCCCTGCACAGCCCTGCAGCGTATATCGGCATGATAGGGAGCACGCGCAAACGTGATCAGATCTATCGCCTTCTGCTTGAAAAAGGCTTCACCAGAGATGATCTTGCCCGTATCCACAGCCCCATCGGCCTTGATATAGGGGCCGAGACGCCTGAAGAAATTGCCGTGAGCATACTGGCCCAGTGCATTGCACATCGGCACGGCGCACCCTCGCCAGTGTGGCGAAAAGACAGTGAACACCGTGATGGCAAAGAGGAAAAACCATGTCTGCCTTCGCTCTGATTCTGGCTGCAGGCTTTTCAAGCCGCATGGCCCCAGCCTTCAAGCCTCTGCTGGAGCTGCCCTTTGCCCAGGGGCGGCAGACGCCCTTGGCGCGCCTGTGTGCTCTCTATCAGTCAGAAGGCATACGGCCTGTGGTCATAGGCGGGCATCGCCATCAGGAAGTTCAAACTGCCGCCCAGGCATGTGGCGCAGACTTTGTGCGTAATCCGCACCCGGAACAGGGTATGCTCTCAAGCATAAAGGCAGGGCTGGCCGTACTGCCCGAAAACTGCCGTCTGTTCTTCATTCATCCTGTTGATGTCCCCCTGGTACGCCGTATGACTGTAAGCCTTTTACTGGAGGCCGCCGCACAGCAGACGGACGATATCTACATTCCTGTTTACCGGGAACAGAAAGGGCATCCACCACTGATATGTGGCAGCCTGCACTCTCTGCTGCTTGCTGGGGATCACCCCGAAGGTCTGCGTGGTCTGCTGCAAACCTCAGGCAGAAGGATACGCTCTGTGCCTGTGGCTGATGCCTTCATTCTGCACGATATGGATGATACGAAGTCCTACGATACTCTCTGCAACCTCGCACCCCTTGCAGATATTCTCAGCCCGGAAGAGGCAGAAACCCTGCTCCTGCTACGGGCTGTGCCGCACAGGGGACTGGGGCACGCCAGAGCCGTAGCTGCTCTGGCAGCGGCCTTCACCGACGCCCTTATGCAGGCCCGCACAGGCGCCTTGCCTGATCAGAGACTTGACAGCCGCCTTGCCATGGCCGGTGGTCTGCTGCACGATATATGCAAGGGACAGGCGGAACACGAAAAAGCCGCAGGCCATCTGTTCAGAAGCTGGGGCATGGAGCGTATGGCACGTCTGGTGGAAGATCACCGCGATATGGCCCTGCCCCATGACGCTCCGCTCTCAGAAAGAGAGCTCGTCTTTCTGGCAGATAAGTATGTGCACGGTTCACGCCCCGTATCGCTGGAAGAACGCTTTGCGCAGAAACTGCACATCTACGCGCAAGACGCAGCAGCCTGTGTCGCCATACGGGGCCGCAGGGAACGCGCAGCCGCCATGGCCCGGCGTTTTGCCATGGAGAGCGGGCGTGACCCTGCAGAAATGGCTTTTGAACTTCTTGCATCTTTTCCCGGCACAGGTCTGACTAAATTCGTAAAAACGCCTTGACAAAAGCCTGAACAACTGCCCATAATTTGTTATCTTTTTCATTTGTCTGATCCCAGACGTGCATTGAAAGGCAATGCTTTAACCCCGTACAAAATGGAGGGCTGATATGTATTCAACACGCTACCCCCCAGGTCGCCCTGATGGCATTACAGCCGTGTTTGCCGACTTGCCGAATGGCCTGAGAAGGTTGGGCGAGGGAAAATGTTGACTCAGCCCGGGGTCTGCGTCCCCATCATATGGTGATGTCGAGATCCATCACTCGTAATGAGGATGATATGCGAAAAATAGTTATATGTGGCCTGGTTATGCTTAGTGCATGTCTATCCGTGCCTGCCATTGCCGTTGCAGATGAGGTAGAGCGGATACCCATCACCTTTCCTGAAATAAAATCTCCGGAACTTCCTCCGGTATTCTTCACCCATGAAAAGCACATGGAATACGTGGAGCGCCTGAAAGGCGACTGCACAAGCTGCCATGTGGAGACCGAAGAAGGCATGTCCCCTGACTTCCTGCACATCAAAAAGCAGCCTGCCGACAAGCAGGTGGCCTACATTCACGCGGCATGTACCGACTGTCATGCCAAGGCCAATGCTGGCCCGCGACTTGTGGAATGCCGTACCTGTCACGACAGGCAGGTGGCACAGGCTCAGGCCCAGTAACCCTGACGGCCTGAGGCCGCAGCTCATCACACAGGAGGCAATCTTTCATGATGGATTTCATAACCGGACCGCTTTTTGCCCTGTCTCTGCTGATTTTTGTGGGGGGGCTTGGTCTGCGCGTCATTCTGTACATCCGCGGCCTGGATGCGAAACTGGAGCGCGTGGCCTATAACTTCCATTTTTCACGTTCCATACCGGGGGCACTGGTCTCCATCGGCAAATGGCTCATCCCGGGCGGCACTGCCGGCTGGCGCAAACAGCCCGTAGCAGCGGCGGCCTTCTTCCTGTTGCATGTGGGTGCCATCTTCGTACCGCTTTTCGTTCTGGGGCACACGGTGCTTCTGGAAGACCTGACAGGCATCTCCCTGCCCTCCCTGCCCGGTGAGCTGGCAGATGTGCTGACCATAGCCACTCTGTGTGGTCTTGTACTCCTGGTGGCACGCCGCCTGACCAGCCCCGCCCTGCGCCAGCTGAACTCCTGTCAGGACTGGCTGGTGCTTGCGGTGACCATTCTGCCCTTCTTTACGGGCCTCATGGCCAGTTTTGACACAGCCTCCTATGACACATGGTGTATTCTCCATGTACTCAGCGGTGAGCTCTTCCTCATCCTGGCCCCCTTCACCAAATTGTCCCATATCGCGCTTTACTTCATGTCCCGCGCTCAGCTGGGTATGGATTACGCTATCAAACGCGGCGGTGCGACGCGTGGCGGCGCATTCCCCTGGTAATGTCCTGCCCGTCTGTTCACATGCCCAAGGAGTAAGCAATGTCGGAAGTTTTATGCAGCCCCACACCGGTTACCACCAAAGAGGGAATCCACGCCTTGCTCAAGGACAAGGGTGGTGAAGAATATTACAGGCAGATGAAGAATCTGTGGGTGGACCAGGTAGCTCTGGGACGTGATCTGGAACGTACCTGCAAATCCCGTACACGCACCTGGCTTTCCATCTGTGCGCACTGTGCCATGTGTGCGGACAGCTGTTTCTTCTATAAAGCCAATGACAATGATCCCAAGCAGATTCCTTCGTACAAGATTCAGTCCACCCTTGGCGAAATGATCCGCAAAAGCGGCCGTGTAGACACGGAATTCATGATCAATGCCATGAACGTGGCCTGGGGGCAGTGCACCTGCTGCAACCGCTGCGGTGTCTACTGCCCGCATGGCATCGACACCGGCGTCATGTTCAGCTATCTGCGCGGTCTGCTGTTCAAACACGGCTTTGTGCCGTGGGAACTGAAAATCGGCTCCGGTATGCACCGCGTCTATGGCGCCCAGATGGACGTGACCGAAGAAGATTGGGTGGAAACCTGCGAATGGATGGTAGAAGAAAACCAGGACGAATGGCCTGACCTGGAAATCCCCGTTGACAAAGAAAATGCGGATGTCATGTACATCCTCAACGCGCGCGAGGTCAAACACTATCCTGAAGACATCGCCAAGGCCGCCATTCTCTTCCATGTGACGGGCACCAACTGGACAGTGCCGAGCAAGGGCTGGGAAAACACCTCTCTGACCATGTTTGCCGGAGACTGGGAAGGCTGTGCCCAGAACGTGAAGCGCGTCTACGCCGCAGTGGACCGTCTCAAGCCCAAGATGGTGGTGGGCACCGAATGCGGCCATGCCCACCGTGCCACAGTCGTTGAAGGCCCCTACTGGGCCGGCCGCGACAGCGGTGAACCGCCGGTGCCCTTCCTGCACTATGTGGAATGGGTGGCCATGTGCCTGCGCACAGGCAAACTGAAGATCGACCCGGCCAAAAAGATCAAGGTGCCATGCACCCTGCAGGATTCGTGCAACTATGTGCGCAATCACGGCCTCGGCAAGATCACCCGTGAGATCATGAGCTATATCGCTGAAGATTTCAGGGAAATGGACCCCAATGGCGACCATAACTTCTGCTGTGGCGGCGGCGGCGGCCTCAACGGTATCGGCAGATACCGCAATGAGCGCAACGTAGCCCTCAAGCATAAGCTGGAACAGATCAAGGCCACGGGCGCCGAGCTTGTCATCAGCCCCTGCCACAACTGCTGGGATGCCATCAGAGACATGGTGGAAGTCTATGAAGAGCACAACCTCAAATGGACCTTCCTCAAGCCGCTGCTGGTGGACATGATGATCATCCCTGATCATATCCGCCATAACGAAATATAGCTGCGCTCTGAGCAGCCCCCTGCGGGTGGGATGCGCAGCATCCCGCCCTTTTTTTTGTGATATTTACTGAAAAAGCCGCCTTTTGAGGCGGCTTTTTCAGTTGCTGTCGTGCCTGCTCAGTGCTCTTCCGTATCGCGCACGACCTCCAGAATACAGGGCAAAGCCCGGATGCCCTCTATGAGCTGATAGAGCTGGGTACTGTCACGCACCTCTACGGTAAAACGCAGCTTGGCCCGCCCATCTACCAACACATCCATGTTCAGGCCGGTGATGTTAACATTGTTGCGTGCGAGCGTTGCAGCCACTTCGGCCAGTACCCCCTGCTGATTGCGAGCCATGACAAAAATACCCGCTTCGTAGGGCTTTTCTTCCCCCCCATCCCAGTGCACCGAGATCAGGCGCTCCGGCTCCATATTGGCCACATTGGCACAGTCAGTACGGTGCACAGTAACCCCCATGCCCCGGCTGATATAGCCGATAATGGGATCTCCCGGCACAGGATTGCAACATTTGGCAAAGCGCATCAGCACACTGTCCACACCTGATATGCCAACGCCCTCTCCCTTGCGGGCAGAGGCATCCCTGCTCTCCTTCACGCTGGGAGCAGCCGGGGCAGCCGGGCTTACCTCACTGGGATGCAGTACTGCGTAGAGCCGATTGAGCACCTTGCGCGGCGTGATGTGAGCATAGCCTACTGAGGCGATTAGCTCATCCACGCTGTCAAAATTCATATCCTGCGCAACCAGGGCCATATGCCCTTCCTTGAGGGCCCTGCCGACGTTCAGACTGACCTTGCGCCCCTCCTTCTCCAGCATGTCGCGGCCAAGGGCTACGGCATGAGCACGCTCTTCTGTACGCAGGTAACGCTGTATGCGGCTGCGGGCACGGGCCGTCTTGACCAGCTTCAGCCAGTCACGATTGGGGTTGCGTACCGGGTCGGTGATGATTTCAACAATATCACCGTTCTTCAGCTCCGTACTCAGAGGCATGAGACGCCCGTTGATCTTGGCTCCTGCGCAGTGCTGCCCTACCTTGGTATGAATGACAAAGGCAAAGTCTAGAGGTGTAGCCCCTTCAGGCAGCTCCTTCACGTCACCAGCCGGGGTATAGACGTAGACCTCGTCCTTGAAAAGATCCATCTTCAGCGAATGCATGAACTCGCGAGAGTCTGCCTCTTCGCCCTGACGCTCGAATATCTCGCGCAACCAGGAGAACTGCTCCAGATCACGGCTGTTGACGCGTCCCTTCTCTTTGTAGAGCCAGTGTGCGGCTACACCATGCTCAGCCTGACGGTGCATGTCTTCAGTGCGTATCTGAATCTCAATGCGCTCTCCCTCAGGCCCTATGACTGTAGTATGAAGACTCTGGTAGCCGTTGGCCTTGGGCATGGATATATAGTCTTTGAAGCGCCCGTGAACAGGCCGCCACTGTGAATGCACCAACCCCAGCACCGCATAGCAGTCTCTGATATCTTTCACCAGCACTCTGAAGGCCATAATGTCATGCATCTCGTCCAGAGTCAGCGACTGGGACTGCATCTTCTTATAAATACTGTATATATGCTTGATGCGCCCGTAGACGTCTCCGCATATCTGATTGTCGGCCAGCAAATCGCGTATGAGCCTGACCACCTTGTCGATGATCTGTTTTTCCACTACCTGATGCCTGTCCAGCCAGTGATCCACCTGGTTATAGACATCAGGCTTCAGATATTTAAAGCTTAAATCCTCCAGTTCGCGCTTCAGCAGATGCAGGCCGAGCCGGTTGGCCAGCGGAGCATAAATATCCATGGTTTCCTGCGCGATACGACGCTGTTTATGCGCCTTCTGGAAATCCAGGGTGCTCATGTTGTGCAGACGGTCTGCCAGCTTGACCATCAGCACACGCATGTCGTGACTCATGGCCAGGATCATTTTACGTATGTTTTCGGCCTGCGCCTCCTCCTTGTTCTCAAAAGGAATGAGGCTGATCTTGGTGACACCATCCACAATATCGGCCACATCTTCGCCGAAGTTCTCATCTATCTCTTCGATGCTGGCCCTGGTGTCTTCTACAGTATCGTGCAGCAGGCCTGCTGCCACCGTGGGCTCATCAAAACCCATGTCAGCCAGCGTATTGGCCACAGCCAGGGGATGCGAAAGGTAGGGCTCACCAGAAAGACGCGTCTGACCGGCATGGGCCGTAGCCGCATAGACATACGCCTTCTGTATCAAGGCCAAGTCAGCGTTCTGATTACCGGAAGAGACCTTGTCGAGAATTTCCTGAATGCGGATCATGGCATGTCCCGAAATAAAAGGAAAAACAACTTTTTTTCGACTATGTTCCGACTTACGGGGCCTTGTCAACGGTCCGGCCGGGCTTTCTATTCTATTATGGTATAGCGCTGTAAAGCCTTGGGTACCCACCATTTATCAAAATTATACATAATGCCCGCCAGAGCCGGTCTGATGCCCATAAAGCGGCGCTGTACCACAGGCAGGGCATATGGTACAAAAAGAAAACAATAGGGCTGTTCGGCCTCCAGTATTTCCTGCACTCTGTGATAGAGAGCCGTACGAGTCTTCTGATCAGGCGTAATGCGGGCCTTTTCAAGCAGTGCGTCCAAGGCAGCACTTTTGTACTGCACGAAGTTCAGACCGCCCTCAAAAGCCTGCGACGAATGCCATATCTGATACAGATCCGGATCATGCGGAATAGTCCAGCCCAGCAGCACGGCATCAAAACGACCCTTATTGACGAACTCCTTGATAAAGGCCGCCCATTCCACTGTACGAATGCGCACATCCACACCCAAAGCCCGTAACTGTGACTGTATGAGTGTGGCTGTCAGAATACGCTGCTCATTACCCTGATTGGTAAGGATGGTGAAAGCCAGGGGGTGTCCGTCACGGTCCAGCAGGCCATCACCGTCATGATCGTCAAAACCTGCTTCTGCAAGCAGGGCACGGGCCGCCGCCACATCCTGTCTGACAGGGTTGATATGCGGATGATAGGCCCAGGAGCCCGGCTTGAACGGGCCGAAAGCCGGCACCCCCTGCCCCAGCAAAACCCCCTTGATGATATCGTCCCGGCTGATGCCCATGGAGAGCGCACGACGCACCCGTACATCCTGAAAAAAAGGATGCCTTTGATTGAACCCCAGAAAAATATAGACTGAAGCCAGATAGCGATATTTGGCAAAATCTTTTTCCCATTCCGGCCCCAGTGTCTGCCGCAGATATTGCAACGGGCTCAGGTCCATCACGTCCAGCCGGCCGACTCTGGTCTCCATGAACATGGTAGCTCCGTCAGGAATGATACGATAAACTACCTCGCTGATATACGGTCTGCCTTCAAAGTAGGTGGGTGAAGCGCTAAGAGTAATGCGGCTGCCTGCGTCCCACGACTTGAGCCGGTATGGCCCGGCCCCCACAGGCTTGCGGGCAAAGGGCGTCTGACGGATGTTCTGACCTTCCAGCAAATGTCTGGGCAGAATAGGATTCATCCAGGAGGCAACTGCACGGGCAAAAAACTGCTCATAATGCACTTCAAAGGTATAGCGGTCCAGTACACGCAGCTCCCTGACGCGCAGAAAATCTTCGGCATAGGGGCTGCCTGTATCGGGGTCGATAACCAGGCGATAGGTAAAGGCCACATCGTCGGCCGTCAGCTCCTGCCCGTCTTCCCACAGTATGCCTTTGCGCAGGGTAAAACGCATCAGCCGCCCGTCATCTTCCATGGTCCAGCTTTCAGCAGCCCAGGGCTCGACCTGCAGATCCTTGTTATAGCGCAGAAGTGCCACATAGAGATGGCCGGCAATCTCATGCGAGGCCGAATCAGCAGTCAGATAGGGAATAAGGTTTGACGCTTCGCCGATGCTGCCAAAAAGAATGCGGTCGCCACATGCCGGTGTATCTGACGATTCATCAGCTGCAGCAGGAGTGACCAGAATGCTTAAAAGCAGGCTCAGAGAGAGTAAAAAAAATAATTTTTTCATTAATTGCGCCGAGATGGTTGCTTTTGTCTTTCCACCTGTGCTAAATAGCACAAGAATCAAGAACCTGTTACGGCAGGCTTTGCCCTGTAAGAAAGCCTGCAAATCCAGTACTGAGGGCTGCATGAGCCGATCTGAACAGAGCGTTGTCCATGAACTTTGCCAGACTTTCCTCAAGGAAAGCGTGCCGGAATATATCCGTGACACAGCCTATTATATCCTGTCTGAAGGCGGGGTGCAAAAAATAAATATCCAGGAAGGCGAAACCTGGGAGGTGCAGGGGAGCATACAGGGCGAGGATTTTCAGGTCTATACCCCCAGCCTCAGTTTTACCATCACAGACCGCAGCACGCGCCATCAGTGCAACTGTTCAGATGCTTTCACCGGTATCTGCCGCCATGTGGCGGCCCTGGCCCTGCGACTTGCAGAAGAGCTGCGCAAGGAACAGGGGCATACCGAAGAACTGCCCCCCCCCAATGTTGACTGGAAGCAGAGCTTCCGCAACTTCTTTTCAACTGATGCAGAACCGGAGGCCGGACGCCACTATCTTATTTTTCGCTTTGCGCCGGAACAGGGGCGACTGCTGGTCTCCTTCTTTCGCGCCAGACAGAACAAGTCCGGTCTGTCCAGTGTACACGCGGAAGTAACGCTGGAGCAGCTCATCAACAACCCTCAGTGGTGCGAATTTTCTCCACAGCTGCCGCATGTGGCCCGACAGATAGGCCAGCATCTCGATTATTACGGGCACAGGGTTGAAGTCCCCGACGGGCTGGTTTCCTGGTTCTTCTGGTCGGTTCGCAGAGAATATTATCTGCTCTGGAAAGATACCGACAAGCCCTGCCGCATAGAAAGCACCCCCTTTGCGCTCAAGCTCAAACCCAATCTGGATGACGCCGGCTTCAGCTTTGATGTGCTGCTCAAACGGGAGGGACGCCCGCCGCTGCCCATTACAGCACAGGTTGAAGAAGATGGTCAGAGCGTAGCCCGCGAAGAAGCAGAGCCCATAACCTTCCACGGTCAGATGCCGCTGTGGGTGTGCTACAACCACAAGTTCTACCCGGTGCAGACAGGCCTGTACCCCTCACTGGTGTACAGCCTCATCCATGAGCGTCCTGTAGTGCCGCACAATGAAATCTCGGAATTTCTGGACCGTGTCTGGACCCGTCTGCCCGCCTCCGAGCTTTATCAGCCGGAGGAGTTCCTCAAACTTATGGAGCCGGTTTTTCAGCCTGCATCCTATAATCCCAAGCTTTTTCTGGATGAAGAGGGCAGCCTGCTCACCCTTGAGGTAGATAATATCTACGAAACAAAACATGGTGAGTTCAGCCTCAACGGCCCCAACCCGGATTTTCAGACAGGCAGCTACGCCTACGAAGGGCAGACCTATCTGGTACGCCGCCATCAGGAAGAAGAAGCCCAGCTCATGGCCGAGCTGGTCGGCATGGACTTCCAGTCCCGTTCCAGTAAGCTCTGGTTCCTTGAGCCGGAAGAAGCCATCACCTTCCTGCTGGATCATTATCCCGGCCTGGTTGAGCGTTACCGTGTTTATGGTGAAAAAGCACTTTCACGCTACAAGGTGCGTACATCCAAGGCTGTCATTACTGCCCAGGTCACCAGCAACGAACAGAAAAAATGGTTCTCACTGGACGTCAGTGTGGAGTATGACGGACAGTCTCTGCCGCTGGAAAAAATATGGAAGGCATGGTCGCGGGGCAAGCGCTATGTGCAGCTCAAAGACGGCTCCTATACCAGCCTGCCCGAATCCTGGCTGGAAAAACTGGCTCACAAACTCACGGCTCTGGGGCTGGATCCGTCAAAACCGCCACAGCAGAAATTCAAACAGTTTGAAGCCCCTGTGCTGGACAGCCTGCTCGATGACCTGCCCAATGCCGTTACAGATTCATTCTGGAACACTTTGCGCGAGAAGATACGCTCCTTCCGCGAGGTACGCCCCGTAGCACCCCCCAAGGCGCTCAATGCCAGCCTGCGCGCCTATCAGCAGCAGGGCCTCTCCTACCTGAACTTTTTATCAGAATACGGTTTTGGCGGCATTCTGGCTGATGAAATGGGCCTGGGCAAGACAGTGCAGACCCTGGCCTTCATTCAGTATATGGTGGAGCGCAAGTACCACGGCCCCAACCTCATCGTGGTACCGACCTCGGTACTGCCCAACTGGGAACGCGAAGCTGAAAAATTTGTGCCCAAGCTGCGCCGTCTGATTATTTACGGTACACGACGCGAAGGCATGTTCAAGCGTATCGCCTCATCAGATCTCATCATCACCACCTATGCACTGCTCAGGCGAGATCTGGAGGAGATGGAAAAACACGAATTCAACACCGTCATCCTCGACGAAGCCCAGAATATCAAAAATCCCAATACCATCACGGCACGGGCTGTGCGTCGCATCAATGCACGCATGCGGCTCTGCCTCTCCGGTACACCTATCGAAAACAATCTTTTCGAACTCTGGTCACTGTTCGAATTTCTCATGCCGGGCTTTCTTGGTTCACAGAGCGCTTTTCAGCGCGGCATCATCAAACCCATCAAGGATGGCGATACGGAAACCCTGGACTATCTGCGTACTCGGGTACGCCCCTTCATCCTGCGCCGTACCAAGGCAGAAGTGGCCAAAGACCTGCCGCCCAAGGTTGAAAGCGTTACCTGCTGCGCCCTGGAGGAAGCCCAGGCCGAACTTTACGCCGCCCTGGCACGCAAACTGCGCAATCAGGTACTGGCCGATGTGGACCAGAAAGGCCTGGCCAAAAGCCAGATGTCCATCCTGGATGCCCTGCTCAAGCTGCGCCAGATCTGCTGCCACCCGCGGCTGCTCAAAATCGATCTGCCCGGTTTTTCCACCAATCTGCCCTCAGGCAAGTTCGATGCTTTCAAGGATATGGTAATGGAAATCGTGGAAGGCGGGCACAAGGTGCTGGTCTTCTCACAGTTCGTACAGATGCTGCACATCATCCGGCAATGGCTGGAATTTTCACAGCTGCCCTTCTGTTATCTGGACGGAGCCAGCAAGGACCGCTTTGAGCAGGTAGACCGCTTCAACAATAATGCCGATATCCCCATCTTTCTGATTTCACTCAAGGCGGGCGGCACAGGACTTAACCTGACCTCAGCCGATTACGTTATCCACTACGACCCCTGGTGGAACCCCGCAGTGGAAAGCCAGGCCACAGACCGTACCCACCGCATAGGCCAGACGCGCCAGGTTTTCTCGTACAAACTTATCTGCCAGAATACGGTGGATGAAAAAATTCTCAAACTGCAGGAGGCCAAGCGCGGCGTAGCCGAGGCCATCATCCCCGGTCAGGACACATGGAAGTCGCTGACCAGAGAAGATCTGGAAATGCTCTTTGAAGTCTAGCGCACAGTAAACGTAAGTCCCGCCTGTCAGGCGGGACTTACACTCTGCATACTGGCAGTTGCAAGGCGTGCCAAGGCCCTCCTACTTTTCGAGAGTCTCTTCCGCTCTGGCGCTGTAGAGCTCGTCAAGATACTGTCCGGCCTCGCTGCAGCCCTGCTCCCGGGCCTGCAGCAGCCATTTTTCAGCCTTGTCATATTCACGGTTTCTGAGGCTGTAACGACCAAGGCAACACAGAGCTTCCGCCTCACCAAGGTTTGCCGAGCGACAAAACCAGCTCAGGGCAATCTCTTCGTCACTGGTTATTTCCAGGCTCTTGTAGAACATCTCTACAAGAATCTTCAGACCTTTGTCGTCACCACTTCGGGCAGCGATAAAAATTTTTTCAACAGTATTGTCCGCCATGGTCATCCTCCGCTCATGGGGTAAATTCCTTCTGCAGTATACTCTGTTCACAGGAGGAGATAGTCATCATCCGGCATCTGTCCATAGCGCCATCAAGCTCAGGCCTACCCTTCTTTTTTCAGGATATGGCGTTCCAGCATCCGATACAGCTGGGCAAAATCCAGCGGTTTGGCCAGATGTGCCGTCATGCCGCTGGCAAGAGCATCCTCTACATCGTCGTTGAAAGCATTGGCCGTCATAGCCACAATAGGTATTTTTGCGGCATAGGCCCCGGGCATGGCGCGGATGAGCCTGCTGGCTTCATAACCATCCATACGCGGCATCTGAATATCCATGAATATGAGAGAAAAATATCCCTCACCCGAAGTATGGAAGATCTCCAGCGCTTCAACACCATCGCCTGCCTCTGTCACCTCTGCACCGGTGGCAGACAGTACTTCTCTGACAATTTCACGGTTTATGGGCACGTCTTCCACCAGCAGAATCCGCCTGCCGTGCAGGTCAAGACTGTCGAGGCTCTCTTCTTCTGCATCCTCCCCTTCTGCTGCAGCTTTTTCAAAGGTCAGTTCAAAACTGAAGGTACTGCCCTCGCCCAGCCTGCTTTCCACCCTGATCTCCCCACCCATAAGCCGTACAAGATTCTGACTGATGGCAAGGCCCAGACCCGTACCACCAAAACGGCGGCTGATGCTGTTATCTGCCTGCTCAAAAGGCATGAACAGTCTGTCGACCTGCTCCTGACTCATGCCTATGCCGGTATCGGAGATACAGAAAGCCAGGGTGATGCTGCGCGTGCCCTGCGCCGCCACTTGCAGGTCAAAGCTGACCCGCCCCCCGGCAGAGGTAAATTTGACGGCATTACCCAGCAGATTGATAATGACCTGATTCAGACGCAACCTGTCATAGACGATATGCACATCCGACAAGACATTGATCTGCCGATTATAGCATATCTGCTTTGCATCGCAGCTGTTCCTGATAATGGGGTCCACATCCTCATAGATGCAGGCAATCCTGCCAGGAGCCAGCTCAAGCCGCATCTTACCGTGCTCGATCTTGGAAATATCCAGAATATCATTGAGTATGCCCAGCAGGTGCCGCGACGACACCAGAATCTGATCCAGTGCATGACTGGTTTTTTCTATATCATGCACATTTTCTGCAGCGATCTGGCTCATGCCGATGATGGCATTGAGCGGTGTGCGTATCTCATGGCTCATCTGTGCCAAAAAGACACTCTTGGAACGCGCCGAGGCCTCAGCCGCCAGACGCAGCATCGTTATTTCTGTGACATCCTGCAGCCAGAGCAAAATGGCCGGACTGTTGCGGTAGGAGATCAGACAGGCTGTCAGCAGCATATGGTAGCGCTGATTCTGATCCAGGGCATCCCAAACCCTCACCGGAACCTTATAAAAGCTCTGCCCCTGCCATATCTGGGCGCTCAGACGCACAAAACCCATGACATCTTCCCAGATGGACCGACAGTTGCTGTCTGTATCTACATTCAGCTTCTGCTTTGTCCCGGAATTGCAGGCCAGTACACGATGTGCCTCGTCACAGACCAGCATGCATGCGGGAGCCCGCTCCATGACATCCTGAAGCAAAGCCCGCTCATTATTGATCTGACGTTCATAGGCGCGGATAGCCTCCTGATCGTGCAAGGCTGCAAAATAGACTGTACCCAGGGGAGATTCCTGCCGTACAAGAGAACCTTCACAGGGCAGATCCCTGCCGTCAGCACGCCGGAAAAGCCAGGTAAAGCGCACTCTGCCTTCCCTGTCGCAAATATAGAAGAGATTGTTCAGAGCCTCGCGTGTTGGTACGCCGTCTTCCTGCTGTTCCGGCAGTATGCGATACGGATTGCCCACAAGCTCTTCCCGTGAGGACAGACCCAGCCATGCCAGCGCCGCGGGATTGCAGTCCACTATCTGTCTGTCGGCATTGAGGATGAAGAAAATCTCCCGTGCCTGATGGAAAAAGACCTTCTGCCGCATCTCGGCAATATAGGCTGCACCCACATCCTGAAAAGCCAGTATGCCGCCAGTGGCCTTCCCGTCTTCAGTCACAATGGCCAGGCTGCCCCTGATCATGACAGCATGGCCGTCCTTATGGCTGAAACGCTTCAGATCCAGATGCACACTGCGCCCTGAACGCAGAGCCTTGCAGACAGTACACTCCTCCTTGGGCAGCAGACTGCCGTCGCTCCTGAGCGGACGCAGGGCTGCAACAATGTCTCTGCCCAGCAGTTCACTTTCCTGATAGCCCAGCAGGCTGATGCAGGCCTTGTTGACAAAGGTGATGGTTTCATCACTGCCAAGGCCGATGATGGCATCCGTAGTGGCATTGAGCAGACGCAGACTGGCCTGTTCCGAAGCGCGCAGCTGGCTGGTGCGTTCTTCCACCTGCTGTTCCCTGTATTCGAGCTGCTCTTCCATCTGACGGATAGCCGCATCACGCTGTCTGATACTGCGCAGAGTGCGCACGGTAAAAAAGCAGACCACCGCAAGGCAGAGTGGGGCCACCAGAAAATGCAACAAAACTATCTTATTGCCGAGAATGCGATAATCCTCACTTACCTGGTCCAGAGGGGGGATGACGCTCAGGCCGCCCAGCACCTCACCCTCTTTGAAACCACGTACGGCATGGCAGCGCAGGCAGTCTTTCTCAGCCCGCAACACGCGGAGCAGGCGGATACGTGGCCTGCCATCCACCTTCTGCTCCTCCTGTTTTTCCAGACCGCCGGAGGCCATCAGCTCCCGCAGGGCGCGTTCTTCCCAATGGTCAGCCATATTTTCAGGGCGCAGGGGTTCCAGCCCCACAAGACGCCCTCGCCCTGAGCTGCCCTTCTGCCAGAACTGCTGCACAAGGCGATAAGCATATGCCGGGTTGATTCTTGTGATCTGCTGCCCGTTCGGCAGGGTGAAATCCCGATTTTCAGGGGAAAGCCAGGGGTTGGGCATGGTCTGCGGGGTGACAGTGGCGTAAATGCCCCCCAAAGAGGCCACCCAGGCCCGCAGATACAGATCCTTGCTGATGGAGAGATGGGCCATCTGTATGGCCTGATCCCGGGTCTGATCCTCAATCAGACGGGTAAAGCTCCAGAAGGAGAAAAAGACAGCTATAAGGATAGCGCTGCAGAGAAGCGCAGCTGCAGTAAGAACTGTGCGGCGTTCCCTGCTTGCTTCAGGGCTTTTTGCGGAAACGGAGGTCATGGCAGTATTTCCGCCCGTACCGTAGGCAGTCTGTTGTGAATGAAGTCACAAAAGGGAATAGCACGCAATATGGGCTGGAGCAAGCCCGTCCTTGACGCTGAGGCCGTCACAGGGCAAAAAAGAAAGGCTTTCGCTCTTTGTCAGGAGGAAACCATGAACACGGTACATCATCAGCACGAACGCGGCCCGCAGCCCCCTGCGCCTTCCACGCAGCAGGGAGAACAGCGCCAGGTTCTGGATGCGGAAATTCTGGGGCCGGAAGATGACCGGCACTCGCAGCAGCAGTACAGCCACTACCAGCAGCAGACCGGGCAGCACCGTTTTTTTCAGCATGTATGGACAGGCGGCACAGATCAGCGGGCCTGCCTGGTCCCGGCTGTCAGCCTTTTTCTCTTTCTGTTCTGCCTCTTGCGTTTCGGCCTGCTGGCAGCCATCGGTTTTGCCGTCTTTCAGCTCATCGGCGCGGTCATCGGCAGCATGGCGCAGTTACGTATGATAATGGAGGGCCGCAGGCCCAATCCCTGGCTGTGGCGCGCAGGTAACTGGGCCGTCAGTTTTGTTCTGACCGCCTGGCTGGCCGGAGGCCTGAGCTGACACCCCATGGATGCGTCTGCACAGCCTGTCTGGCTTGTCTATCTGCTGGAATGCGCCGACGGCTCGCTCTACTGCGGCATCACCACCAATATGGAACGCAGACTGGCACAGCATAACGGCCTTGCGCCCGGCGGGGCACGTTATACCCGGGCACGCCGTCCGGTACGTCTTGTGGCTGTCCGCCCCTGCCCCGGCAGGCCTGCTGCCCTGCGCCTGGAGCGGTATGTGAAATCTCGCCCCCGTCACTGTAAAATCCATGCCCTGCAAGAGGGAGATGCTGCCTCATGCAATGAATTGCAGAAGGAAGCCTTTCTTCTGGAGGCTTCCCCCTGTCTTAGCGATGCCTGACCAGCGGCATCAATTCGCCGTATCCGGCCTTTTCCATTGCATCATAGGGGATGAAGCGCAGGGCCGCACTGTTAATGCAGTAGCGCAAACCACCAAGCTCTTTGGGGCCATCATCAAAAACATGCCCCAGGTGGGACTCGCCAACGCGGCTTTTCACCTCGATACGATGCATGCCGAAGCTGGTATCAACATGCTCGCTAATGACCTTTGCATCGATGGGACGGCTGAAGCTTGGCCATCCACAACCAGAATCAAATTTGTCAGCAGACGTGAACAACGGTTCGCCGGTCACCACATCCACATAGATGCCTGGCTCCTTATGTTCCCAGAACTTTCCTGTATAGGGGCGCTCAGTGCCGGCCATCTGCGTAACTCTGTACTCTTCTGGTGAAAGCTTCTGCCGCAGATCGGCATCAGACGGTCTGCTGTACCGTGCGGGAGACAGGGCACTGTGCGTTTCTCTCTGAGGCTGTCCGCTTACAGCGGGCATATCTGCCCGGGCCGAAGGGGCCAGCTCGTCAAGTGTGCCGAAATCAATATGACAGTAACCGCTGGGATGCTTTTTTAGATAATCCTGATGATAATCCTCAGCCAGCCAGTAACTGGAGAGAGGCAGCAGCTCCACTGCCAGCGGCCGGGCATGCCTGACCTGCTCTTCGGCCATTAAGACCTCCAGCACCTTCCTGTCGGCAGGGTCACTGTAATAAATGCCGGTACGGTACTGACTGCCGATGTCGTTGCCCTGACGATTGACACTGAGCGGGTCGATGATCTTGAAGAACTGTCGCGTCAGCGTTGCAAGACGCACGTTCTGCGGATCATAGCGCACATGCACAGCTTCGGCATGCCCTGTCTGCCCACTGCAGACAGCCTCATAATCGGGATTTGCGGTAGTACCATTGGCATAGCCTGCCGTTACCTCTGTAACGCCGGGAATACGTGAAAAATATTCTTCCACACCCCAGAAGCAGCCTCCAGCAAAATAGATGTCACGCAGGACTGCCTGTTCTATTTCTCTGCTTTCCATCTTCTCTTCCTTTTCTTTCACGCCACCTGATGCTGTTACACACACGGCCAGCACCAGCACAGCGGCACTGAGCATAACAGAGAAGCTCTTGACGTTTTTCATTATACTCCTCCGATATCAGTATTCCATTTTCCTGGTATAAAAATAGTTATTGTTTAGTATATAGCTCTTCTTTTAATTGACGCAAGTTCTGAAAACGCAGCAGTAGCACGATGTCCCTTGACAGGCTCTGCTCCTGCGGGTATGTAGCCCCCCTCTAGAGGTCATCATGCAAAAATACCGTATCTCTCTGCTGGATCTGCCGCCAGAAGGCCGGGAGTTCTCGCTGGACGATCAGGCCATCTGGCAGGATCCCTTGCAGGAATTCCATATGGACTGTCGTATCCTCTCTCCCCTGGCTACTCAGGTACATGTACTGCCCACCGAAAGTGGCTGCCTGATACGCGGCCGCCTGCAGGGGCGCGTGGCCCTGCCCTGCAACCGCTGTTCAGAAGAAGCCCAGACAGACATCAACGCCCGTTTTGAAGATTTTGAAGAACTGAACTGCCAGGATGCGGACCTGCCCATGACCCAGCCTGGACAGGATGCAGAGACCATGCCGGGCGCAGAGCGCATTATCTATGAAGGCACAAGCCCCATGCTGGACCTGGCCGCTGTCTGCTGGGAGGAGTTTATGCTGGCCCTGCCAGTCAATCCGCTCTGCCGGCCAGACTGCAGGGGGCTGTGCCCACAGTGTGGCACAAACCGCAATAACGGAGACTGCACCTGCTCTGCAGACGAGGGGGACCCCCGCCTGGCCGTGCTGCGAAACCTGAAAATACGCAGACAGTAGGACCGCAGCAACCCAGAAGACGGGCAAGGGCTGGACATTTACCCGCAATTCCGATAAGCTGTTTTGTCTTGCGGTCATAATTTTCGGCCGCTTCTGCCATATCAGTACTTTCGACTCCGCTCGAAAAAGGAGAATACCATGGCTGTGCAACAGAACAAAAAATCCCGTTCGCGCAAAGGTATGCGCCGTTCCCATGACCGTGTGGCCGTGCCCGCCGTCATCTACTGCTCCTGCGGCGAGCCTACCGTACCCCACAGCGTCTGCCCCAGCTGCGGCACCTATAAGGGCCGTCAGGTGATCGCCAAAAACGACGCTGAATAATGGATCGACGACCCATCATCGCCGTTGA
The DNA here is from genome assembly GCA_017396005.1 of Desulfovibrio sp. Lineage (GTDB taxonomy): Bacteria > Desulfobacterota > Desulfovibrionia > Desulfovibrionales > Desulfovibrionaceae > Desulfovibrio. Next base: position 28,972 of record JAFQNG010000063.1, read on the forward strand.
CGCCATGGGCGGGGATTTTGGCCCTTCCGTGGTCGTACCGGGGGCCATTGAGGCTGCCCGCCTTCATAATTTGCACGTCCTGCTTGTGGGGGACACCCCCAAGCTTGAGGCCGAGCTGGAAAAGCTCGACCTCAAGGACGCCAGTTATGAAATTGTTCAGGCTGATGATGTGGTACACATGAACGAAAAGCCGTCTGATATCCTGCGCCGCAAGAAGAACGCCTCCATACAGGTGGCCTGTCGTCTTGTCAAAGACAAGGCGGCTGATGGTGTGGTAAGTGCCGGGCATTCCGGGGCTACGGTCGCCTGCGGCATGTTTATCATGGGTCGCCTCCCCGGTGTGGAGCGTCCGGCCCTGGCTGCCCTGCTCCCTACAGAGAAAAACCCCGTCATGGTGGTAGACGCGGGAGCCAATGTGGACTGCCGGCCCTATCACCTTTTTCAGTTTGGCCTCATGGGCGATGCCTTTGCCCGTGACCTGCTGAACTATGCCGCCCCCCGTGTCAGTCTGCTGAGCATCGGCGAAGAAGAAGGCAAGGGGAACAGTCAGGTCAAGGAAGCCTATGAGCTGCTCAAACTGGCGCAGAATCTCAACTTCATCGGCAATGCCGAGGGGCGAGACATCTTTACGGGCGATATCGATGTGGTGATCTGCGACGGCTTTGTGGGTAATGTGGTGGTCAAAATGAGCGAGGGCCTGGCTGCCTCGCTGGTACGCATGCTCAAGCGCCTCTTTACTTCCGGTATGCTGCCCGCCCTGGGCGCCATGCTGGCCAGGGGGGCTTTCAGGCAGTTCGCCCGTACCATCGACTATGCCGAGTACGGAGGGGCCCCTCTGCTTGGCCTGCACGGGCTGGCCATTGTCTGCCACGGCCGCTCCAACGCCATGGCTATGCGCAATGCCATCAAGATGAGCGGCGCATTTGTGCGCAAGGGTACCAATTCCCGTATGGTTGAGACCATCCTGGCCAATGAAGAACTGACCCGCTTTTCACGCGCCATCTAAACTGACGGATCTGCCATGACTGCCAGCTGCCATCTGCACGCCCTGAGCGCCTATGTACCTGACGCCATACTGACCAACGATGACCTTGCCCGCATGGTCGACACCAACGATCAGTGGATCGTTGAACGTACGGGTATTCGACGTCGTCATCGCCTTGATGCCGGGGCCAATGCGTCCGACCTGGGCGTGGCTGCAGCACGGCTGGCACTGGACAGGGCAGCTCTTGACGCGGCTTCGCTCACCCATGTGATGACCGCCACCTGTACACCAGACCTGCTTTCGCTCTCGGTGGCCTGCATCATGGCCGGCCAGCTTGGGGCCGGGCCTGTGATGGCCTTCGACTTCGGTGCGGCATGTACCGGTTTTCTCTACGGTCTTTCTCTGGGGCAGAGCATTCTGGCGCAGAACCCGGCTAGCCGTATCCTTTTTGTCTGTACCGAAGCCCTGAGCCGTCGGGTCAACTGGCAGGACAGAGGCACCTGTGTGCTTTTCGGCGATGCAGCTGCGGCCTGTGTGCTCAGCGGTGACGCCAGGCAGGGACAGGCCGCGCTGGAAGATGTGATCTGCCACAGCGATGGTACACAGCGAGATCTTATTACTGTGGGCGGCGGTACAGCCTGCACATATGAGCTGGGTCAGCCTGTACGCGATGACTTCTTCATCTCCATGCAGGGGCGGGAGACCTATAAACACGCTGTACGCCAGATGGTCAATGTCTGCGAGGATATACTCTCCCGCAATGCGTTGCACATGAGCGATATCGGTCTTTTCATCCCGCATCAGGCCAATATGCGCATCATCGAGGCTGTGGGTTCACGGCTCAAAATCACACCCGAACAGCTTTTCACCAATGTAGAGCATTACGGCAATACGTCTTCAGCCTCCATCCCGCTGGCGCTTTCCGAGGCTCTGGCTGCAGGACGGGTCAAACCGGGCACACGTGTGCTGATGACGGCCTTTGGCGCTGGCCTGACCTGGGGGGCAGCCCTGCTGCGCTTCTAGCGGCAGTGCACATTGTAATCACTCCGGCTCTGGTCTATATTCACACAGGTTGCAACGCAGAGGGCGGATTCTATGACGACAGCAGCATCCAATCAGCCTACAGCTCTTGTCACGGGAGGCTCGCGCGGCATAGGCCGGGCCATAGCCCAGTTTCTTGCGCGTGATGGCTTTCAGGTCTACCTTACCTATGTCAGCCGCCCGGAAGAAGCCGCAGAAACCGTGTCATCCATCACCGAGGCAGGCGGCCTGGCCCGTGCCTTTGCCCTCAATGTAGGTGACGGCAAGGCCGTGGCAGATTTTTTTGCCAGTGAAATCAAGGATAAGGTCAATCTTGCTGTGCTGGTCAACAATGCCGGCATCACCAGAGACGGCTTTCTGGTGCGCATGAAGGATGATGATTTTGACGCAGTGCTTGGCGTCAACCTTCGCGGTGCCTTCATCTGTACACGTGAAGCTGCCAAAATCATGAGTAGAAAACGCTACGGTCGCATCATAAATATTTCTTCTGTTGTGGGGCAGATGGGCAATGCCGGGCAGGCAAACTATGCCTCGGCCAAGGCGGCCCTGCTGGGGCTGACAAAGGCCTGTGCCAAGGAGCTGGCAGCTCGTCAGATTACGGTCAATGCTGTAGCCCCAGGCTTCATTGAGACCGACATGACCGCCGGCCTGAGCGAAGAAGTGCGCACCGCCTACATGGAAGGCATCCCGCTTAAACGTCTGGGCGCAGCCTCTGATGTAGCCGAGGCTGTGGCCTTTCTTGCGTCAGACAAGGCCGCCTACATCACCGGGCAGGTACTGGCTGTCAACGGCGGCATGTATTGCTGAGGGGAATATACCCGCAGGCCCGTGCCTGCGGGCATCATACAAGAGCGAACTATCTGGAGGATACCATGTCTGAAATTTCCGAAAAAGTATGTAAGATCATCGTTGATCAGCTGGGTGTCAGCGCTGACGAAGTGAAGCCCGAAGCCTCCTTCGTAGAAGATCTGGGAGCCGACTCTCTGGACCTGACTGAACTGATCATGGCCATGGAAGAAGAGTTTGACATTGAGATCGCCGACGATGACGCACAGAAGATTCTCAAGGTCAAGGACGCCATCGCCTACATTGAAAGCAAGAAGTAGCGCTCATGGCGGCCGCTCCCGGCTCTGCGGAGCGGCCGCTGGCGTTTCGGCTGTGTGCATCTGTTTTTACGCAGACTGAGAAAGGAGCCCGTATGAGCCGTCCCCGCATCGTCATTACCGGTCTTGCCGGGGTTACCCCCCTTGCCAATGACATGGAAAGTACCTGGAAGCGTCTTCTCGCGGGCGAATCGGGCATCGGCCCCATCACCCGTTTCGACGCTTCTGCCTATGACTCACGTATAGCTGGCGAAGTCAAAGACTTCACACCTGAAGATCACATCCCGGCCAAGCAGGCCCGCCGCATGGACCGTTTTACCCAGTTCGCGGTGGCTTCGGCAAAGATGCTGCTCAAGGACGCCGCTTTCGAAATCAATGATGCCAACGCCCATGATGTAGCTGTTATCATGGGCATCGGCTTGGGTGGCCTGCAGACCATTGAAACCTGGCATCAGAAACTGCTGGAGTCGGGCCCGGGAAAGATTTCGCCATTCATGATACCCATGCTCATCTCCAATATGGGCCCGGGACAGATTTCCATCTTCACCGGCGCCAAGGGGGCCAATGTGGTCACCACCACGGCCTGTGCCTCGGCCATCCACGCCCTTGGCAATGCTTTCAGCGAAATTCTGCTGGGCCGGGCCAGCGCAGTCATCTCCGGCGGGGTGGAAGCCACTGTGACGCCGCTGGGGGTGGCCGGCTTCACGGCACTCAAGGCTCTGTCCAGCCACTATAATGATGACCCGGCACGTGCCTCACGCCCGTTCGATGCCAAGCGCGACGGCTTTGTCATCGGCGAGGGAGCAGGTCTGCTGCTTCTGGAATCGCTCGACTCTGCCAGGGCACGCGGTGCGAAAATCTATGCCGAGCTGTTGGGCTATGGCGCTTCAGGCGATGCCTACCACATGACAGCACCACACGAGACCGGTGAGGGGATGGCGCGCGCCATGCAGAATGCCCTGAAGGATGCCGGTATTGCACCGGAAGCCATAGAGCACATCAACGCTCATGGTACGTCCACACAGCTTAATGACAGCACTGAAACCAAAGCCATCAAACTGGTTTTCGGACAGCATGCCAAAAATATCAAAATTTCTGCCACCAAGAGTATGACCGGTCACCTTCTGGGCGCAGCCGGCGGCATAGAATCCGTCTTCACGGCTCTGGCCCTGCATGAAGAGATGCTGCCAGGCACCATCAACCTTGAAAATCCTGACCCCCAGTGTGATCTGGACTATCTGGCCAATGGCAGCAGGCACCTGGCCTGTGAATATGCCATGTGCAACTCTTTCGGCTTTGGCGGTACCAACGCCAGCATCGTGATGAAAAAATGGACTGAATGATCCGGGGCGGTGTGTCCCTTTTGTCAACTGCGCCTGCCCGCCCTGTGGCGGGCAGCACTCTTTACGGAGAGAGGAGCCCTCATGGACGAGATCATGTTGCAAGACCCGGCCGTAGCCCGCGCCATCACACTGGAATCCGACCGACAGATGGCCAAGCTCGAAATGATAGCCTCGGAAAACTTTGTCTCTACGGCCGTACGTCAGGCCCAGGGCAGTGTGCTGACCCACAAGTATGCCGAAGGTTATCCCGGCAAGCGTTATTATGGCGGTTGCGAATATGTGGATATGGTGGAAAATCTGGCTCAGGAACGGGCTCAGGCCCTGTTTGGCTGTGCATATGCCAACGTGCAGCCTCATTCAGGCTCGCAGGCCAATATGGGGGCTTACTTCTCCTGCCTCAAGCCCGGGGATGTCATCCTTGGTATGGATCTCTCCCATGGTGGGCATCTGACCCATGGCAGCCCTGTCAACTTCTCGGGTCGTCTGTTCAGCATAGTCAGCTACGGCGTGGAGCGCGAGACCGGCTGCATCGATTATGACTCAGTAGCTGCCCTGGCCCGTGAACACAGGCCCGCACTCATCGTTGCCGGCGCAAGCGCCTATCCCCGCCGGATCGATTTTGCCCGCTTCCGTGCCATAGCCGATGAAGTGGGGGCAAAACTCATGGTGGATATGGCCCATATCGCCGGGCTGGTGGCCGCCGGCCTGCATGACAGCCCCGTACCGTATGCCCATATCACCACCACGACCACCCATAAAACCCTGCGCGGCCCGCGTGGTGGCATGATCCTGGCTGGCGAAGATCTTGGTAAAAGCCTCAACAGCCAGATCTTCCCCGGGATACAGGGCGGTCCTCTCATGCATGTCATTGCAGCCAAGGCCGTAGCCTTTGGCGAGGCTCTGCGCCCGGCCTTCAGGGCCTATCAGCAGCAGGTCATTGACAATGCCGCCATCCTGGCTGACTGCCTTGTGAAAGCCGGTTTTGACCTGGTTTCTGGAGGAACGGACAATCACCTCATGCTCATGGACCTGACCAGCAGGGACATTACCGGCAAGGATGCCGAACACGCTCTTGACGCGGCGGGCATTACGGTAAACAAGAATACTGTACCCTTTGAGACACGTTCACCCTTTGTGACTTCAGGTGTACGCCTGGGCACTGCCGCCCTGACCACACGCGGCCTGAAAGACGACCATATGCGCACGGTGGCTGCTTTTATAGTGGAAGCCCTGGAAAAACGTGAGCACGCCGACGAACTGGAGCGCATCCGCCTGCAGGTGGAGGAATTTGCCCGTCAGTTCCCGCTCTTTGCCTGGTAGAAAAACAGAGGGCGGAAGCTTTTGCATTTCCGCCCTTTTTCTTTTCGTCCGCCGCTTGGCTTTTGGGCTGTCAGCGTATATAGTCTGGCAAATTTATTTTTGAGAGCATACCATGCACCGTCTGGCCTGGCTCGACTATTTCATGAATATCGCCTATCTGGTGAGTGAACGCTCCACCTGCTGCCGCCGCCGCGTGGGCGCAGTGGCCGTCAAGGATAAACGCATCCTGGCCACAGGCTATAACGGCGTGCCTGCTGGCCTGCGTCACTGTGCCGAAGTGGGCTGCCTGCGCCAGCAGATGGGTATACCGTCAGGCCAGCGGCATGAGATATGCCGAGGCCTGCATGCCGAACAGAACGTCATTATTCAGGCCGCAGTGCATGGCATCAATATACAGGGCGCCGAGCTCTACTGTACCACGCACCCCTGTGTGGTATGCAGCAAGATGCTCATCAACTGCGGCATACGCCGCATCTACTATGCTGAAAGCTACCCTGACGAACTGACGGCAGGCATGCTACGGGAAGCAGGTATTGAGCCGCAGCAGGTGGTCTTTGAGCCCGCCCGTCCGGAAATTTTTGTTCCTCCTGTACAGGAAATCGCCCATGAATGACACCCTCTGCCCCGACTATGCTCCGTTCATGCAAAGGGCCATTGCACTGGCCGAGCAGGCCCGCTGGCAAACCTGGCCCAACCCTGCAGTGGGTGCTGTTCTGCTGCGCGATGGTCAGATAGTGGCGCAGGGCTGGCACCGTGCAGCCGGGCAGGACCATGCCGAGGTGGCCTGTCTCAAGGATGCCGCGCAAAAAAACATTGACCCGCGCGGCTGTACACTTGTGGTCACTCTGGAGCCCTGCAATCATCATGGTAAGACACCGCCCTGTACCGAGGCCGTACTGGCAGCAGGTATCGACCGTGTAGTTATCGGCTGCGCCGACCCCAACCCCACTGCAGCAGGAGGCATGGAGCGCCTGCGCCAGGCCGGTATAGAGGTCATCTCTGGCGTCTGTGAACAGGACTGCCGCGACCTGCTGGCAGATTTTCAGATTCTGCAGGAGGGCAGACGCCCCTATGTCATCCTTAAACTGGCATCTACCCTGGACGGACGCATCGCCACCCGCACCGGCCATTCTCAATGGATCAGCAATGCTGCTTCCCGTCGACTGGTGTGGGACATGCGCGCCCGACTGGGTGCCCAGGGCGGCGGTATTCTGATAGGTGGAGGTACGTTTCGCGCTGACGACCCCAGCCTGACGGCGCGTCAGGAGGGCTATAACGGCCCCCACCCTCTGGCCTGCATTGTGACCTCACGTCTGCCCCAGGCAGATGCTGATTTTCGTCTGCTGAGAGAACGGCCCGATCAGACTGTTTTTCTGGCATCACCCGCAGCAGCAGCCTCTACCACAGCCCATGCCCTGCGACAAAAAGGCGTCCGTGTGCTGGCCGTAGGCAGCGGTGGCAGAGGCAAGCCGGATTTTCCTGAAATGCTGGCCGCTCTGCGGCAGGAGCTGGGTTGCCCCGGCATCCTCTGTGAAGGAGGTGGTCAGCTGGGGCTGTCTCTGCTGGATGCAGGTTTTGTGGATGAACTGCACCTGCATCTGGCCCCGATTATTCTGGGCGATGAGGATGCCCTGCCACTTTTCCGTGGTCGTACGCCACTGCAGCTGGAAGAAGGGCTGCATATGCGCCTCACACGTATGAGCCAGTGCGAGGGCGACATCCATCTTCTGCTGCGCCCTGCCGCCCCAAGCCAGACTGGCAGGCAGGAGAACTGAAGATGTTCACAGGCATTGTGCAGGGACAGGGAGAAGTCATCTCTCTGCGGAGGGGGGGCAATGAATGCCGCCTGGGTATACGCCCCCTGTTTGATCTGCGGGACTATACAGACGGAGAATCCATTGCCGTTAACGGAGCCTGTCTCTCGGTAGAGAGCCACACTGCTGACAGTTTTATGGCCTATGCCTCAGGCGAAACCCTGGCGCGCACCACTCTGGGAGGCCTGCGTCAGGGTCATCTGGTCAATCTGGAACGGGCGCTGGCTCTGGGCGACCGGCTGGGAGGGCACCTGGTCAGCGGGCATGTGGACTGTCTGGCCACAGTGCAAAGCCTGCGCCAGGCCGGGCAATCTGTTATCTGCCGCCTTACCTTTCCGGTCGAACTTGGACCGGAGGTCATTGCCAAGGGCTCTGTGACTCTTGACGGTATCAGCCTGACAGTCAATCAGTGTGGCCCGGATTTTCTTGAGGTCAATATCATCCCCGACACACAGAAACGCACAACCATGCGCCTGTGGAAGCCCGGCATAGCTGTCAATATGGAAACTGATATCATCGGTAAATATGTACGCAGTCTGCTGGCCCCGTGGCACACGGCAGACCGGGGCAATCAGGCCCCCCCCACGCAGGGCGGCATCAGCCGCGACCTGCTGCTGCGTAACGGCTTTCTGTAAATGCCAGTACAGCAGCCCCTGCCCCCCTCCTCAGTATCTTTCAGGGCAAGCGTACGACAGCAGCCATGCCCACTTTGTTTTTTTGACAAGAGCGTGTAGGCTTATATCATGTCTTTTCTGGTATATATTACTGTACCTGCCAGGGGAGAGGCCATGCACATAGCCCGTGCCCTGGTAGAGCAGCATCTGGCAGCCGGGGTCAATGTGCTGCCTGGTCTGCACTCCGTCTACCGCTGGCAGGGCCAGGTATGCGAAGCCGAGGAGTGGCTTGTACTGGCTCAGGTCAGCCGGGTGGCCTTTGATGCTCTGTGCACGGCGATTCGCGCCCTGCACAGCTATGAAACGCCCTGCATCATAGCCCTGCCCATTGAGGCCGGGCACAGCCCCTTTTTACGCTGGATAGAAAAAAACAGCCTGTCGCCCTCGACCGGGGGCGCATAGCGAGGTAGCCATGTCCATCTATGTTTCCGGCTCTCTGGCCTTTGACCGTATCATGACCTTTCCCGGCAATTTTCAGGATCATATCCTTACGGATAAACTGCATATGCTCAATGTCAGCTTTATGGTTGACGGCATGGACGAACGGCGCGGGGGCTGCGCGGGCAATATTGCCTGGTCTCTGGCACTGCTGGGCGAAAGGCCTGTCATCGTCGCTTCGGCAGGGCGTGACTTCGACTCCTATGCTGCAGCCCTGGCTGAAAGAGATCTGCCGCTTGAAGGCATCCGCCGTGATGACGAAGTCTTTACTGCCCTGTGCTACATCACCACAGACCTCAACAGTAATCAAATAACCGGCTTCTATCCGGGGGCTATGGGCAATCCGGCAGAGTATACCTTTCCGCATCTTGACCCGGAAACAGATATAGCCATCATCTCTCCCGGTAATATAGACGATATGCGTCGTCTGCCAGCCTTCTATAAAGAAAAGGGCATTCCCTATATCTATGACCCGGGCCAGCAGCTGCCGGTGCTTTCGGGCAGTGACCTGTTGGCAGCCATAGAAGGTTCTCTAGCCTGCATCACCAATGATTATGAACTGAACATGATCTGCAGGACTACAGGAAAGAGCGAAGATGAGCTGCTGGGGCGTACGCTCTGGCTTGTTACCACACTTGGGGCCGAAGGCTCACATGTGCGCGGGGCTGATGGTACAGATATACGCATCCCCCCTGTGTCGGTCAGTCAGGTGGTGGACCCCACCGGGGCTGGTGATGCCCACCGGGCGGGCCTGCTCAAGGGGCTCGTTCACGGTCTGACCATGCCCGAAGCCGCCAGGCTCGGTTCTGTCAGCGCGGCCTTTGCCATAGAAAAGATGGGCACACAGGAACACAGCTACAGCCCGGCAGAATTTCGTGCCCGATATGAGGCTGCTTTTGGATCTCTACCCCAGGGCCTGCTGGACTGACAATAAAATAAGGAGAGTACTATGGGCAAATTTGTCATCAGGACTGTACCCAGCGGTATAAAGTTTGATCTCAAGGCCGGCAATCATGAAGTTATTGCCACTTCAGAGGTCTATTCAGGCAAAGCCGCCTGCCTCAAGGGCGTTGAGAGTGTACGTAAAAATGCTCCTGTCGCCGGGCTGGAAGATCAGACGGCAGAAGAGACAGGCAAAGTCACAAATCCCAAGTTCCAGCTCTATAGAGATAAGGCCGGTGAGTTCCGCTTTCGCCTGACAGCCAGAAATGGTGAAATCATTGCTGTTTCAGAAGGATACAAGGCCAAGCCCTCCTGTCTGAACGGTATTGAAAGTGTGCGCAAAAACGCTGCCGATGCTGAAGTGGTGGAGCAGGCCTGAGATGCTCTATGTCGCCCTGGTGCTGATTGCAGGGGCTCTCATAGCCATGCAATCTCCCATCAATGCAGCCCTGAGCCGCACCATAGGTGTGCTGGAAAGCAGCCTGTTCAATTTTATTGTTGGAACGGCTTTTCTGTCACTGGTTGTAATCCTTTTCGGGCGTGGGCAGCTGACGCGCTTTGCAGAAGCACCACCCTGGCAGTGGATAGGCGGTTTTCTGGGGGCTTTCATGGTGCTCAACACCATCATTGCTGTACCGCGCCTGGGTGTACTGACAACACTGCTGACCATGATCCTTGGTAACTTGATTATGGCGGCCATCATAGATCATTTTGGCTGGTTCGGCCTTCCGGTAACGCCTTTTGACTGGAGACGCCTGGCCGGCTTTACCCTGGTACTGGCCGGTCTGATGCTGGTATTCAGGCGCTGACAGGCTGACACCGTACTGGAAAAAGAAGTTGGAAAGACTGGATTTTAATAATACTTCCTGATATTATTAACTTTCGTATTGCACGATGCTTTTGAGCACCAGTATTAGCCAACTGCGAGGATGTGATGAAGAACGCTCTTGGAACAGAAATTGACTTCAACAAGGCCGTCGAACATATGGATGAAGAACTGCGCGAACAGGTGCAGAATCGACTTGGCCCCTGCAGCGATGAAGAATTTTTCTTCACCTACGCGACACTGCACTACGAAACGTACGGGGAAGTTTTTGAATTTGCCAAAAAATTCCCGGCCATATAGCTATGCCCCGGTCTGCTGCAGTGCAGATGCAGGAACGGCAGCCCTGTCTGACAGGGCTGCCGTTCCTGCATGTTCAGCCTGTCTTAATACCTGTACATAGCTGACTTATAGGGACCTTCCACCCTGACACCGATATAGTCTGCCTGCTCCTGCGTAAGCGTGGTGAGCTTAACGCCCAGACGGCCAAGGTGCAGGCGTGCCACTTCTTCATCCAGCTCCTTGGGCAGGGTATAAACCCGATTTTCCAGTTTCTCACTGGCCAGCTTGATCTGGGCCAGCGTCTGATTGGTGAAACTGTTGGACATGACAAAGCTGGCGTGCCCTGTGGCACAGCCCAGATTGACCAGACGCCCCTCGGCCAGCACAATGATACTGCGACCGGACTTGAGAGTCCACTTGTCTACCTGCGGCTTGATGTTGATACGGGTAATCCCGGGGGTGTTTTCCAGATAGGTCATTTCAATCTCATTATCGAAATGCCCGATATTGCAGACGATGGCCTCGTCCTTCATACCTTCCATGTGCGCACCGGTAATGACGTGATAATTGCCGGTGCATGTGACGTAGATGTCACCTCGCGAAAGGGCATCTTCTACGGTAGTCACCTCAAAGCCTTCCATGGCAGCCTGCAGGGCACAGATGGGATCAATTTCCGTCACCAGCACACGTGCCCCAAAACCGCGCATGGACTGGGCACAGCCCTTGCCCACATCACCA
>JAFQNG010000064.1 GCA_017396005.1 Desulfovibrio sp.
CTGGAGATCTTCTTATCCGTGCAGAGGATGTAGGGGTTGTCCATTTCGCAGACCATCTTGTCGGCATTGGTCACGAAATAGGGGGAAAGATAACCGCGGTCAAAGCGCATACCTTCCACCACATCCATGGTGGTTTCCAGGCCCTTGGCTTCTTCTACGGTGATGACGCCTTCCTTGCCCACCTTGGACATGGCTTCGGCAATGATGTTGCCGATGGTGGCGTCAGCATTGGCAGAAATGGTGCCGACCTGGGCGATTTCCTTCTGGTCACGGGTGGGCTTGGCCAGGTTGGCCAGCTCGGCTACCAGAGCTTCCACACCCTTGTCGATACCGCGCTTGACGGCCATGGGGTTGCGACCGGCGGCCACCAGCTTGATGCCTTCATGGTAGATGGCCTGGGCCAGAATGGTAGCGGTGGTGGTACCGTCGCCGGCAGCGTCAGAGGTTTTGGAAGCCACTTCCTTCACCAGCTGGGCGCCCATATTTTCAAACTTGTCTTCCAGGCTGATTTCTTTGGCAACGGTCACACCGTCCTTGGTGATGACAGGGGCACCGAAAGACTTTTCCAGCACCACGTTGCGGCCTTTGGGGCCAAGGGTCACTTTTACGGCGTTGGCCAGCTTGTCCACGCCACGGGCCAGCTTTTCACGGGCTTTAACGTCAAAATAAATTTCTTTAGCAGACATGGTGGAATTTCCTCCTGAGTATGATTCGGCAATGATACGGTTTAGGCGATGACGGCGAGGATGTCGTCTTCGCGCATGACAAGGTGGTCAACGCCGTCGAGCTTGACTTCAGTACCGGCGTACTTGTTGAACAGCACCTGGTCGCCCGCTTTCACCGCCAGGGCCACGCGCTTACCGTCTTCACCGACCTTGCCGGGGCCGACGGCCACGACTTCGCCCTTGGAGGGCTTTTCCTTGGCGGTGTCAGGGATGTACAGACCGCCAGCGGTCTTTTCTTCAGATTCAAGGCGCTTGATCAGCACGCGGTCATTAAGGGGCTGCAGTTTCATGACGTTAAATCCTCCCGGAAAAGTTGTTATCGGCGGCCGAACCATCGGACGCGCCGTCTTGTTTGCGCGTTGGGCCGCAGCGGGCTGCACTCACTGGTGCCTCCCGACGGGCAATAGATAAGTCAGCCTGCGCGAATGAAAAGGGGCAGAAGACAAAATTTTTTCAATTTTTTTATTTTTCTAAAAAAACACTGTAATTACAGCGTATTACATAATGAAGCCCGTTTTGGAAGGGGGTAAAAAAAGCGGCGCCCCCGGGAGCGCCGCACAGTACGAAAAAAGTTCATAACGTTCAGTAGGTGCACAGGGTATCACCGGGCACGATGGTAAACCCTTTATCCTGCAGCAGATCTACAGCCTGATCTACCTTGTCGAAGCGGAAGATCATCACTGCATTATCCTGTACACGCTGGGCCAGGGCGTACATGTATTCTACGTTGATGGCATTCTCCGAGACCAGCTGCAGTACAGAATTGAGGCCGCCCGGCTGATCAGGCACCTCCACGGCCACCACGCTGGTGCGCCCCAGGGTGAACCCTTTTTCTTTCAGCACGGTCTTGGCCTTTTCGTGATCACAGACAATCATGCGCAAAATGCCGAAGTCAGAGGTGTCGGCCAGGGAAAGCGCACGGATGTTGATGCCGGCCTGTGCCAGAGTATCAGTGACTTCGGCCAGGCGTCCGGCCCTGTTTTCCAGAAAAACGGAAATCTGTTCTGCTTTCATGGCATATCCTTTGCGTGCTGGGATCAGGCCTTGGGGGCTCCGTCGTCTGCCGGGGATGCGGCAGTTTTATTCTTGGGGGTGATGTCTATCTCATCCGGTTCAGAGGAGGCCCTGCGGAAGTTGCGGATGGCCCTCCCCAGACCACCACCGATCTCGGGGAGTTTGTTGGCCCCGAAGATAAGCAGCACGATAACCAGAATAACCAGAATTTCCTGCATGCCAATACCAAACATGCGGCAAGCCTCCATTGTTGGGTTGCGCCAGTCCAAATCCTCCTTACAGCATAAGCTGGCACAGGGTACAGGTCAAGCCGGGGAATGTTTCTTTGTCAGCGCCGTAAAAGCCGCTGCCGTACTTTTTTGGGCGAGCCGGGATGCCGGAAGCCCGCTTCTATCAGCCGTTGTGCCGCCAGGTCGCGCTGTTCGCGATTTTTGCCGCCCAGAACCACAGCCACGAGACGAACCTTGCCGCGCTTGGCCGTCACAATGAGATTATAGCCTGAAGCCACTGTCCAGCCGGTCTTCAGGCCGTTGACACCGTTCACCTTGCCCAGCAGGGCATTGGTATTGCGCATGGCCTTCCCCTGATGCAGAAAAAAGCGTGTATTGTGAAAGCGCAGTGCCTGGGGGTGCGCCTTGAGGTACGCGCGGGCCATGGCAGCCATATCGCGGGCTGTGGTTTTCTGGCCGGCTGCCGGCAGTCCGCTCGGATTCTTGAAAACCGTGCGGCGCATGCCCAGAGCCCGGGCCTTGCGGTTCATCTGGCGTACAAAAACGCGCATATTGCTGTTGATGTGCTGGGCCACGGCCATGGCAGCGTCATTGCCCGAAGCAACAGCCATGCCCGTGAGCAGACGTACCAGCGGCACCCGCTCACCGGAGCGCAGATGCATGCTGGAGCCGCCTGTGGCTGCTGCCTGGCGGCTGACCCTGACGCGTGTTCCCAGTTTTGTACGCTTGGCCTTGACGGCATCCAGGGCCAGGAACATGGTCATGACCTTGGTGAGTGAGGCAGGGGGAATGGCTGTGTCGGCCTGCTGTTCGTACAGCACCCGACCGGTGTTCATATTGATGAGTATGGCGGCGCGTACGGGCAATGTGGCGCTGTGGGCAGCCTTGCGCGCGGCATGCACCATTGTACCCGGACAGGACAACAGCCAGAAGGCAAGTAAAACGATAATCCAGAAAAGCCTCGTCCTCCGGCAGGACATTTGCTGTACAGATGCGGTCATGACTGTCTGTGCAAAAGGTTGCCTTCTTCAACAGCCTGGATGGCGAAGGCCAGCAGCACCGGCCCGGCTATCAGCCCTACAGGGCCGAAACTGACCAGGCCGCAAAGTATGGCCAGAATCAGCACGAAGAAGGGCGCTCTGATGCCCTGCTGCAGAAAGAGGGGGCGCAGCACATTGTCAACGCTGGTCACAGCCAGGGCTCCCCAGAGGGCCAGGCCCACGGCAGCCATGGTCTTACCGGTAAACCAGAGGGATATGCACAGCGGCAGCCAGACGAGCGCGGTGCCCACCATGGGGATGGGCGCTACCAGGGCTGCCAGCATACCCCAGAAAGCGGGCTGATTGATGCCGGCTACGGCAAAACCCAGGCCGCAGAGAAAGCCCTGGGCCAAGGCAACCAGAACAATGCCCAGCATGATGGCACGCAGCGCTCGGAAGATGGCGTGCAGAAAACGTCTGAGGCGTGCCTGCGGCATATGGAAAATACGCGCTGTGATGGTGCGGAGGGCATGTGCGTAGGTGGTGAAAAGCACTGTGAGGGTGAGGAAGAGAAATGTCGTCCAGAGCACGTCCATGGTGCCGCCCAGTACGCCGAAACTGTGACTGACCAGCATACTGACAGCGTCGGAGGCCATGGCATCCAGGTGCTGCACGAAATCATCCAGCAGTTTTTCCATGCCCGGGCTTTCGGGCAGGCTGTCGCGCAGCATCCTGATGGGTTCCAGCCAGTGGGGCGGCAGCTGGAAATTGTTTTCCCTGAGTTCGCGCAGGCGGGCCAGCCCCGCGGCCGCCTGTGGCGACACCAGCAGCACCAGGGTGGCCACCGGAACAACAAGGGCTGAAATGATCATGGTGATGTAGTTTATCAGTGGCATTTGGCGGCACAGGGCCAGGCATACGCTGCGTGCCCGGCCTGCAGACCAGCTGCGGCGTATCTGCCAGGCACGGCGCCGTGCCCTCCAGCGCAGGCGCCGGAACAGGGGCAGTGTCAGACAGGAGAAGCAGGCTGCCATGAACAGGGTGACAGGGTTGGGCCACAGGAGCAGAAAAATGGCCAGAGCCGCCAGAAGATAAAAAAGTCGCGGCAAAAACGCGGGCATAGGCAGACCTTGTTGCATGTCGGTTCGTGGGCGTCACGGTCAGGCACAGAATAGCAGAACGCAGCCTGCTCTGCCAAGTACTGGCCCTGACAGCTGGAGGCAGAGCACTGCACTGGCGTCACAATTTTGAACTTATGAAAAAATATTAATATAATCAGTATGTTATATATAGGCATGGATTTTGCTTATGGGGTTCAAGCATTAAAACTGTTTCGCTGGTAGACAACATTGTGGAGAAAAGCCGATGCCTGCTTTCCTGACGAAGATTGTGGACGGTCTTAAAAGCTTCTGGAACAAGCTGAACCTTGTGCAGCGTATAGCTGCAGCCGCAAGTATGGTCGTGTTGCTTGCGCTGCTTATAGGCCTGTCTATCTGGGCTGGCCGTCCGGAATACAAGGTGCTGTATTCCAACCTCGGGCCGGAAGACGCCAGTGTTGTGGTCAAGGCTCTGCAGGCTGATAAGGTGCCCTATCAGCTGACCGACAATGGCGGTACCATCATGGTGCCGCAGGATGTTGTCTATGACCAGCGTATCAAGATTGCCGGTGAGGGTGGCCTGGTAGGGCAGGGCATTGGTTTTGAGATATTTGACAAGGTCAAGGTGGGGCAGACCGACTTTGTACAGAAGATCAACTATACCCGTGCCCTGCAGGGTGAGCTGGCGCGCACCATCGGTGAATTCCCCAGTGTGGAAAGCGCCCGCGTGCATCTGGTCATCCCCCAGCGCAGCCTCTTTGTGGAAGACAGGCAGGAGCCGTCGGCCTCGGTGGTGCTCAACCTGCTGCGCCCCAATTCCAAGCCTGACCAGAAAGAGATCAATGCTATTCTGAATATGATGGTCATGGCCGTGGAAGGTCTGGATAAGGACCATGTTTCCATAACTGACAATGGCGGCAAGGTTTTGTATCAGCCTGAAGAAAACAGCCTTGTCGGCATCAGCTCCACCCAGATGGAGCACCGTCTTTCGGTACAGCGCAATCTGGAGCGGCGCATCGAAGAGATGCTGCAGCCGCTCTTCGGTCAGGGGCGGGTCATCGCCAAGGTCAATGCCGATATGGATTTCAGCCAGAGAACCATCCGGCGTGAGATCTTTGACCCTGAAAAGACGGCAGTGCGCAGTGAGCAGCGCAGTGAAGAAAGCCAGCAGGGGCGTGCCAATCTGGAGGCAGGTGCACCTGATGCCAACTTCCGTGGGGATGGCATTACCGGCTCGGTTTCTGACCAGAACGGTACTCGCGAGACCCGTACTACCAACTATGAGATCAATAAGGAAGAGCAGCAGATCGTCTCTAACGTGGGGGATTTGCGCCGCCTGACAGTTGCGGTTATTATTGCCGGCGGTTACGAGAAGGTTGATGGTCAGTGGATATTCGTGCCGCGTAAGGCGGAAGAGCTGGAGCGTGTACGGCAGCTGGTCTCCAACGCTGTAGGGCTGGACAGGGCGCGTGGCGACTCTCTTGAAGTAAGCTCTGCTCCCTTTACCGATACCCAGCCGCCCAAGGAGCCCAATTTTGCCGATATTCTGGCTGATTATGCCGAACGTCTGGGCAAGCCGCTGCTCAATGCTCTCCTGGCATTCCTCTTCCTGATGCTGGTGGTGCGGCCGGTGGTGCTGGCGTTGATTCGGCCCAAGGTGGAAGCCGGCGAGATGGTGGAGGGTCTTGAGGGTCTGCCCGCAGCAGAGGAGCAGCTGGCCCTGTATGAAGCCCTGGAAGAAGCCGCCAAGGCAGAAGAGATCCCCGAGGCTGACGATGCTGATCTGGCCTTTCAGGATATCGAAGCCCTGAAAGCGCATATTTTCACCTTGTCTGAAAATCATATGGAACAGGTGGTCACACAGGTGCGCGGGTGGATGAAAAATGGCGCAGCGAGAGTCTAAGATGAAAGAGTTGCCAGGTGGAAAGGCAGGGAGTGTCCCTTCTTTGGCTGACCTCAAGGCCCTGCGCCTGGCGCAACGAGAAACCAATCAGCGTGTGGAAGAGCTGAAACTCAAGCTCTTCCACGCTACGGAACAGCATATGGATCAGGCGGTACGCCTGATCCGCCGTATGATGAAGAACAAGGGGCTGTAGCGGCCCGCTGAAATAAAGGGAGTTTTGGGATGGAGCTGACCGGGCATCAGCGTATTGCTGTACTGTTGCTCTCTATGGGCGATAAATTTACGGCTGACGTATTCAAACGCATGGAACGGCAGGAAATCGCCGAGATTTCAAGGGCCATAGTGGATCTTGAGCCCGTACCCAGAGAGACTGTTGAAGAAGTACTGCGTGACTTTCATGAATCTCTGGTCGATGGCGTGGACATGATCTCTGGTGGCAGCGACATCGTCAAGCGCATGCTGGTCAAAAACCTTGATCCGGAAACTGCCAAGTACGTCATGGATACACTGAGCCTGGATACCGGCCCGGTGCCTTTTCGCGATCTGGAACAGATCAGCCCCCGTCTGCTTTCGCAGATACTGCGCAATGAGCATCCGCAGACCCTGGCCCTGATCATGGGGCATCTTCATCCTGATCAGGCCGCCAATTTGTTGACGAGTCTGCCCGCTGGAGTACGGGCCGAGGTGCTGACTCGCCTGGCCAAGCTGGAGTCAGTGCCTGAAGACATGCTCATGGAGGTGGACAAGGTGCTCACCAGTCAGCTTATAGCCATGGGCGGTAAAGAAGGCCGCAAGGTTGGTGGTGTGCAGTCTGTGGCTGAGATTCTTAATGCGGTAGACCGCGCTACGGAAGAGGAAGTTCTTTCCGAAATCGAAGAAGATTCTGCTCAGATGGCCGAAGATATTCGCAATCTTATGTTTGTCTTTGAAGACTGCAAAAATATCGATGACCGTGGCGTGCGTGAGCTGCTCAAGGAGATTCCCAATGAAGAGCTCACCCTGGCTCTGCGCGGTGCAAGTGATGAGTTGAAGGATAAGTTTTTCAGAAATATGTCTGAGCGCGCTGGCAATATGATCCGCGAAGAATTGGAGTTCATGGGGCCCACCAAACTGTCGGATGTGGAAAACGCTCAGCAGAATATCGTCAAGGTCGTACGCCGTCTGGAAGCGGAAAATAAGGTAGTGGTCAGCCGGGGCGCTGCAGAGCTCTTCGTATAAGCGGGAAGTGTCATGGGGGCCGACCAGTTGCGCAAGAAATGGGGTACTATTTTCATGGGGGAACGCGAGTCCACCATGGAACAGTTGGACGCCATGTACGAGCCCATGCGGCAGGAGCGTGCCAGGCAGGAGCAGGAAGAAGACTATCTTGAGCGCGTGCGTGCCAAGGCTGCAGACAAGGCTCGTCTGATTCTGGGGGAAGCCTATGCCGAGCGCCAGAAAGTACTGGAAGAGGCCAGAGCCGAGGCGGCAGCCATCCGTCAGGCTGCTGTAGCTGAGGTCAAGTCTGTAGCGGCTGCCGCTGCTGCCATGAAAGAGGAGGCCGAAGCGGCCCGGGCACAGGCGCAGGAAGAGCACGATGCCGCAGTGCGTATCCGCGAAGCAGCGCACGGCGAGGGTTTTCAGGCTGGTATGGAGCAGGCGGGCCAGGAGCTCCTGGAGTTCCGTGCCGAGCTGGGGCAGTCTCTCGGGGCATTGCTGCATGCTCTGGAGAGCCAGATGGAGGGCATTTGTGCAGCCTGGCGCGAGGATCTGGCAGATCTGCTCTGTGCTGCTGTGGCGGCGGGCACTGGCTGGGTATTGCAGAGCGAGCATGAAAAAATCTTGCGTTCACTGCTGATGGAGTCGCTCAAACTGCTGGAAGAGCGCATCTCTGTTGTTGTGCGTGTTCATCCTGACGACGAGGCTTCTGTCAGTGACATGTTTTTGGCGGCACGTGAGCGCATGCCTGAACTCAAACAGTGGATCGTCAATGGCGACCCCTCCATGCAGCGTGGTGGGCTGGTGCTGGAGAGCGGCAGTGGCAGCGTGGACTGCCGCAGGGAGTTGTTTCAGGAGCTGGTCAGCAGTGTTCTGAGCCATCTGGGGCTTTCGTCATGCGCAGAGGAGCAGCTGGCTGTTCCTGTCTCAGCCATTGTGGAGCGCGAGGCCGCCAGAATAGCAGCCCTTGCTGCGCCACCTCAGCCGGCGTCTCTGTATGCCCCACAAAAGGAAACACCGGGCGAGGCAGTGCCTGCGCCGGAAGCAGAAGAGGCAGATACCCCCCCTGAGAATGAGGCCCCTGTGCTGCAGGAGCATGGTGCAGCGCTGCCGGAGGAAACAGCAGGGCAGCCTCTGACAGAGGATGCAGTGCAGCAGGAGGCAGAAGAGGTACAGCCTGCCGCAGTACAGGAGGCACCCGTGCCCGTGCCTGATGACATCCCTGTGCCTGAGGCCTGGTTGCCGCCGCTTGGCGAGGAAGACTCATTGCAGAATGCCGAAGATGACCTGCCAGCTGCTCTGGAGGGTAAGGCTGACCCCAGCATGGCCGAGCTGGAGGAAGAGCTTTTCCCGCTGGATGCTGATGGTCGGGACAATGTTTTTGTAGACGGCGGTTTTCTGCCTGCCGCTGATACAGGACGGAGCGGGAACGACAAATGAGAATGGACCCCAGGGCCTGTACGCGCCTTTTGAAGAGCGGCACCCCTATCCGTCTTTTTGGCAAGGTCAACAAGGTGGTCGGCCTGGTGGTGGAGGGCAGTGGCTTGCGGGCACCTCTGGGAGCGGTCTGCCATATGCTGGCTGATGAGGACAGCGAGGGCATTGCCGCTGAGGTCGTGGGCTTTCGTGAAGGCAACCTGCTCTTCATGCCGTATGGCGATATGCGCGGCATACGGCCCGGCAGCCGTATCCGCAATACCAGTCTGCCGCCGGTTTTTCCGGTAGGGCCGTATCTGCTGGGCCGCGCTTTTGACGCCTTTGGTTCGCCCCTGGATGCCGGGCCGCCTGTCAGCGCCGAGCTTTATGCTTCTCCTCTGCCTGCAGGAGAACAGGATCAGGAAGCCTATCAGCGACAAATGGAGAGCCAGCAGCCTTTTGTGCCCCAGTGGGCCGCCAGGGCCAGAGAACTCTGGCAGCCGGAGCTGGCCCCTATATATGCTGACCCACCAAGCCCCCTGCAACGGCCGCGTATTACAGATATTCTGGATGTGGGCGTGCGCTCCATCAACAGCCTGCTGACCCTGGGCAAGGGCCAGCGTGTGGGTATCATGGCCGGCTCCGGTGTGGGTAAATCCACACTTATGGGCATGATGGCCCGTTATACTCGGGCAGATGTCAATGTCATTGCCCTGATAGGCGAACGTGGCCGGGAAGTGTTGGAATTCATGGAGCGCGATCTCGGCCCCGAGGGCATGGCCCGGTCAGTCCTGGTTGTGGCCACCTCTGATCAGTCGCCCCTTGTGCGCATGCGTGCAGCCTATGCGGCCACAGCTGTGGCTGAATATTTCCGTGACAAGGGCATGGATGTCCTCCTGATGATGGATTCTGTGACACGTTTTGCCATGGCCTCCCGTGAGCTGGGGCTGGCCGTGGGAGAACCGCCTACCACAAAAGGCTATACGCCATCGGTTTTCGCACAGCTGCCCAAACTGCTGGAGCGTGCCGGGCGTTCAGCCAAGGGCACCATTACCGGCATCTATACCGTGCTGGTGGACGGTGATGATTTCAACGAACCCATCGCCGATGCTGTACGTTCCATCCTTGATGGGCACATTGTTTTGACCCGTGATCTGGCAGATCAGGGGCACTTTCCGGCCATTGATGTTCTGCGCTCCATCAGCCGTCTGCGTTCAGATATCTGTAATCGGGAAGATGTGGAGGCCGGACGAGTCATCACCCGCAGAATGAGCACCTACCGTCGTGTGGAAGATATGGTCAATATCGGGGCATACGCCAAAGGCAGTAATCCGGATATTGATGATGCCATTGCCGCCATGCCTGCCATCAATGCCTTTTTACGGCAGGATGTGGCCGAGCCGCAGAATCTCGAACAGGCCATGCAGCAGATGCGGGCTCTGGCCGGGCCATTGCAGGCTCAGGGTCTGCCGATTCAGCAGCGGTAAGCACAGGTGCGTCAGCTCCTTGCTTTGGTTCGGCGCATACGGTAGGTTGCCCCATCATTTCAAATCAGCCCAGTGAGGTTGCCCATGAAAATTGAATCTCAATGTCTGCATGCCGGTTATACGCCCGCCAACGGACAGCCGCGTGTCTTACCCATTGCCCAGAGTACGACTTTCAAATATGCCTCCACCGATGATGTGGCCAGGCTTTTTGATCTGGCTGAAGCTGGCTTTTTTTATACACGTCTTGCCAATCCTACGGTTGACGCTGTGGAGCAGAAGATTGCCGCCCTTGAAGGGGGCGTTGGTGCCATGTGCACCTCTTCGGGACAGGCTGCCAGCATGGTGGCTATTCTGAATCTGGCGCAAAGTGGTGATCATATCATCAGCACCTCCAATATTTACGGCGGCACGTTCAATCTCTTTGCTGTTACGCTGAAAAAGCTTGGTATTGACGTGAGCTTTGTGGATCAGACGTCTTCTGATGCAGAGATCGAAAAGTTCATCCGCCCCACAACACGGGCCTTTTTTGGTGAAACGCTGACTAATCCTTCCATGGATGTGCTGGACATAGAGCGTTTTGCCTGCCTGGCGCACAAGCACGGCCTGCCGCTTATTGTGGATAATACCTTTGCCACGCCAGTGCTCTGCCGCCCTTTTGAGCATGGTGCTGACATCGTGCTGCATTCCACTACCAAGTATATGGACGGGCACGCCCTGCAGGTGGGCGGCGTCATTGTGGACAGCGGCAATTTTGATTGGAGCAATGACAGGTTCCCTGAGTTCACCCGTCCTGATCCCTCCTATCATGGTCTGGTATATACAGAAGCGTTCGGCAGGGCTGCTTATATCGTCAAGGCGCGGGTGCAGCTCATGCGTGACATGGGCTGCTGCCAGAGCCCGCAGGGGGCTTTTTATATCAATCAGGGGCTGGAGACGCTCCCCCTGCGCATGGAAAAGCACTGCCGTAATGCTGAACGTGTAGCAGAGTATCTCGTGACACACCCTGACGTCGAGGCAGTCAATTATCCGTGTCTGCCGGGTAATCCCAACAAAGCCCTGGCAGACAAGTATCTGCCTGCAGGCTGCAGCGGCGTGGTGTCGTTTTCCCTCAAGGGCGGGCGTGACGCCGGGGCCCGCTTCATCGACAGTCTGCAGATGATTTCATTGCAGGTACATGTGGCTGATATCCGCAGCTGTGTGCTGCACCCGGCCAGCTCGACCCACCGTCAGCTTACTGATGCCCAGCTGCGTGAGGCCGGTATTACGCCGGGCATGATCCGTCTGTCGGTGGGACTTGAAAATATTGATGATATCCTGGCTGATCTGGCACAAGCACTGGAAAAGGCCTAGCCGCATACTCTGCTGACGGGCATTGCCATTTCTTGACAAAAGCCAGCTGGCAATGTATAAAGATTCTTTATCTACGTGCTCGTAGCTCAGTTGGATAGAGCGATAGCCTCCTAAGCTGTAGGCCGCAGGTTCGATTCCTGCCGGGCACACCAAGAAAATCAGCAGGTTACGTCATCTTTGACGCAACCTGCTTTTTTTCTTTGCGACCACATTGCGACCCCATGTCGGGCTTTTCCCCGACAAACTCCCCCCGTCCCCCTCATTCTAAAAGCAAGCGGACCAGAAAAGTCCGTTGCTCGATCTTTTCGGCTGTCCTGAAAAAAATTCTTAGCTCACCTGGGGCGGGTCCTTCTGGCTTGCCCCACGGCAACGGCGGCTCGACCCCATACTGTGGCCGCGATTCACGAACTCGAAGGGGCGGA
The DNA here is from genome assembly GCA_017396005.1 of Desulfovibrio sp. Taxonomy (GTDB): domain Bacteria; phylum Desulfobacterota; class Desulfovibrionia; order Desulfovibrionales; family Desulfovibrionaceae; genus Desulfovibrio. Next base: position 11,822 of record JAFQNG010000064.1, read on the forward strand.
CTAGCGGAATGCCCTGTCGAATACCCACGTCAAAAGTCTCTACTTGCTTTCTAAGCTAAAGGGTTACGACTATGAAAGGAAAAGATAAAATCAAGGCACAGGTTGAGCAGAGGAAAGAGGCTGAAAGCAAGGTCAGAGCTGAAAAAAAACAGTCAGGAGTTGTCAAAAAAAATAAAGGGCAAAAGTATGATATAACAGATGATGATTTAATAGGATATTTGAATGAAAATCGGGTTGGTGATGCTAAATTATATTCAAGGCTTTTTAGAGACTCTGTAGTATTTGTGAAATACTGGGACAGATATTTAGTATGGGGTGGTCATCATTGGATTGAAGACCATTACAATATAGCTATGCAAAATATAGAGTATGTCTGTGAATTATATCTAAGACTTGCGCAAAACAAATTAGATGAAGTACGCAATACAAAAGATAAAGATGCACAGGAATTCTTAAAAAATATTGCAGATGAAGCTACAAGGCGCGTCAAAAAGTTACGAGATAAGCCAGGTCAGGATAATTTGTCAGAAATGTTGCGTCGAATTCGTGACCCTCTCATACTTTTGCCAAAATATATTGATAAGCAACATTATATTAAGGCCTGTCCTAATGGTGTAATTGATTTACGAACAGGAGAACTCAGGCCAGGAAGACCAGAAGACTATATTCTGAATGCGATTGAAACAGAATACGATCCTGATTTATTGCAATTGGACGATCCCTGCCCTGAAACTAGAACTCATTTCATAATTCTGGCAAGGACTCGTGGAGTTGGTTAGGCTCGCGACATGAGCAAGGCAGAAATGTTGACCGATGAACAATGGGCGATCCTGGAACCTCTTTTTCTGGATGAGCACACGGGAGCCGGCAGGCC
>JAFQNG010000065.1 GCA_017396005.1 Desulfovibrio sp.
CGGCATTTCAAAGCCTTTACCGGTAGAGGCAAAACTGGCAACACTGGACAGTGCGGAAAACGAGGCCAGAGCTACGCCTGCACTGACAGCATATTTGCAAAATGTACGCCTGGTTACGGTATTTTTCTCGGTTGTCACAGTAATTCCTCCTTGATTGATAGTTTCGGAACAAAATTTGTCCAGATATCTGCAACCAAAGCAACAGGATTACGCGCCGGGCACCAGAGCTGTAGAAAAAAATACCAGGATGCCTGGTTTTCCGGTGCAGTGAGGTGCAGGAATCAGTAATCATATACTTAATGAAAAATAATATCAATACTGATAATCTTTATGGTCAATGCAAAATTTTACCCCGTCACGCTTGAGCATAGGCTACTTGTTTGGCGGGGAGGTGTGGGTTAAGCAAAAACGATCTGGATCTCTCCCTGAATCGGCGTACTATCAACGTGCGGAGTGACAATGATCTGGATGTCAATACCAAGTCTGGTCAGGCATTCCAGTATTTTTGTTTCATTGATACCATGGAAGTGCCCACGAAGGAGCTTTGACAGTTGTGCCCATCCTCTGCAGTATACTGGCTGCAGGGGCATGGCTGTTCCGAAGTACCAGGCCCTCACTTCGCCATGGATAAAAAATGAGAGAAGCCGGTTACATAGCCATCGATCTCAAATCGTTCTATGCTTCAGTTGAATGCATGGAACGGAATCTGGATCCCCTGACCACAAATCTCGTTGTGGCTGATCCTGCCAGGACCGAAAAAACCATATGCCTGGCAGTCTCTCCTTCTCTGAAAGCCCATGGGATACCAGGAAGGGCACGGTATTTTGAAGTCGTACAGAAAGTGCGTGCAGCTAATGCCGATCGCAAACTGCGTGCGCCGTACAAAAGGTTTACAGGAGAGAGCACAGATGCACTCCAGCTTGATGCTGATCCCTCCCTGTCCATTGCCTACATCACTGCGGTGCCACGTATGGCACTCTATGTCGATTACAGTACGCGAGTGTACAGCGTATACCTGAAATACTTTTCACCCGACGACATACATGTCTACTCCATAGACGAAGTGCTGATCGACGCGACCGGCTATCTGAAAAATTACAGGATGTCTGCACATGAGCTCACCAAAACCGTCCTCCTTGATGTTCTGAGGACAACTGGTATCACGGCAACAGCAGGCATAGGAACAAATCTGTATCTCGCAAAGGTAGCCATGGATATCATGGCAAAGAAGGTTGCCGCAGATGAGGATGGTGTACGCATAGCCCATCTTGATGAGATGTCCTACCGCAGACAGCTCTGGGCGCATAAGCCTCTGAAGGACTTCTGGAGAGTAGGCAAGGGCTATGTCCAGAAGCTGGAAAAGTACGGCATACAGACCATGGGCGACATTGCTCGGTACTCCATCCACAGTGAAGATCTGCTTTTCCGACTTTTTGGTGTCAATGCAGAGTTGCTCATAGACCATGCCTGGGGATACGAGCCGTGCACCATGGCGGACATCAAGAAGTACCGGCCGTCCTCCAGGAGTATAGGCTCTGGACAGGTACTGCATACACCGTATGAAGTGACAAAGGCTCGCCTTGTTGTCAGGGAGATGGCTGACATGCTGTCCATGGAACTGGTGGACAAGCATCTCCTCACAGCGCAGCTGGTTCTGACTCTGGGCTATGATATCGAGAGCCTTGCGCCGGAGCGCGGCTATACCGGACCGATTGTCACAGACAGCTATGGCCGTAAGCTCCCGCAGCATGCGCATGGGAGCATCAACCTTGATCCCCCTACTGCCTCAGGCAGATGCCTCACTGTAGCCGCCATGGAACTTTTTGACCGGATCATCAACAAGAACCTGTTGGTGAGGCGCATCAATCTGGTAGCCGGCCACGTCCTGCCAGAAAAGGAACAGACAGAGAAAAAAGCTGTATCCAGGCAGCTTGATCTTTTCTCCTGGCAGGCAGCGAGTAATGGTCAGTGTGATAATAAGGCTCGCGTTGAAACGCGCAAAGGATATTTGAACCATGAGTCTTGATTTTTTTGATTATCATAATGAGATGATGCACACCAATGCCGAATACAAAGAAGCATATGAGGCTTTGGAGCCGGAATTTGCTATAGCCCGTACCCTTATCAAGGCTTGTTCCGAGGCGGGTATGTCTCTGTCTGATGTGGCGGAGCGGATCGGCATAACGCAGCCTGCAGTTGCAAGAATAGAGGCAGACGAACGATTGTAACTTATCGGCGAAGTAGCTGGCGTTGTTATTCTCTTGATCGTCTTCACAGAAAGAGATGCCATTCGTATCATTTCAGCAAGGAAAGCTACAAAGCGAGAGAAGAAAGTCTATGCAGAAGCAAACAGATAGAAAGAAGGAACTTACCTTCCTCAAAAATATGACAGACGATGAAGCTTATACGAACGCTCTTGACGACCCCGATTGTCCACCTCTGACGGACAAGCAGCTTTCTGAATTTGTCTCTTTCAAAAACATTCCCGGGGATACATTACTTGAAAAATTCCATAATGCTCAGCTTCGACAGAATAGTCAGGTAGTAACTGCCCGCTTTGATGCTGACATAGTAAAGTATTACAAATCAAAGGGAAAGGGCTACCAAAGCATTATAAATGCTGCGCTCAGGGAATGTATGGAGGCTGAGATTGCAGCAAACTCCAGCCGTGTGTAGACAGGCAGAATAAACGCTCCGCAGGAATTGCAAAAGCGGTTTAAACATCTTCTATCTCTTCCATATAGCCTGTGGAACGCCGCTTGCTGTCACCCTCGTTGCCGCCTTCGGCCCCACCCCGATTCACTTCTATGCGTACCTGCTCTCCTGTACGCTCCAGAGCGGTACGCAGACTGTCCTGTGCGCCTACGGCTGTCTGAAAGGCATTGACGTCAGGGCAGGAGAGATGGACAGACAAAAGACCATCCGCAGCGCGTGTGAGACGCAGCTCTGCCCCTTTCAGAAGCCCCTCGCCCAAGCTGAGACGCACCTCAGGATCTCCCTTGCCCGGCTCAGAGACCAGAATACTGTCTACCAGTTTATCCACCAGCTCATTCAGGCGGCTGGCTGGTGCGGCTTCGCCTACAGCTGCGGATGGGCCTCCATGTATATCGGACAGACGCTGTCCAAAAAGACTTTCCATCAACGAGGACGGAGAAGGGGCATTGCTGCCAGGGACGCTTTCCTGCCGCTGCTGCCCTTCTCCTTCATTCTGCATAACCTGTTCAAACTTGTCACGATCGTCAGCTCCGGGCTCCTGCCTTGTCCCATGCTGCCTTGTCTGCATGTTCTCATCTGCCTGCTGCAGGTATTGTGTACTGATCTCCATACCTATAGCGATCTCCTCAGGCGGCCACGGCCTCAGCTTTTCGTTACTCTGAACAGCGGAGCCCTGAATTTTCTTCCAGCTCAAGATCTTCTCGTCGCTCGTTCTGTTTTTGGGCCTCGCCCAGCCAGATTTCCCGATGGCTTTCTATTCTGGCTGCATCTTTGCGGGCAAGCACAGCCGCCTGCTTTGCAGCGCGTACTTCCTGCATTGTCTGTGCAGCGACTTCCTCTGCCTGACTGACAGCGCGACCTCGCTCTGCCTCACCTTCGGCCAGAACAGTCAGGGCAGTCCTGAAGGCTGCCATGTCATCAATGCTCATGGCTGTGCCCATGATAGTCGCATAACGACGGTTTTCCTCTTCCGGCCGCCAGAGACGATACCGTTCCAGATCTGCCTTGCAGCGCTCCAGCGTTCTCAGAGCTTCGGCGTGACGTTGCTCTGCAGCCCGTACTTCTTTGCGTGCAGCCTCTTCACGAAAATGCCGCACATTGAGCAAGGCCTGCAGAGGATAGCCCAGAGCCATACCTACTGAACGACCTTCTTCAGGGCCGTCAGCGTTTCTTCAAAAGCGCTCTTTTCACCAAGCCCCTGTCGCAGGAAGGTATTGACCGCCTGTATATGGTCCAGGGCAAAATCTGCTTCAGCATCAGTCCCTGTTTTGTACTCCCCTATCTGAACCAGCAACTCCACTTCGGCATATTTGGCCAGTATCTTACGCAAAGCCTGGGCGGACTGCCTGTGCGCGGCATCCACAATGGCGTTCATGACGCGGCTGACGCTGGCCTGCACATCAATGGCCGGATAATGGTTGGCAGCAGCCAGCTTGCGCGACAAAACAATATGTCCGTCCAGAATGGAGCGCGTTTCATCGGCAATGGGCTCGGTCATGTCGTCCCCTTCTACAAGGACGGTATACAGGGCAGTAATGGACCCTCTATCAGAATTGCCTGCCCGTTCCATCAACCTGGGCAGTTCTGAAAAAACCGAGGGGGGAAAGCCCCGCCGTGTGGGGGGTTCACCCGCTGCCAAGCCTATTTCACGCTGGGCACGTCCAAAACGCGTCACTGAATCCATCATCAGGAGCACGCTTTTACCTTGATCACGAAAATACTCGGCAATGGCCGTGGCAGTATAGGCTGCCTTGAGCCGCTCCATGGAAGAGCGGTCAGAAGTGGAAACTACGAGTACAGCCTTCTGACGACCTTCCGGACCTATATCATGCTCGATGAACTCACGTACTTCACGACCTCGTTCACCGATAAGAGCCAGAACGCAAACATCTGCTGAGCATCCCTTGAGTATAGTGGAAAGCAGGGTGGACTTACCACCACCAGCGGCCGCGAATATGCCCATACGCTGCCCTTCACCACAGGTGAGTACGCCGTCAATGACGCGCAGGCCCAGAGAAATAGGACGGCTGATGATCTGCCGGGTCATGGGATTGGGAGCTTCGGCAAAAATGGGGTACTGTGTCCTGGTCTTAATGGGAGGGCCACCGTCCATGGCTTGTCCCAGGCCATCCACCACCCGTCCAAGCAGCTCATTACCCACAGGAACGGAAAGTATCTCTCCAGTAGGGATAACCTCTGTGGCTGGTGAGATGCCCTGCATGGAGCCCAGAGGCGAGAGCAGGGCCACATTTTTGACGAAGCCCACAACTTCGGCCTTGAGAGTCCACTCTTCCCAAGGGTTGCGCAGCAGGCAGAGCTCCCCTACCTTGACGCCTGGAACCACAGCCCTGATGATGGTGCCTACCACCTGTTCCACACGACCACGGGTCTCAATAGGTGTAACTTCGCGAACGGCTTCTTCAAGCAGTTCACTGATGTATTCGAAGGCCATCTTACCTGCCCCTGAATTTGCCCGCCAAGGCATTCTCGATGGCCTTGAGCTGACTTTCGAGGCTGGCGTCTACGACGCCCAATTCGCTTTCCAGCAGACAGTCGCCATGGTGCATACGCGGATCAGCAGCAACATCCAGAAAATTTATCCCCCCAAGGCTTGCGGACATCATGACCGCAAGGGCCTCACGCACGGCAGCCTCGTCAGACGGGGAAACACGTACGAGCACTTTCTGCTGGCTGCGCACAGACAGCAGAGCCGTACGCACCACACGTACAATGCGCTCTCTGTCATCTAGTTCACCTATGATTTTGCGAACAGCAGCAGCCACTATATTTACCAGAGAACCTTCAAGCTTTTCAATATATTCCACGGCCTCAAGCGTGGTTTCCATCATTTTTTCAGCCTGCTCCATACGCCCTTCCAGCAGACCCTGCTCATAACCCTCACGTTTTTTTTCTTCAAAGGAGGCTTCAGCGCTGGCACGGATATGTTCTGCCTGCTCGCAGGCCAGATGCAACAGGGAGTCTGCCTCCAGTAGCTGGGCGTACTCCCGGGCGCGCAAAATGCGTGTGCCCGGTGCAGGAGATACACTGTGGGGGATCAGTTGAAACTTGGCGCCCATACAGGATCTACCTCCCTGAGGAGCAATTTTTTTACTGCAAGCCACACCTCGCGTATCTCGTCTTCTTCGAGGGCAGGTAGGCTTTCTCCCTCTGGCAGCAGCGGCAGATGTGGTATAAAACGCTGCTGCAAACTCTCTGGCCAGAGCACGGCCACAAGGCGCAGTGCCATATTACCGTGCAGGGTACAACGCTGAGACAGGGGAAGCCCCGCATGCAGGCAGGCAAAAAAACGCCGTACATTACCCAGCTGATACTGCCCCCGATAGAGAGCATAGGCATACATAGTCTCTCCCAGCTGGCGACGCAGGATCAGCTGTTCTTCAGCCAGAATCACACGAGCAGCCTCTGTTGCATGCAGTGCCACACCTGTGATGCGCATCAGAGCCTTCACTGTACTTCTGTCAAGCAGGGCAAGACGGCGGGATTCTTCCGCATAGTCCCAGAAATCCGTACCTTCCGGGGCAGGCTCTCTCCGTGACGAAGAACATTGTCCCTCTGTCAGCCACTGCTGCAGGCGAATGGCAGACGGTCCCAAGATACGGGAAGCCTCAGCCATGTAAGCAGGAGCGGAAAATGTAAAGGATGCATTGGCCCGCAGCATGGCCTGCCAGAGCAGGGGGCGCGTGGCCAGTGCTTCGGCGAAAAAGCCCTTATGCATCAATCTGCTCCACCGTCAGGGTGGTTTTGCTGGCTTTGCGCTTCAGGGCAGCTCGACGCAGCAGTACCCTGCCCCCCCAGACGACACCCACCAGCAGAAGCGCCATGGCCGCTACCTGGAAGATCAGGGCCAGCGTCAGACCACCCGGCGCAAAAAGAGAAGCCGGAGCGGCCCTGTGCTCAGGCACTGTTACACTTTCACGCACAGGTACCAGCATGACACTTACATTGTCATACCTGAGCTGGGCAACAGAAGACGCGGCCAGCTCGCGTATCTTGGGTACAAAATTGACCACAGGAGAATCTGGCGTATGTCGCAAAAAGACAGCAGCTGACGGCTCCACCCTGATATTGTTGACCGGATCATTGACCCCCAGCACCACATGGACACGGGCCGTGAGCACACCGTCAATACGTGAGAGTGTATCGGAAAGCTCCTGCGAAAGCGCGTAAGATAATCTGGCCTGCTCCTCAGAGGAAGAAGAAATCATACCCTCGCCGCCAAAGACATCGCCCATGCTCTTGAAGGCTTCTCGCGGTAGGCTGTTCTCTTTGAGGATCTGCAGGGCAAGAATCAGTTGGCTGTCATCCACAGCCAGAGTATAACCGTTCTTGCCCGCCGAAATTTTTTCTGCTTCTATGCCGCGCCGCAGCAAGGTAGAAAGCATCTGATTGGCCTGTTCTTCCGAAAGCCCCGTATACATGTCTACCTTGCAGCCCACAAGAAAAACAGACAGTAATATAAAAAGCAGACAACGCACACTCACGGAAGGCATCATGATGACCTCTGCTATGCTCCACTGAAAAACGTCAGCCCTGCTGACGCAAAATACTTTCCATACCCTGTGATACCTGCTGGGAAGCCTTCACTCCAGCCTCTCCCTGTGCCTTGAGGATGCCCATGAGGTACTGCGCCCGAAAGAGGGTTTCAGGCCCAAGAGCAATACTGGGCTGCGTTATCTCCTGCAGCAGGTGCCCAAGCTCACGCACAAGCTCCCCTTCCTTCTGTTCGGGCTGTACTGCGGCAACATCTTCAGAGGGATGAAGAGCACGATCCCCTGATACCGTCTGTACGCTCTGAAGCGTATTTTCCGGCGGCAGCAGCGGGGGTACGTCTTCTGCCGGGCCGGGCAGTGTCACCGTATCGGGCAAGCCGGCAGCCCCGCTGTGCAACGAGACCCCTTCAGATATCTGCGCAACGTCCTCCACTGGCGCTGCAAGCGCCTCTTCAAAGGACTGTACTGCCTCAAGAGAAGGCGTACCTGAGGGCGTATGCCCGGCTGCGCCATCTCCGGCCCACTGGCTCAGCTTTTCCAGAGCCTCCATAAGACGGCTGCCTCCTTGTCTTGCTTCAGGCAGCATTTCTCACCCCCGTGACAGCTACTGTATCCTAGCCAGCTTCCATAATCACACGGGCCATGCTGGCAGCAGTACTTTCATTAGAGATGAGGGCAAAGGCCTCCTCTGCCGCATCACGGCGTCCGGCCAGCATGTGTGTGAGCCCAAGCATGGCCAGGGCGTCAGCATCGCCGGCGTCTCTGCTCAGCACCCCTTCCAGAATGGCCTGCGCCTCATCAAAGGCGTCTACCACTATATGGCTGAACGCCAGCCCGATCTGCGCAGGTGCAAAATCAGGCTGCAGTGCCAGCACAGCACTGAAGATGGCACGGGCCTCCCTGACCATGCCCTTATGACAGGCCAGATTGGCGATATCCAGCAGTCGGGCTATCTGTCTTTCCGAAAGCATATGTACTCCTTGTATGGGGCTGAGCGCCCCATCGCTCTGCTCTGCTGCCTTAGCCGGTTCTCTGCGCCAGAGACTTCAACATATCCGTCATGCTCTTGCTCATGGCTGACACAGCTTCAAGTTTGGCATTATATTGCCCCATGGCAAACTGCATCTCCAGCATCTGCATCTGATCTATCTCACCACTCTGGCTGATGGCGTCCATCTTGGCCTGCAGAGCCGCGCCATCGGCGGCCAACCCATTGGTCGCATTGGAAAAAAACTGACCGACATCAATACCATGTGAATTTCCTATCATGCCTATCTCCTTGACAGAATTTTTCAGCGACTCAGGGCCTCATATATCCGCCCTGTCACATGCTCGGCATGATTCACAGCTTCCACCGCCAGGCGCGCCACGGCCATTTCTTCCTGCGTCATGCCCCTGTCCATGGCACGCTTGATATCCTGCCGCATCTCGAACAATTCTTCATGTATCTCTTTAAGTTTATAGCCCGAAACATCATCTGCTAATGCATCAAAGACTGATTCCATTTCCATCATTGGGAACCTCGTAATGTATAGGTAAATATCTGCCCGCCCCGCCGCAGGGTCAGGGCTTTGGTACTGATACCTTCCAGTATGCAGCCACCGGGGAGCACCGCACCCTCGAAAAGACGCTTGCCATCTGCCGTAGTCACGAAACGCATGGGCATCATGGTCACACCCGTCACGCGCAGACCGCCCAGCGGATCAGTGCCGTCATCAGTAGCTTGACCTGCCTCAGGCATGGGAGAGACATGGGGTAAACGTAATGCAGTTCCTCCGGGTGCTGACCTGCTGCTTCCGCCACCCATGGATGACGCTCCATAGAGGGGCACATCAAAACGCGTGGCCATATCTTCCCGAATACGGCGCAGCAGGGCCTCGTCTTCAGGACGAAAACTGCCGGTAAAATCTATCTGTCCGGGCAGAAAAAGCGCGCGCACGCTGGTCAGACCAGCGTCTTTCAGGGCCGCATCCAGAGCCGGAGCCAGCACCTTCTCATGCACGATATTTCTTTCCATATCCGACAGTCCTTTGACTTCTGCAGAGAGGGCCGAGAAGGCGCTGGCCTCCAGTGATGCATCCTTCATATAGGCGGCTATGCGTACCTGGTTTCTGCCTGCCTTTTCCACGAATTCCACCTGCGGATGGAATCCTCGTATGCCCAATGAACTGCGTATCGCCCGTAAAACGTCCTCACGAACGCCCACATCAAGATAAATGGGAAAATGCAAGGCTCGTGCCATACCGTAAAGTTGTACCATGACAGCATCGTCATCCACAGTACCGCGCACTTGCACGCCCTGCTTGTGCGGCGTGACCGTCAGCCCGCTGATGCCGCTTTCTGCCAGATATTTTTCCACAACTGCCGGATATTCTTCAGGTTCTGTGAATGAAGGCGTCAGGGCCACAGACATGGACAGGAGCAGGACAATCAGCAGGGACAGCAGGACAGCACGCACAGGAATGGCAAAAACTCGTCTGGCAGGCGGTTTTGGAGGCATCTGCAACGGGAGAGGTGGAGAAGTACTGCCCACAGTATTGGCGTTTTCTGAGCCTGCAGCCGCAGTAGTGCTCACCATGTTGGCAGCAGGCTCAGACTCTGCATCCCGTTCAGTATCTTCCTGCTCCCTTGTCACTGCAGCCGCTGGCCGCATCAGCTCATCCGGCAGCAGAACTGCCTGCACTGCCCCCGGCAGGTTCCAGGCAAAACAGGTCTGCCCCAAAAACCAGCCCCTGCCGGCTGCAGGCCCTGCCAATGGCGGCTGTGTGCCGTCTGCGTCAGGGCGGATTTCTTCTTCACCGGCCAGACGTACGGGCCCGTCCAGAGGCGAAAGCGTCACAGAGGGTTCATCTGAATCTGCAGCACTGACAGCCAGCAGGGCATGCCTGGGCTGCAGGCCGGCGAGAATCAAATCGCAGGAGTCATCCGACCCCAGCAGCCAGTTGCCCTCAGGCAGCTCAAGACGCGCACCGCCATGGGGGCCGGAAAAGACATAGAGCACCACAGCAGGCTGCCTGTGGCCGCTGTGCTGACTCACAGGCTGGCTCCTCCTGCTGGTGTCGCGCCTGCCGGCACGGCCTGCAGTGTTGGGGCGGGCTGGGGCGCAGGTGCAGTCGGCTTCACGGCCCTGCGCCGCGCACAACCGCCCACAGGAGGAGCCGTGGGCGTGCGCTCGGAAAAATCGGCCTGAGTGGCGCTGCGGCTGAAGCGGGGGTCATCCACACGCGGCGGTATTTCCTGCAGCTGATCCATGCGCACCACACGCGGAGTTATCAGAATAAGCCGCTCCATTCGTTTGTGGGCCTTTCCGGTAGAGCCGAACAGCCCCCCCAGTACGGGTATGTTTTTCAGGCCGGGCACACCTGCCTCATTGTCACTCTGTGTTTCAAAGTAGTAGCCGCCCAGAAGAAGGCTCTGCCCTTCAGCCACAATGGCCTGCGTATTGATACGCGTCTGTTTGATGGGCGCAAGCCTGCTGGTATCTACAGAGAAGGAGTCTGAGCCGTCATCCCGGTCGTCCTGTACGCTGACCATGAGTTTTATGCTGGCCGGGCCGCCGTCCCTGCCGGGGATGATGTGTGGCGTCACTCTGAGCACCGTACCTGACTCCACCTTGAAAAGGTCTGTGGCTTCTTTACCTGCCACAGGGATGTAGTAGGTGCTGGTATTCTCCAGAGAGGCTTGTACATTGTCCATGGTCAGGACCGAAGGCTTGCCCAGAACACGGGCAGAGCCGTCCTCTTCCAGAGCATTGATACGCGCCAGAAAATAGTCAGGACCGCGTGAATACAGGGTGGAAAAGGAAAGGCCGGCATTGGCCGAAACACCAATGGGAGGAAAAACACCCGCAGCCGTAGCACTGCCCATGGTACCGCCGCCAGTCCAGTTGCGGCCCAGCACTGCCCCGCCGGACCAGTTGATACCCAGATCGCGCGAAAAATTGCTGTCTATGTCCACAATGGCCGCATGTATCTCTACCAGTTCCACCGGCTTGTCCAGATCGGCAATGACCTTGCCGTAATAGCTCATGCGGTATTCGGCGTCAGTTACCAGAACCGCATTGACGCGTGGGTCAGCAATGATACTGGGGCCTGTGCCTTCCTGCGGCGATGCCACCTGCCCTAAGGTCTGCACAGCTGCAGGCTCTTCTGTTTCAGCAGGTTTGCCCACAGCGGCCAGACCCTGTCCCAGCAGGCGCTCCTGGGCAGCGGGCAGAAGCGTTGTGCCACCGGAAGAAGATGTGAGCGGCGTGCCGCTGACCATGGCCCGCAAGATACTGGCCACACCGGGTATAGTGATGACCGCATCCATGCTGTTGACGCTCATGTCTTCGGCCCAGGCATAGCGCAGGGGGAAGACCCGCATGACCGTGCGGCTGCCCTGAGCCTCTTCAAACGCGGCCATAGCCTGACGGAGATGATCCACATAAACAGGCGGGCCACTGACAGAAAGCATGTTCTGCCTGCTCATGAGCGTCACTGGCAACTGCGGCGATATCATGCCTGCCGCATGGAACATATCGCGTAATGTAGCGGCAGAAACCGTTGTGGGAGAAAGAAAGGCGCGCGTATTCTCCCCCTCATGCCAGAAGGTCACGCTACGCCCCTGCGTGTACCAGCACACACCAAAGGCCGAACGCATGCCTGCCAGGAATTCCTGAGGTGCCACCTGCTCGAAGCGTCCGCTCATCTCACCGGTCAGGGCAGGTGTGCATACAGAACCATAGCCCTCTGCTCTGGCAAAAGCCGCCAGAACAGAACAGATATCCTCATTTTCCGCAAAATGCGAAAACGGCTGCTGAAATAGTACCGCCGAACGCCTGCCGGATGCACAAAAGCCTTCTGCAACCGAAAGACAGCAGAAGGCACAGATACACAACAGGCAGAGGCAGGCAACGCGTTGCGTCAATAGCGACTCCCTACAAACATGCCCGGCATGGAAAAGACAGGTTGTTCATGCACAACCTGTGCAGGGCTGCCGCAGGCGGCCTTCCACCAAGCAAGGTCATTGAGAAAATCTTTGACAGACAGGTTCAGGACTTCCTGCCCGGAGGACATGTCTGTCAGACGATAGAGGATAAGCCGTTCCCCCTGCATACTTTCACGCAGCAGACTGTCTCCGGCTTTCTCCAAGGCAACTGTAGAGGCGCGCGTACGGCATGCGCCGACCTGCCGCTGAGCTACAAGGGCCAGGAGCTCATCCCGTTCTGCCCCGGTATCAGGCACAGACATGAGAGTAGCGCGTATGACGCACTGCCGGCCGTCTGGTGAAAAAACGGCAAAATCCAGTTCACCTGCCAGACGAAAATGGTATGCCCCGTCATCGGCTTGTACAGGCTGCCGCCAGCCCGCCTGAGCTGCCAGAGCGCTCACGGCATTTTGCAAAAGAGCCATTATGCTTTCCCTTATTATTAACTGGCTGAATTTACCTGTGCATGTCAGGACGGTCAAGTCATGCCGCACACGTATACGCAGGCAAGGTCAAAGAGACGCCTTTTTCGCCTTCAATCTCAGCCCAGAATCTTGGTTCTGGTCTGATTCATATTGGCCTGCATATCCCGCAGCCAGTTCAGGCTGTTGGAGACAAGCTCCTTGAGGGCCTCATTGGTCTGTTTGGTCTGCTCCATCATGGTGCGGATTTTTTCCTGCTCCGCCTCAAGCCGCTTGGCTTCTGCCGAACGCAAGCCCTGGGCATAGTCCCCGCCGGCACTGATGATGCTGCCCCCACTGTTGATCATGGTTGAGAGAGAGGTTGCACGGGCGGCGGTCAATTCTGTGCTGATGGTTTTTCCATCAAAACCCGTGACCCCCTTGGCAGAAACCCCCATGCTGACAGCCCCGGCTGTCATGTTGACCACAGCCCCCGCAACAGCGCAGGCAAACTTTTGCATGGCCCCTTTTTCTATCTTGTCTGCCTGATCCATCATTTTATCAGCAATAGCCATGCCCTGGCTCGGGATAAGACTGCGGTTAGACTGACGCTGTTCGGCAGCCTCCTTGATCATCAAAGAAACAAAAAGGGCACCGGGCGAGGGGGTAGAGGCCCAGGCCTGAAGGTTTCTTGTGGTTTGGGTGGCATTGGCCAGTTCTGGCAAATCCGCTCGAACACTGCCCACGGCCTGTTCAAAGGACTTGTTTTCCTGAATGGCTTCAAGCACAGCCTTTTCAATTTCCGCAGCGGAAACCCCCTGCGCTTTGGCCGTGTTGACCAGTTCATTATATAACGCTGCGTTGTAGCCTGAAATTTTTTCTATAGTTGTGGACATACTGACCTCTATTGCAGATTAAGCCATAGCAGGATTGCCAGTCATAATGGCTGTATTGGTCTGTGCGCCTTCCTGCACGATTTCAGACACGGCTTGCAGGGTTTGCTCGCTGCGTTGTAGCATTTCCTTCAAGTGTTCCATGTCTATTTCATTGGCTATGGCGATTTTTTCCAGAATAGCCTGAAGCCGCTTTTGCTGGGCCTGTAAGTAGCTTATGTCACGCTCATTGACGGCAGATGCAATGCTGGTACCAGCCTGAAGCATCGTCATGGCCCCGCTGGCAGCAGCAGTAGCACGGGACACAACACCGGCCACATGCTTCAAGGTCTGCACAGAC
>JAFQNG010000066.1 GCA_017396005.1 Desulfovibrio sp.
AATCTACTTATAATCATATAAATAAAATATATTTTGACATAGATTATTTAAAAAATAAATCTGGAATAGAATATGTAGAAATTAAAGAGCCTTTTTTTATTAGGGCCTCAGAAATAAAAAATATTAAATATAAAAATAAATTTTTTAGTGTTGATTATTTTATTGATCGCCCAACTAACATAAATTACTTTTCCCCATTTAGTAATCAACTGGCAAAACATAAAGATAAGGATTTATTAAAAAAATGTGGATTTGATCGACAAATAATATCTTATACAAATGATAAAATATATCTTTTAAAGAATGCTAGAATAGCAGGATATGATAATAGTACATATGCTATTATTGATGGTAATAATAATTGTATCCCTGAAGTATCAGGAAAATATATAAATTTAATTCATTCAAATATTACTTATACACCAAATACCAAAAAAGAACAAATATTATGTTTGCCATTCACTCATGCAATAAATAATTACTATCATTATATATCTGAAGTTGTATATGGTTTAAGATATGTTAAAATGTTAGATGAAAATATTGAAATATTATATGAATCTGATCCGTATGGAGCATTAAAATATTTTGCTAATCGTATGAATATAGACTTTGATAGATTTAAATCTGTTCAATTACAATTAAATACAATATATGACTATGCTTTTATAGCTAGCAAGCCTCCCTATATGTGGGACAAAAAAATTTATAAATTTTTTTCGTATTTTAAAAAAAATGTACCATCTTCAAAATCCATTTATATTTCACGCTCTAACTCTAAAAATAATATTAGAAAACTTGTAAATGAAAAAGAGTTAGAGAAAGAATTGAAATTAAATAATATTGAAATTATACATTCCGAAAATCTTTCTCTAGATGAACAGATTAATACATTTTCATCAGCAAAGACTATAATTGGCCCACATGGTGCTGGATTTACAAATATTTTATTTTGTAATGATAAACCAAGAATCATAGAATTATTTTCAGATAAGTTAATTAAATGTGATTTTTTTATGAGGTCTCAACATATCAATGCACAATATACACCACATATTTGCTTTGATAATATTATTAACATAGATTTTGTTATGAAATCTATATTCGAAGAGGAATAAAATGTATTATATCACAGAAGCTTTCATCAATAATTCTGTGATCAACTATAATAAATAAAAATAGGTATACAAATGACAAAATACGAATTTCATTCTATTTCTAACAATATAGACAATATTTTAGATATACAAAAAATCATTGATTAAATTAGATAGATTAGCAAATAGAATCGATGATTTATATACAATTCAAAAATATCAACATATATCTTTTTCAAAAAAAACTATTAAATGGAGACATATTAGATTTAATTTCTATATACTATAATGATAAAATATCATATTTTTATATTCCATTTTATCATATTGATTTAATTCAAAAAACAATATGCAAATCTGTTTGTTTTTATGAACTAGATAGATTAGAGATGTTAAAAAAATACTTCAAGATAACAATATATCATATGAAGGAAAAGCTTTTCTAGATATTGGATCAAACATTGGGAATCATACAATATTTTCCTACCAACATCTAAATGCTAGTAAAGTATATTGTTTTGAAACTCAAAATATTATATTTAAAATATTAAACATAAACCTTGGAATAAATAATACTAGTAATAAATTATATAATTGTATTGTATCAAACTCCGAAGATTACTTTGAATTTGAAAGATTTAGAATGCATAATACAGAGGAGGTACACGTTTTTCGATTAGTTCAAAAAACAGAATACAAATCAATTATTATTGATAATATAATAAATGAATGTATTGCTGTCGCAAAATTGACACAGAAGGTCATGAATTATCAGTTTTAGGTGGTATGAGCGATATACTTAATAAATATAAGCCAATTTTATGGATTGAAATAATAGAATCTTTAGATGATAAAATATCTTATCTGAAAAACTTTAGTTATAAACTTGTTAATCATACTGGACAAGACTATTTTTTTATGACAGACTCTAAAATTAGTATATGATAATTATTAATATTTAAGTATTTTTTCTATGATGACATACTTTTATTTATATTTTTCAATACAAATGCTTAGGCATTTTTGTTATAACCATCAAAAAACGAAATATGTTCAGTGAAATGATGTGTCCTGAAAAGACTAGCTCCGTAACGATTGTCGTATCAGTATTCCATAGGAATCTCTAGCATATTCAGCCAACTTGCATAGATTGATGTATGATGAAAAAACACAATGACATAGTTCGATATGGAGTAGAATTCGTTAAAAATTCCAACATGCTTCAGGGTGCTAGATTTGGATCCTGTCGCTAGTGGGATTATCGATAAGACTGTGGCAGATGCGCTGCATACATTCAAAACAAGGATCTGTCCGCAGGAAGTAAGTGTATGAGAATCTTTTTTCATAAGAAGTATATAAAATTAGTAAATTCTGCTATATTTCCCCCAGGCTTATGGTGCAGTATATCAAATATTTTCATCAAATATCCGATAACACGTCGTAGGATAGCATTTTGTGCTCTGCATAACCGCAACTATGCATCAGCCCTATCGCAATATAATGATTTTATTTATCTTCTTATGAAAACAGGTTCTGAGGTGGGTGGAATCGCCAAACTCCGGGGGGACCTATATCTGCTGTGTTTGCGTTTGAGCGGTCAAGCCGCAGGCTTGCCCACTGGTTTTCGCCAGAAAACATAGTGGGCTATATTTCCCCTGAAATCTGGGATGGGCTTTAGACAGCAGTTTGTATGCCCCTCTGACGCTCTCTGACCATGCCTTTACTGTAGCAGGACGCTTTGCAGACTTCTTGGCGTCTTTGGGCTATCCAAGCGCAGGTATGAGGCCGATCTGCATTTCAGACTGAGAGCCAGCCCGCAGGGCATCAGTGGGAGACGATTCCCCCCGGAGCCAGCGTCGCGGCTCCCAGACGCCTGAGCGGTCGAAGAGGTCAAGGCCGGGCGCAAGCCCGCCCGCAGGGGCAGCCTTGACCGCATGAGACGCGAGGGCAGACAAGGAGCGCGGACGCATGGCCGGGGGGAATTCCCCTTGGTGGAGTTGAGCTGATATATTCCTGTTTGTCTGATCTCCTGTAGCCAAGTGAGAGGGTAGAACTTTGGCCGAACCCGAAAAACTCCAAAAAAGAGTATTGTCAGCCATTGTTCTCCATATTGTCGTATACAGTGTTTTACTCTCTTTCGGCGTGTTGTGACATCCACAAATAATGGGGTATTTTGATGGGGACAAATTTTCAGGGCCTCCTTATTATATCTATAATATCAATATGTTATAGATGATTTTCTAAAAGCAAAGAGTATGGGCAGGACAATGATCAGCGACACACTGTCCAGAAGTGCCCCGAAGACACTGCCGGTGAGGAAATTGCGTATCTTTTCCGGCTGCTGCATGTGCTTGATGAGCACCCCTGCCGGATGCCGCTCGAAAAAGGGCAGGCCCAGGCCCGAAAGGCGCTCGAAAATGCGTATGGACAGGCGCAGGTCAATGACACTGGTGGCAAAGAGCAGCAGATAGGAGCGCAGCCAGCCAAAGCCGGCCTCCAGCACAATGGCGGCCAGCATGCCCAGGGTCAGCATGTGCAGTGTGGTCTCGGAATGGTAGCCCACCACCTTGTCAATGATGATCTGAAAGAAGAGCGGTGTGGCCAGGCCCATGAGCTGCAGGCCCACGGCCGCCAGCCCCACTTCGGCCAGGCTGCGGCGCATGCGCCGTATCTCGCCCCAGAAAAAGGCCAGGCTGAACCTGCTCTCCTTCATGCCTACCTCGGCTCCCGCAGGCCGGCGTCAAAACCGGCCAGTATGGGATAGAGCACATATTCGATGATACTGCGCGTACCCGTGCTGATCTCTGCCGTGAGGGCCAGGCCCGGCAGCAGGGCAAAGCCGTCAGGCAGGTTGCGCAGCGTGCTCAGCGGCGCTGCCGGCAGGCTGATGCGCGCCCTGAAGACCCGCCTGACACCCTGGGCTGTCTCCTTGTCAAAGCTGTCCCTGCTGATGGCCTTGAGCACACCGTCCATCTTGCCGTGCCGCTGATAGGGCAGGGTCAGCAGTTTGACGGCCGCGGGCATGCCCTCTTCAATATAGCCCACATCTTCGGCCGCTATGTCCACTTCCACCTCCAGGGCCGCGTCCACAGGCACAAGGGTCACCAGGGCCTCGGCCTCGTCAGCCACCGAGCCCGCATTGCGTCGGGCCACATCCAGGACCACAGCGTCCATGGGTGCCCGTATGTCCACCAGTTCGCCCATCCTGAGGGCCTTGTTCTGCTGCTCCCTAGCCTCGTCCAGCTGCCGGCGCACACTGACCAGCTCCTGCGCTGTCTCACTGCGCCAGCCCGTCACGTAGGCGGCACGGCCGGCAGCAATGCGGTCCAGGTCGTGCCGCAGCTCCGTGATGCTGCTTTTCAGACGCAGCAGGTCAGCCTCCACTGACAGGCGGTCCTTCTGCACTTCCAGAAAACCGGCCCTGGCCTCCACGCCAGCCTGATACAGCCTGCGCCGCATGTCTTCGAATTCCTCATAGATGCTGAGACGCTCTTCCCGCCGCTCCACATCCTCCACTGTGGCGTCTATTTCTGTCTCCACCCGGGCGCGCTGCTCATCATAGGTTCTGAGCCGTGCCGCGTATTCTGCCCTGCGGCTTGCCCGGATATCCGTCTGTATGCGCTGCTCCCGGCTTTGGGAAGGCGTGAGGGCCGTGACCTGCGGATAGGGCATATCGTCCAGCTCACAGCGCAGCCGGGCCTCATGCTCTGTCAGGCTGGCAATGCGCTCCTGCAGGCGTGCCATGTCTGCGGCCGCAAAGGTGGGGTCCAGCACCACCAGTATGTCCCCCTTCCTGACCCGTTCTCCCATGGCAGTACGTATCTCCCGGATGAGAGAGACCGTATAGGCCTGCAATACCACGGGCTGGCTCACGGTGACCACCTTGCCCTCGCCCACCACCACACGGTCCACCTGACCAAGGGCAGCCCAGCACAGCAGCAGGAGCACAAAGCCCCCCACAGCCCACAGGGTGAGCCGCCGGCCCAGGGGCGGCAGGGAGCGCGTCTGCGGCAGGCGGTCAGGCTGAAAGCGGCCGATGTCTGCAAGAAGGCGTTTCTTCTGTGCCTCTTCGCTCATGGCGTCACCTGTTCAGCCGGCCTGTCAAAACCGGCCAGCACCGGATAGAGAAAGTATTCAATGACCCGGCGCTCCCCCACACGGATTTCTGCCGTGAGCGTCATGCCCGGCACCAGGCTGAAGGTCGCCGGCACGTCCTCAAGGCCTGCCAGGGGCTCTGCCGCCAGGCTGAGGCGCGCCCGGTAGATACCCTGCCCGCCCTTGTGTTTCACAAAGGCATCCCGGCTCACGGCCCTGAGCGTGGCCCTCATCTTGCCGTGCTTCTGAAAGGGCAGTGTGGCCAGCTTGAGGCTGGCTGACTGCCCGGCCTGCACATAGCCCACGTCCTGCGGCTCGATATCCACTTCCACTTCCAGGGCAGCGCCCTCCGGCACCAGGGTCACCAGTGTCTCGGCCTCTTCTACCACTGAGCCCACATTGCGTTCTGCCAGTTCCAGCACCACAGCGTCCATGGGTGCCCTGATGTTGACCAGGTCCCCCAGTTTGCGGGCCTTGGTGTATTCCTCCTGGGCCTGGTCCAGCTCCCGCCGCACAGCCACCAGCTCCTGCGCGGTCTGGCTTCGCCAGCCGCTCACATAGGCCGTGCGTTCTGCCTCGGTAGCCGCCAGTTCATTGCGGCTTTCCTGCACGCTGCTGCGCAGGCGCAGCACATCGCTTTCCACGGTGAGGCGGTCCTTGCGTATTTCCAGGTACGAGGCCCGTGCCTCAATATCCCGCTCATAGAGCTTCTGTCGCATGTGCTCGAATTCCCGATAGATCTCCAGCCGCTCCTGCCGCCGTTTGAGGTCTTCTTCTGTGGCTGCTATCCCGGCCCCCAGTTTCTTGACAGCCTCGTCATAGGCCCGCATATGCGAGTCATATTCTGCCCTGCGGCTGCGCCAGATATCTGCCTGAACGCGTTCTTCCCGCAGGGCCGCGCCCGTGGGTGCCGCCTCCCCCGTGTTACGGGACGGATAGTCCTGCCCGTCCAGCTCGGCCTGCAAACGCGCCCTGTGTGCTTCCAGGCTGCTTATGCGTTCCACCAGCTGGCTCATGTCTGCCCTGGCAAAGGTCGGGTCCAGCACCACCAGGATATCGTCCTTTTTCACATGCTGGCCCATGCGCACGCGTATGTCCCTGATCATGGAAATGCTGTAGGCCTGCAGGACCACAGGCTGTGTGATTGTGACGATTCTGCCCTCACCCATGACTGTTCTGCCCATATGGCCAAAGATGGACCACAGAATGAGCCCTGCCACGGCCAGAGAAATGGCGTAGAGTGTCCAGCGCGCTGCCTGCGGCGGGGTGGCCCGCTCCAGCAGGACGCTGTCCGGCTGAAAGCGCAGGATCTCGCCAGAAACCGTGTCACTGCGTCTGCAGCGCTCCTGCAGCCATGCCCACAGCCGTTTCACGCTGCGCCCTCCCGCACCTGATGCTGTTTGTCCCACAGGGTCTTGTACTGCGGGCACTGGGTATAGAGTTCCTCATGGCTGCCGCTGCCCACCAGCCGGCCCTGTTCCAGCACCAGAATGCAGTCAGCGTGGCGCAGCATGGACAGGCGGTGGCTCACGATGATCATGGTACGGCCCGCAGAAATATCCGTGATATTCTTCTGTATTTCTGCCTCGCTTTCCGGGTCCAGGGCACTGGTGGCCTCATCGAAGATCATGAGCCGGGGATTGGTGAGCAGGGCCCGGGCAATGGCCAGGCGCTGCCGCTGCCCGCCCGAGAGATTGCTGCCCCCTTCGTCCAGCACCGTGTCATAGCCCCTGGGCAGTTTGCTAATAAAGTCATGGGCAGCCGCCATTCTGGCCGCGTGCTGTATCTCCTCCAGACTGGCTGTGGGTCTGGTTACAGCAATATTGTCGCGCACACGGCCACGGAAGAGAAAATTCTCCTGCAGGACAACGCCAATGGAGCGCCGCAGATGCACCATATCAATATCGCGGATATTGTGGCCGTCTATCCAGATATCCCCTTCCTGCATGGCCTGCAGGCGCTGTATGAGGCGGGTGAGGGTGCTCTTGCCCGAGCCGGAGCGGCCCACAATGCCCAGGGTCTTGCCGGCCTCTATGTCGAAGCTCACATCAGCCAGGGCCGGTGCGCCGTCCCTGCTGTAGCGGAAGGTGATATTCTTTGCGCTGATGCGGCCCTGTATGTGGGGCAGCACGCCCCGCGCGCCGCTGCTTTCCGGTGTTTCGTCCATGATCTGCCCCAGCATGCGCAGGGAGACCCCGGCCTCCTGATACTGCTGTATGAGGCCGGCCAGTTGCAGCAATGGCCCGCTCACCCGCTGCGAATACATATTGAAGGCCACCAGCGCGCCCACGGTGAGCACAGCGTCAAAGACTTGATACACCCCCCACCACAGAATGCAGAGCATCATACCCTGATGGATGATCTGCATGAAGGCCCTGATGCTGATGCCCATTCTTGCCACGCGGAACTTCATGCCCGTGGCCAGGGCTGTGCGGTCGTTCCAGCCCTTGCGCTGTTTCTCTTCCAGCGACAGGCTCTTGATGGTGGGCATGGCGCGTATGCTCTCCACCAGAAAGGCCTGGCGTTCGCCGTCCGTAGCATAGAGGTCCTGCAATCGTCGTCGGAACGGCCCCATGGCCAGAAAGATGACCAGGGCGCTCAGGCCCGAGAAAAAGAGCACCACCAGGGTAAGGCGCCAGGAATAGGCCAGCAGAATGGGCAGGACCACTATGAGCGAAGCGCAGTCCAGCAAGGCGCCAAAGACACGGCCTGTGAGGAATTCCCGTATCTTTTCCGGCTGCTGCATGTGTTTGATGATGACCCCTGAGGGCGTTCGCTCGAAAAAGGGCAGGGACAGGGAAGACAGGTGCTCGAAGGTGCGTATGGAAAGTCGTTGATCCAGCACACTGGTCACAAAGAGCAGTATATAAGAGCGCAGCCAGCCGAAAAAGCATTCAAAGGCAATGGCAGCCAGCATGCCCATGCCGATGATATGCAGTGTCTGCACCGCCTCATGGGTCACCACCTTGTCGATGATGACCTGAAAGAAGAGCGGTGTGGTCAGGCCCAGCAATTGTATGGCAATGGCCGCCACCCCCACCTCGCCCAGGCTGCCCCACATATGTTTGATCTCACTGAGAAAGAAGCTGATGCCGAATTTTCTGGCCGGTGCCACAAGGCTGGGTGCGCCCTGTTCCTTTGTCTTGACAAAGGTCACCCGGCCGTCCAGCAATGGTTCGATCTCTGCCCGTTGTGCCTTCATGCGGCCCAGGTGCGGGCGATCCGGGTTTTCCACTTCCAGGCTGTCACCATGGATCTGCCAGAGAATGAGCAGTCCGCCCTTGTGGCAGTGCAGCACAAAGGGCAGGCCGGCCGGCATCTGTGCCAGCTCGTCCAGGCTTGCCGGGGCCGTATGGCCTTCCAGGCCCTGATCACCGATCATGCGCAGAAAGAGATTATGGTCCGGCTCCCGACCTTCCAGCACATAGGCATGGATGAGGTCATCAGCGGCAAGGTCCTTGCCGTATTCCCGCGCAATGCTCACCAGTGCGTGCACATGGCGGTGCGGCAAGAGGCGTTTTGCCAGCAGCAGTGCCTGCCCTGTCCAGACTTTTTCAAGGTCAGCAAAAGCCACAGCAACCTGCTGTATGGGCTGCTGCATGGGGTTCATGATACTGGCCACAGCCTTGCCCTGCACCCTGCCCACAAAGAGCACTGCCCGGCCATCCTTCAACGGCAAAACCACTGGCCCCTTCAATGGCCGTGAGGCAAGCGTGTTGAGATTCTCCCCCTGCACCACGTCCAACGCCAGCCCCATACTGGCAGCCAGGCTTTCCAAGGCATGGTCTTCCAGACCCTCAGGCGGCATGGCCAGACTCCTGGGAACAGGCAGCTTGAGCAATGTGCCGGCCAGTGCCAGGCAGGGAATGACGGATGTGGGGTAGGGCATGTTACTTCAGCTTCAGGCAAAGGATATGTACTGCTGGGCACTGACTCTTGAGGATCATTTCCCCATCGTATCCGGGAGCAATGATCGTCAATGATCAGTGACTATGGTGCCCGCCCGATGGCTCGAGCGGGCACCCGTGGTCAGTTAGTGTTCGTCAGGGTTGGGGTTAGGGGGTAACAGGGTCAGTCTTCACAGCGCTGTACACACCGTCTGCCAGTGTGAAGTTCAAGGCTGTTGCTTCGGTCTTGCCTTGCATCGCGTCTACGATGGAGTTCAGGTCAACGCTGACCATGTCGGTTGTGCCGAACTGTAGCTTGTCACCAGCAAATGCCTCACTAACGGTATCTGTGGTGTAGGTGAAGGAGAAGTTGTGCTTCTGAACTCCGTCTCCATTGATGCCGGTGATGGACAGCTTCTTGTCTTCACTGCTGAAGGTGAACTTGAGTGAGCCGAGGGTGTACTTCCCATCACTTTCGACAATCTGATCCTCTGCGAATGTCACATCGCCGAAGGTCACAACATCATCACCGTCGCTATCGAGCACGGTGATGGTGCCAATAGTTTCTAGCTGTCCTTCAAGAGCCTTTGCGTTGAACTTATACGTATCAGCTTCGGCGCCGCCATCAAGTGTCAGCTGTTTTCCATTAGCTTCCTTCCATGCGGATATAGGTTTCACACCGCTAGTTATCACCCCACCTTCCCAGCTTGTCACATCGAAGGTATCCACGCTATTGCCACCAGTAATACGCTCTATATTCGTATAGCTCCCAACATTGAAGGTATTACTCACTGTAGAGCTACCTTCAATGGCTTTAAAGAAATTAACTGTTATTTCTTCAGCACCGATGTTCAGCTTAGTAGCATCCGCAATAGTTCCACCATCTGTTCTCTTAGATCTGTCCATGGAGTAGTTTACAGTATTTTCACTCGTTAGAGACGCAAAACTTAATGTACTCCCTCCTGTCGAAGTACCTGTATATATTTCAAAATTATCCAAGGTGAGATTGTGAGTTTGGCCGTCGACTGTAATACTGGCTTCACGACCGTCCTCGCTTTTATCTCCGAGATCTAGTGCGACAGCACCATTAAACGCCAGCTCCTTGCCACTCAGCTTTGTTTTTGCTGTTTCTTCACCCTGCGCATCGTTCCCTACCACTTTATGCACAGTGACTTTACCTTTTGTATTGACGTTAACACCCGACACGAGTTCATTCACTGTGATAAGGTCGTTCTCAGAAGTACCGGTAATTGTATCCGCACCGCCATATGTCTGGTAATCCAGGGCAGTATTGGTCGCAGTGACAGTGTCTGCCTGTTCAGTGCCCACGTAGCCATCAAAGATAGAACTCACTGTCATTGTATTTTCGTTCATGGTAGCAATACTGTTTTCATTAGACAGAGTAATGGAGACAGCATTCTTTGCATGAGAAAAGTCCAAGGTATCCACTATACCACCAAGTTCTATGCTAGCCGTGGATTCTGTGCCAATCTCATCTACCATGAAGATATTTACCTGTTTGCCGCCGGTTATTTTCTGATTCGTCAGTTCTTCTATTTCGAAGACATTGGTAACATGATCTGAGCCCACAAAGGTGGTGACACCCGACAGGTCAGTGAGGGTAATTCTATTAGATGAGCTCTGTTCTACATAGCCACCTGACTTGTTCACTCCGATATAAAGGCTATCCTTACTGCCTTCATCACCTGAGCCAACATTCGCAAAGCTCAACGCAGCACTGCCATTCGTGCTCCTAATGACAGCCTCGCCTCTACCATTAGCGATGGAGTTCACATTGATGGTGTTATTACCAGCACCCGCATCAGTGGATAGACCATCAGCTAGTGCAGAGACATTGATTACATCGTCCCCAAAGCCACCATACACCGTGTCATTACCCGCAACGTTATTGATGGTGTCATTGCCCGCACCAGCGGAGATCAGGTCACCAGCATTGCTGCCGGTAATAGTGTCAACCACCGTTGAGCCAAGAGTGAGTCCACCATTTTCGTTAGCGTTGACCTCACCACTGGTACTTGAACCCTGCAGAGTCACAGTGGTGTGCCCGGTGGCAGAGGCCTTGCTTTCGCTGCTGACCCTGACGGTCACGTCATCCGTGATGGTGCCGTTCTCGCTTTCGGCATAGAGCCTGGCCAGGTTCTGCAGTGCTTCAGCACTGGTGCCGAGGGTATAGGCGAGCGTACCCGCAGGGTCAGTTGCCTGCAGGGTACCCAAAGTGGCTGTGCCAGAGTAGCCGGTGATGGGATTGCCTTCGACCTCTTCGGCGGTGACAGTGATGTTACCTGTTTTGGAAGCATCAAAAGCAATCGACTGTCCTAACTCAATGGGGGTCGTCTGGATATTTGTGATACTGGGCGCATCGCTCTGAGCGAGCACATTGATGGACCCAGCGTCAGCATTCAGTATTTTGACCGTGATCTTCTGCTTGGCATCAAGAGGATTCACAAAGACCAGCTGGGCAGTGGTGCCGCTCTGGGTCGGGGTCATGGTCCAGCTGCTGATTTCCTGTATGTCCAGCACGTCCAGTCCGGCATTGAAGCCGTTGATGGTCACTGTGCCGCCAGCCGCGTTTGCCGTGAGCTTCACGGTATCACGTTCCAGGATGCCGTTATCGTAGGCGCTATTCTTGCTGTCGCCATCCATGTAAAGCGTGTCAGTGCCGCCATCAATGATGAAGGTGTCACCACCAGCGCCGCCGTAAAGAATGTCATTACCCGCACCACCGGCCAGTGCCACGCCCTTGCGGGTAGCCGTGGCGTCCAAGGTGTCATTGCCGGCACCGCCGACGAATGTTTCCACATGGGAGACTGTGACTGTGGCAGGAATAACCTGACCACTCGCCTTGATGCCCTTGTCCAGAGCAATGGTGATGGAGCCGTTTTCGTCTTCAGCACCAAAGACAGCCTTATCAGCGCCAGTGCCGAAGATCAGCAGGTCTTCGCCATCACCGCCGTCCACGATGCCAGCGGAATACACCTTGGCGCTCGCCGTGGAGGTCAGTTCAATGACGTCATTGCCTGCGCCGGCGTTTACAATGTCAGTACCGCCGCCGGTGAGGATGTCATCGTCATACTGCGAGCCGGTAATCTCTGTGCCCAAGGCGTTGCCTTTGACAGTAATACCTTGGGTTTCCCAACCACGCAGACCCATTGCAGTGCGTTGATCATTGGTCAAGCCACTGTAGTTGATATCGGCAGTTGCATTCGCATCCAGTTCCACAGCAGCAAAGGTGCCAAGCACATCTTCGACATTTTCTCCGGCAGTAACCGCCAGTGTCCCGCCACCCATGACACGGAGGGTATCCATGCCGCCGTTGCCTGTGATGCTGACTTCATCCCCATAGTAATAGATGTAGTCATCACCCTGGCTGCCTGTGATGGAGTCAGCATTGCCTTTACCATCAATGGTATCGCCCTTGCCCCACATAATTTCCGAATGTTCGGCAGTGATGGTTTCCGCGCCGTCAGTACCGGTGAGTTTGACGGCTGTGGCGTCTGTGTGGCTCAGGGTCGTTACGCTGTAGGTATACTTGACAGCCTCGTTATACTTTTTCACATCCGCAAGGTTCAGGTCCACGCCCCTGACTTCAATGGTGTTACCATGCTCGCCCTTGGCACCGTCGGTGTAGATCTTGTCACCCTTGTTATCCACCACAAAGATATTGTCGCCAGCGCCGCCGTACATGGAGTCGACACCGGCACCGCCGTCCAGGGAGTCATTTACGTCACCGCCCACCAGGACGTTGGCCGCGGCATTGCCCACAAGAGTAGTGGCTGCATCTTTGTTGCCAGCAGCATGGACAGCCTTCGTGCCTGTCAGCACTACTGTGCTTATGTCTGTGATGTCTGTATTTGTGGTCTTGGCTGGGAATTTAGCTTTCTGAGGATGATCAGCACCAGCTCCCAGATCAACGCTTACAGTGGAGTATACCGTGTCATTGGCATTGCCTTTAGTGGCATCGTATACGCCCTTCACCACATCCTGCACGTCGTCAACATAGAAGACATCGGCCTTGGTGCTGCCGGTCATATCGTCTGCACCAGCGCCGCCGTCCATGGTAGTGCCTTCTTCCTTGGCAGGCGTCTGCGTATCCTGGAATGCCTGAATAAGGTCGTCTTCACCGCTGCCCAGCAGATAGGTGGCAGTTTGCGTACCCTGAATGGGTTCGCCTGTGCCATCTGCAGGGTTGCCACGGTAGACAAAGGTGACATCAGCGTCTGCGCCAAAGGTCCAGCCACGTCCCTGGAAATAGGCCTTCCAGTCGGCAGTGTCTGCGGTTAGCGGAGACTTGTCGTTGATGTCCCCAACAGGCTCGTAGCTGACGTAGACCACGTTGTTGCTACCAGAGATCTCCAGAACGTCATTTTTGTTGTAGGTGTAGAACTGGGTATTGCCACCAGCCGCGCCGATGAGGGTGTCACCCACATCTGCGCTGTTGGCGCCGCCGTCCAGCACAAACTTCTGACCCGCACCGAACGCTGCAAGGGGAGCATTTACGCGATTAAGGTCATCAGCTGTAGCCACGGCAATGATATTGGCCTGTTCGTTGCCCGCACCTCTGACGACACCATCAACAGTGCCGCCTCCATAGGTAGCCAGGTAGAGATTTTCCACATTAGATTTGGCATACAGAGCATAGGAACCAGCAACATAAACGGCATCCTGACCAGCATTGGCATTTTCTTTTATGGTCACATCGCCGCTGTCAACCA
Organism: Desulfovibrio sp.; assembly: GCA_017396005.1. GTDB lineage: Bacteria > Desulfobacterota > Desulfovibrionia > Desulfovibrionales > Desulfovibrionaceae > Desulfovibrio. The sequence continues at coordinate 13,813 of JAFQNG010000066.1, forward strand.
CATAGACGTCATCGCCTTTACCACCTGACAGCGTATCTTTGCCCCCACCGCCGTAAAGGGTATCGTTTTTGTCACCACCGGTGAGCTGATTATTGCCGGAATTGCCCTGTAAGTACGTGGCCACATGCTTTCCGGCAGTGGCACTTAGATTGTTGGCGTTCTTGTTTTTGGCAAGGGCAGCTTCATCTACGTCATCAAGATAGATGTTTTCAATCTCTGCCTTGAGTTGGCAAGATTAATGTTGGCAGTAGCGTAGACCGCATCGTTTTCTCCACCCAGGTCTTCGATTTTGTCACCAGTGGAGTCCACATAGAATGCGTCATCCGCGTAACCACCCACCAGGGTATCGTTGCCTTTACCTCCATCAAGATAGCTGCCCTTGGTCTCATTGCCCACAATGCGGTTATTGAGGCTATTACCTGTACCCCAATCGGCTTCACCAGTGAGTTTCAATTCTTCTATTTGGGCAGCGTCTTCCAGGTGGTAGTTCACTGATGAGATAATGGTGTCCTTACCGGCAGAATCTATGATCACATCGCCGGTTATTTCACCCGTCATTGGTTCGCTGTGATCACGATAGACATAGTAAACGTCATTTCCAGCCCCGCCGTCCAGGGTGTCTACACCACCGGATTTACCACCGTGCAGCGTGTCATTGCCGGCCAGGCCAGAGAGATAGTTGCCAGCGCTGTTGCCGCGCAGCACGTTGGCGCTGGCATTGCCGGTACCATAAATAGGATGATCTGCTCCAGTTTGTTCGACATTGTCCAGCAGGGTGAGATTTTCCACATTGGCGTCAAGGGTGTAATTGACGAAAGAATAGACTTCGTCAGTGCCTTCCTTGGCTTTTTCGATAACAACCTGTTCTTTATCGCGGATGATATACATATCATCGCCCTTGCCGCCCACCATTGTGTCAGCAGTGTCGGCGTGAGAACCGGTCAAATCTCCGCTGCCGCCATCCAGACTGTCGTCACCGTCGCCACCTTCCAAGTAGTCAACGCCGCCCATGCCCACGAGCTTATTGTTCAGCGCATTACCCGTGATGGTCTGGGATACGGCACTGCCTGTGAAGTTCTGTTCAGCGCCTATGCCATCTACTGCTTCGAGAACGATGTTTTCAATGTGTGTGTTGCCGTTATCAAAGTCACTATCGCTGAGATCAAAGTCTGCAACGCGCGAGACCAATGTGTCGTTACCATTGTCAGCATCTTCAAGAGCAATGGCACGATCGTCTTCGATATAATAGATGTCATTGCCATCGCCGCCGGCGAGGACGTCACCATCATTTGAATCAGTAGTAGCGGTCAAAGAATCATCTTTTGCGATTGCATAAAGCTTATCATTGGTGACCGAGCCTACAAGTGTTTCAGCTGCTCCTTCATCTTCACCTTTCAGCGAACCCCATTGCTCCAGACCGGGAGTAATAGTAGGTCTAGTAGTATCTTGTTGAAAACTACCGTTATAACCAGGCAGTACGTACGACGGTGTTTCCACCTTACCGGCATTGTATTCCAGCTGCCAGTTGGATGCATTACCCGTAATGTCAGTAGAAGCAGCCACGTCGGCGCGGGTCAGGGCAGCCAGGCGTTCCACAAAGGCTTTGTCCTGAGCCGTGTTGCACGAATAAAGCAGGATGTCACCGTCACGTTTGAGGTGATCGCCGATTCTGTCGAGGATGACGGCGCACTGGTCAAGGGCAGCTTCGTCCACCTTCATGCCGCCCAGGGTGACGTTACCCGCTGCGCCGTGGGCATAGATGTGCAGGGCGTCCACCTGAACACCGCCCAGGGTCTCAAGGGCCGCGTCCATCTGCTCAAAGGCATTGCTGCTGTTTTCAAGCACGAAGACTTTGGAGTCTTCGCCCACGCTCAACTGCAGGGCTGCCTGCAATTCATTTGCCCCGGCCACTGAGGCATCGATGAAGAAAACCTGTTGGCCCATAAAACCTCCTTGGCGCACGCGCCTTACAAACTAGTGAAAAATTAGTCGCACTGACAGACAATATGTCGATGAATGTGCGTTTTCTTATGGTGCGTTGAGTTATAACAGCCTGGAATAGCGTGTATTTTTTTCTGACTGCGATGAAAGTTTCACAACGTTGTAAGGAGGTGTTGCCAAAAAACGGGCTCTCAGCTATTGAAAACCAAGCAGTCATCGACATATTGTCTGTCGATGAACATCAATATTTTCAACTAGTTAGAAATACTGCCTCTCATTCAAAAATTTTCTTTATCCATCCTCAGGCCCGATCACAGGCCCGATTTCAGGGCAGAACGCAGGCCCCAGAAAAAGAAAAACCCTGCCACTCGGGCAGGGGATGGCTGTACGTTGCGGAGGGCGATGAGTTGAAACGCTGGCAAATACCCCTGAAAACAGGCTTGCCAAGGCAGGTAAAAGGGCCTATATACAAAGGGAACCCCGGTTCCTGTTAGCGCAGAAACCGGGGCTGGCACGGCGCAGTTAGCGCCCCGTGCACGGCTACTAGCCATTGGCCAATCTTTTCGACCTCGGCCCATCGTCACTGGGCCGAGGTCAACTCTTTTACAGAGTCAAACGCCTAGTGAGCGCTTGATACTGATAAGAGGACAAGGGCCAACACGACAAGCAGGACGAAAACAAGCCGCTGCATGGTGGACACCCTCCTTAATCCGTTTGCGCCGTCCGACCCGAAGGGCGCGAAGCGTGACCGTTGGCGAGCTTGCGAGCCTTACGGGCATCGAGAGCAGAGCTGCCGACGCGTAAGGCCAGAGAGTAGCCGTGCAGGATAGATACTACATCATCTGCCTGTAGCCTGCAATGTTCCGAATCCTGCACATACTGCCGTCAGCAGAGCTGAAGCCGATTTACGCACGCTCTCTTCTCAAATTCTTCCTCCCCTTTGTTCAGGCCCGATTTCAGGGCAGAACGCAGGCCCCAGAAAAAGAAAAACCCTGCCACTCGGGGCAGGGGAAGGCTGTACGTTGCGAAGGGCGATGGGTTGAAACGCTGGCAAATACCCCTGAAAACAGGCTTGCCAAGCCAGGTAAAAGGGCCTATATACAAAGGGAACCCCGGTTCCTGCTAGGAACAGAAACCGGGGCTGGCGCGGCGCGTGTTTCACGCCCCCGCACGGTTGCCATTAGATGTTATTTTTCAACAGCCACGGCCCACCGCACACAATGGGCCGTGGCCTTTGTTATCTGGCTTCAGCAGCCAGTAACAACACCAGTACCAGTGCGATAAGCGCAGCTATGAAAAAACGTCTCATAGCATTGCCCCTTTTCTAGGCTTACGCCACGCCGAGCGCAGGCTTCAACAAAAAGCAGGGCAACCGTGCGGGAAGGATACTACATCATCTGCCTGTAGCCTACAATGTGCTGAATCCGCAGAAAAAGAAACTCCTGCCCTTTGATTTCATGCGATTACCCTGCAAGACGACGGGCATTGCCCAACAGGGCAGGCAAATGCTACATCTGCTCAGTAATGAGTCTGGAGGAAAACAGGGTGCAGCAAAAACTATCTTTCAGTTTTGTCCAGGTCATATGCATTGCTTTCTTGCTTGGTGCATGCGCAGGCAAAGCCCCGCTCAAGGGGGCTGTGGCTGATATGGGCCGCTTTCCGCAGGATCTGCAGTTTTATGCTCAGATGGCAGGCCCGGACAGGCCTCTTCTCACTGCAGAGGAACAGAGAGAGCAGTATGCCCGTTTTCAGCAAAGATATTTTGCCCCCTGGCGCATGAAGAAAACTTCTATAAAAAAACGGGACATCAGCCCCTTGTTCGGCAAAGCCAGGGGCTACAGACTGAATGCTGTACGCTGGACTCAGAAAGAATGGGAACAGATGGGCCGTAATGCTGACCTGGCCGCATTCCCCAACAGAGCGCAGCATGCCATTACCCTACGCAATACAGATCTGCGTGAGATGCCAACCCATCTGCCGCGCTTCACAGAGCCTGTTTCCAGACCTGCAGACAATCCCTTTGATTATTTTCAGTACTCGCGTCTGCCAGTGGGCACACCGCTGCTGATTGCCCATATCAGCCGTGACGGACGATGGTATTTTGTCGAATGCGCTGTGGCGGCAGGCTGGGTGGACGCACAGGATGTGGCTCCGGCTGACAGCGGTTTTCAGGCAATCTGGCAGAGCGGGGCGTTTGCAGCCCTTGTGCGCGATGGCATACTCATGTCTTCAGCCGGGTCAGAAGAGAAGCTGCAGGGCCATATAGGGGCTGTACTGCCTTTGCGGGGGCAGGATGAGCAGGGTTTCTGGCGCGTCCTTCTGCCTGCCAGAGCCATAGATGGTATGGCCCGGGCCGTAGAAAGCCGCATTGCCATGACAGATGCGGCACCACAGCCCATACCCATGACAGCCCGACGTGTGGCCGAACTTGGCAATATCATGATGGGGCAGCCCTATGGCTGGGGAGGGATGCTTGACCGGCGAGACTGTTCTGCACTGACCCGTGATCTCATGGCCCCCTTTGGCGTCTGGCTGCCACGCAATTCTTCGGCCCAGGCCAGGCAGGGCACGGTGGTCCGGCTGGAGGGAATGAGTGTTTCGCAGAAAGAGGATGCCATTCTGAAGCAGGGTGTCCCCTTTCTCAGTCTTGTGGGAATGCGTGGTCATATCACGCTGTATGTAGGAGCATATGACGGGAGACCGGCGCTGTATCACAATGTCTGGGGGGTACGCGTCATTGACGGGGCTGACGACAACGCTCGTTTTGTCATCGGGCGTACTGTAGTGACCTCTGTCACTCCTGGTGTAGAGCTGCGCAATCTATACAGAAGTACGACTTTTGCTGACCGTCTGCTCACTCTGACTACCCCGAGATAACTGTGACACAGATCAGTATGCATATTGACGCCCAGGGGACAGGCCGACGGCTGGACAGTGTTCTGGCGGCTCTGCTGCCGCAGTATTCACGGGCAGCCCTGAAAAAGGCCATATTATCAGGGATGTGCTGCCTGGATGGCCTTCCCGCGACCAAACCGGATGTCAGGGTACGTCTGGGCCAGCACCTGGAACTGACTATTGCAGAACCCAGGTCAACGCTGGAAGCTGAGGAGGGTGACCTTGATATCGTCTGGCAGGATGCGCATCTCGTACTTTGCAACAAATCTGCAGGGCTTACTGTACATCCCTGTCCCTCATGTCCGGAACAGACCCTTGTACAGCGTCTGCTGGGGCGCTTTCCTCAGCTGTCAAAGCTGGAGGGGCAACGCCCGGGTATAGTGCATCGTCTTGACAAGGATACCAGCGGTCTTTTGCTGGTCGCCCTGACAGAAAGCATGCGTCTGCGTCTGAGTGAGGCCTTTGCCAGACGGGAAGTGCATAAGCGCTATCTGGCGCTGGTCAGCGGCCTTGCCCCCGAAAAAGGGGAGTGCCGGGAGCCTCTCGGCCGTCACCCTGCGACCAGGGTCAAGATGTGCGTCCTTGACATCTCCCGCGGTGGTAAGCCTGCCCACACAGAGTGGCGACGGCTCTGGTACAACCCTGCTGCGAATGTTTCGCTTCTGGAGGTGCGTATCCATACAGGGCGTACGCATCAGATCCGTGTGCATATGGCACATGTCGGGCATCCTCTTCTGGGTGACAGACTGTATGCCCCTGCACCAGTGCGTGACATGGCCCCCCGCCAGATGCTGCATGCCTGGCAGCTGGATCTTGTCCATCCTCATACCGGAGAGCCCCTGCATTTTAGCTGTCTTCCGCCTGACGATATTCCTGCGGCAGCCTTAGCTGCCTGTCACGCCATGCAGCGTGTTGTGCTGACAGGTAATCCTGGTTGTGGAAAAAGCAGTCTTGCCGCACAGTTACGGGATCTTGGCCTGCCTGTGCTCAATGCCGATGCCGTAGTGCAGGAGCTGTATGCCCCGGGAGGCGAAGCTGCCCAGTGGATAGCCCAGCGCTGGGGGGAGCAGCTTCTGACAGCAAAGGGACAGGTAGATAAGGCAGCCCTGCTGCAAGCCATGCAGAGCAGCCCCTACCTGAAAAAAGAACTTGAAACCCTTGTTCACGCACTGGTACGCGCAGCCGTAGAACGTTTCTTGCAAAAACAGG
>JAFQNG010000005.1 GCA_017396005.1 Desulfovibrio sp.
TATCCCACCAAACGGATAATCAAGGAGAGCCTATGCAACACTGGAACAAACAGTCCCATGTGACGTGGCATTGCCTGTACCACGTTGTGTTTATCCCCAAGTATCGTAAAAAAGCGATATTTGGAAGTCTTCACAAGGAGATAGGGGGTATATTCCGCGAGCTTTGTCAGCAGTTTGGAACAGGGCTTATCGAAGGGCATGCAATGCCTGATCACATCCATATGTGCCTGAGTATTCCGCTCAAAATGCCCTGCAACGGGGCATCGTTTTTTCTCTTTTTTATCCTGACCCGTGTTTAGCCGTCAGGCATGGGAACTCGTACAGCAACAAGGAGTGCCCACAGCCCTGTCAACATGCTTCACTCTTGCGGCCCTGGGCGCTCTGGCTTACCATACTGCCGTTCTCTCAGACCCAAAAGCGCCCCAAGGGTGCAGGAGCAGGCATGAAAAAAGAAGTCAGCTGCCCCCACTGTGGCAAGTCCTGGTCAGTGTACAGTAACCCTACGCCCACTACGGATGTGGTCATTTACGAACCGGGGCGCGGTGTTGTCATCATCAAGCGGGGCAATCCGCCCTATGGGCATGCTCTGCCCGGTGGCTTCATAGACGAAGGTGAGCAGGCCGAAGCAGCGGCAGTGCGTGAAATGCAGGAGGAGACCGGCCTGGATGTGGAACTGACCGGCCTGCTGGGCGTCTATTCACGACCAGAGCGTGACCCCCGGCAGCATACTCTGAGTGTGGTCTTTACAGGTCGGGCACGCAATCCGCAGGCCCTGCAGGCCGGGGACGATGCTGCCGAGGTGCGCTTCTGCCCGCTGGATTCCCTGCCTGATGATATGGCCTTTGACCATGCCCGCATCCTGGAAGATTTTCGTCAGACGCTCACAGGCGGTCGCGCTCTGGCCGCCATTGACGCGCTGCCCTGCAGGGAGGGATGCTGATGGCCTATGCCAATCTCGGGCAATGCCTGCAGGATCTGGAAGCCCAGGGCCAGCTGCGCCGTGTGGATGTGGAGCTCGACCCGTATCTGGAACTGGCCGCCATACAGCGGCGTGCCTTTCAGGCCAAAGCTCCGGCGCTTTTGTTTACCCGTGTCAGGGGTACGCGTTTTCCCATGCTGGCCAACCTTTTCGGTACGCATGAGCGCCTGCGCTATATCTTTCGTCACAGCCTGCGGACAGTGGAAGCTGTGGTGGCCGGCAAGGTCGACCCCATGGCAGCCCTTGCCAGACCGTGGAAAAGCCTTGCGGCGCTGCCCGGTCTCTGGCACATGCTGCCGCGTACCGTGCGGGGCGCAGCACCGGTACTGGGCTGCCGCTGTGCTCTGGCCGATCTGCCGCAGCTGACCTGCTGGCCCGATGACGGCGGCCCCTTTATCACCCTGCCTCTAGTCTACAGTGAGGACCCTGACCGCCCCGGCCTGGACGCATCGAATCTTGGTATGTACCGTGTACAGCTGGCAGGTAATGAGTACGCAGCAGACGAAGTGGGCCTGCATTATCAGATACACCGGGGCATCGGCGTTCACCATGCCCATGCGCTGAGCAGGGGAGAGGATCTGCCTGTCCATATCTATGTGGGGGGGCCGCCTGCGCTCAGTGTGGCCGCAGTCATGCCTCTGCCAGAAGGCCTGTCAGAGCTGCGTTTCGCCGGCCTGCTGGGCGGGCGACGCATGACCCTGGCGGCTGCTCCTGGTCTGGCCCTGCCTGTGCTGACTGAGGCGGATTTCTGTATCGTGGGCCGTATCGGCAGGGCTCTCAGGCCTGAGGGACCTTTTGGCGACCATGTGGGCTATTACAGCCTGACGCACGATTTCCCCGTTTTGAAAGTAGAGGCCGTGTATCATCGAGCCGACGCTGTCTGGCCCTTTACTGCTGTGGGCCGCCCACCGCAGGAAGATACAGTCTTTGGTGATTTCATACACGAGCTGACAGGCCCTCTGATCCCTCAGGTTTTCCAGGGAGTACGCGAGGTACATGCTGTAGACGCTGCCGGGGTACACCCTCTGCTGCTGGCCCTCGGCAGCGAGCGTTATACACCCTACGAGGCACGGCGGCAGCCGCGCGAGATTCTAACAGCGGCCCTGCATCTGCTCGGCACAAGCCAGACAGCACTGGCAAAATATGTGCTGGTGGCTGCTCACGAAGACGCGCCCGGCCTTTCGGCCCGTAACGTGGCGGTGTTTTTGCGCCATATGCTGGAGCGCACGGACTTTGCCCGTGACCTGCATTTTCTGACCCGCAGCACCAATGATACACTGGATTACACGGGCAGTGCCCTCAACGAAGGCTCCAAGCTGGTCTGGGGAGCTGCCGGTGAAAAACGGCGTGAGCTGGGCACAGAGCTGCGCCATCTGCCAGAGCTGCCCGAGGGCTTCAGCCAGCCCCGTGTGGCCGGGCCCGGTATGCTTGTCGTGCGAGGGCCCAGGCATGGCCTGGCACGCGGGCAGGCTGACCCTGCTGTGGAAATGCTGGCGCGCTGTCTTGAAAGCTGGCCTCATCGTGAGGCTTTTCCCCTGCTGGCCGTAGTGGATGACAGTGCTTTTGCTGCTGCCAGTCTGGATAATTTTCTCTGGCTGGTCTTTACCCGCTCTGACCCGGCCTCTGACAGCTACGGCGTACGCGCCTGCATGCAGGCAAAACACTGGAGCTGTGAAGCCCCGCTGATACTGGACGCCCGCCTCAAGCCCTTCCATGCGCCCCCGCTGGAAGAGGACCCGGCCGTTACTCGTCGGGTGGAGGCTTTGGCGGCACCGGGTGGCCCCTTGTACGGATACTTTTAACCTCAGGTGATGCCGATGAAAGTCGCCTTACTGCAGTGCAACAGCGTCAGTGGAGACCTGCCCGGCAACAGAGAGCGCATCCTGGCTGCCGCCATGCGGGCCGCCCAGTCCGGCGCTGATGTTTGCGTTACACCAGAACTGGCGCTGTGCGGTGTCTCCCCCGGAGAATACCTCAGTGCGCCCGAGTTCTCACAGGGCTGCCGTACCGCGATGCAGCAGCTGGCTGACGCCCTCAGGGACGGACCAGCCCTGCTGGTGGGGGCCCCGGTGCCCAGTGTCTATGCGGCCGGGCTTTTGTCCAATGCTGCGGTGCTCATCCACAAGGGGCGCTGGCAGGTGGCCTCACGCAAGGTCTATCAGAGACTGGGGGGCGTATCTGGCCCGGAAGGCAGCAGGCATCATTTTGACCGGGGCATTTCCTGCGGTATACTCAGCCTGTGCGGCTGGCGGCTGGGTGTAGTACTGTGCGAGGGGGCGGCCGGTGGCGAAGATTCATTCTGGAAGACCCCCTATGCCAGCGGGCATAATCCGCTTATGGAGATGGTGCAGCGCGGTGTAGACGCTGTGGTACACATGGCGGCCACGCCCTTCAAGCGTGGCATGCAGGCAGAGATGGAGAGCATACTCTCGCATGTGGCGGCCAGACATCATATCCATCTCTTTTCGGTCAACCTGGTGGGTGGTAACGACAGCCATATTTATAACGGGCAGAGTACGGCCTTTGACCCTACGGGCCGTCTGCTGGCACGGGCCGGGGCCTTTGTGGAAGACATACTTGTGGTGGACAGTGCTGTAAAAAATCTGCATACCGACGCGCTCGAGACTGACGTCAACAGAGTGGAGCCGCCAGGCACCTGCCCGGAAGAAGATTGCTGGCGTGCCCTGACACTGGGTACATACGACTTTGTCACAAAGTGCGGGGTCAGACAGGTGCTGCTGGGTCTTTCCGGAGGCATGGATTCTGCACTGGTCTGCTGTATCGCAGCGCAGGCCCTTGGGCCGGCCAATGTTATGGCGGTTCTGATGCCTTCGCCGTACACCAGTGAAGCATCGGTAAACGATGCCCGGCAACTGGCGGAAAATCTGGGAGTGGCGACGGTCTGTCTGCCCATAGACCCGCTGATGGACGGTTTTGGCAGGGCACTGGAGCCGGGTCTGGCCATGTTTGAAGCCTATGAGGGGGAAGTGACCTTTGAGAACGTGCAGTCACGTATCAGGGGGGTGCTCCTGACATGTCTGGCCAACCGGGCCCGGGCGCTTGTGCTCAACTGTGGCAATAAAAGCGAGGCGGCCATGGGTTACTGTACGCTCTATGGTGATACGGTGGGCGCCCTGAGTGTTATCGGTGATCTTACCAAATGCGAGGTCTATGCCCTGGCCCGCTGGTATAATCAGTGGCGCGGGCAGGAGATCATCCCCCGTAATATTCTGGAAAAAGCCCCCACAGCCGAGCTTCGACCGTATCAGAAGGACAGTGACAGTCTGCCGCCTTATGAGGAGCTGGATCCGCTGCTGGAGAGATGCCTGTACCCGAGATCAGACAAAGAGCTGTCTGCCGCCGGGCAAGAGATACGTCGCAGACTTTTTGCTGCAGAATTCAAGCGTCGGCAGCTGCCCCCGGCTCTGGTCGTGAGCGGCAGGCCCTTTGTACAGGGGTGGCGTACGCCGTTGAACGGCCGTTTTCGCCCGGCGTGATTTTTCTTGAAGCCCGGAGCTCAGTGGAGTAGAAAGAGACGTCACCAACCTACGACAGTTCAGCGGAGGAAAACATGGCTGAAGCACCGCAAAGAAATCTGGCTCTTGATATCGTGCGCATCACCGAGGCTGCTGCTCTGGCCTCTGCAAGATGGCTTGGCCGAGGCGACAAGGAGGCCGGAGACGGCGCGGCGGTAGACGCCATGCGTATTTCCTTCGCCTCTCTGCGCATTGACGGCGTAGTGGTGATAGGCGAGGGCGCCAAAGACAAGGCCCCCATGCTCTTCAATGGTGAAAAGGTGGGCAAGGGCGAAGGCCCCAGCCTGGATGTGGCTGTGGACCCAGTGGAAGGCACAAATCTGCTGGCCTATGGGCGGCCCAATGCCATTTCGGTGGTGGCTGTAGCTCCCAGGGGCAGCATGTTTGACCCCGGGCCCAGTTTCTATATGCAGAAACTGGTGGTACCGCACGAGGCCCGCGACGTGGTCGATCTGGATGCCCCAGTCAGGGATAATCTTGCCAATGTGGCCAGAGCCATGGGCAAGAGCATTCAGGATCTGGTGGTCTTCGTGCTGGACAAGCCCCGGCATGAACGCCTTATCGCCGAGATTCGTGCTGCAGGGGCGCGCATACAGCTGCAGACCGATGGTGACGTTGCCGGGGCACTCATGGCTGTGGACCCACGTTCGGAAGTGGATGTCATGATGGGTACCGGCGGTACTCCTGAAGGTGTGCTGGCTGCCTGTGCTGTAAAGGGTATGGGGGGGCAGATTCTGACCCGGCTGGATCCGCAGTCCTATGTGGAAAAAGAGGCCATCAATGAACGCGGCATCGACCTGCGCGAAGTCATGGGCGTCAATGACCTGGTACGCAGTGACGACTGTTTCTTTGCGGCTACCGGTATTTCCGGAGGCGACTTTTTGCGTGGCGTCCGCTACAGTGGTCAGCATGCTGTGACACACTCTCTTGTGCTGCGCGGCAAGACAGGTACGTTACGTTATGTTGAATCCTACCACAATATGGAACGACTTTCCAAAATCAGCGCGGTCCAGTATTAATGTACATAATTTTGCGCAACAGTCTGGCCTGGGCTGCTCTTTGTACGATAGCCCTTGGCCCGGCCTTTTGTCTGGATGAAGCCCGGGCTGCCAGGGCTGTTCAGAGCGGTAGAGCTCAGCCCTCTGTTTACGACAGGCAGGCTCCGGTCAGTGAAAAGGAATTACTGGCCTTTCTGGAGATATTGCCCCGTTTCAGGGTCTGGGCCAGAGAGAACAACGAAGAGGCACACCCTATACTGCGCAATGGCAAGGCAGACTTTCTCTATTCGGAGAAAGCAGGCCAATGGGTTAGTGCTCAGGGCTGGCAGGTTGCACGTTTCTTCTGCGTCATGGGCCGTATGGCCGCAGCCATGGTCATCGTGGAAGAAGGCAATGATATGCGTGGTACCCGCCCCCGTGACATGCCTGATGTCAGCAAGCAGGAGCTGGAACTGGCCAAACGCCATATGGGCGCCATGCTCACCGCTGGAGGCCACGCACCGCCTATCAGAGCAGAATAGGGTAAGGAAGTAAAACACCCCGTCGGGAACCTCCCGACGGGGTGTTTTCTTACGCTATGCATGCTGATCAGATTTGTGCAGGTGATACGTCTGGTGTGTCATCTGCCGGGGTCTGTTCTGCCTGAGCTTCTTCAGCCGCCTGTGGTGCTGGCTGCTCAGGTGCCGGCTCTGCTGCCTGCTCAGAAACCGGCGCTGGCTCCTGTGCGGCAGGTTGTTCTGTGGGCTGTTCAGCAGGCTGCTCAGCCGGTTGTACAGAGGGTCCTTCCGGTTGTGCGGCAGGCTGAGGAGCTGGCAATTCAGCCGGGCTTTCCGGGGTCGCAGCCGGTTCTGCAGCCGGTACAGGTGCAGGGGCGACCTCAGGGGCTGGTACAGCTGCAGGTTCAGGCTTGGCCGCAGGAGCATCCTTTTGCAGGCGGCTCAGTTTGCACATGGGCTGTGCGCCCAGTTCCGGTACCAGCATGAGCATGACAGGCTGTGCCAGCAGGGCTATACCCAGTACACAGGCCAGCAAAGCCCCCCCCGGCAGATCACGGCGCACAAGGCGCGCCAGCAGCACGGCAAGGAGAATGCAGCCGCCACCGATTACCGGCAGGCTTTTAAGGCTAAGGATGGCGTTGCGCAATTCATCGCTGAGGCCAAGGGTAAAGGCCTTGTTCATCCACTCTAGGCTGGTGCTGAAACCAGCAGCTGTCATTGCCATGCCGGCGTGCAGCAGAAGAAGTGCCACCACCAGATAGAAGAAACGGCTGCCCAGGGGTGAGAGGCGCAGAAGGGCCTTGCCCAGCAGAGGGGCTGCCACACAGCCCAGGGCAGTAGCCACGGTAAAGACCTGGCTCTGCGGTATGCAGAATGTCAGCCCAAGGCCCAGTATCAGCGCCAGCCAGACAAAAGCCGAGCCTGCTTCCTGATGACGTGAGCTCCTGAGTGTACTCACAGAGGTGAGCAGCACCCGACCCCAAGAGACGAAAACCGGCAGGCACAGCCAGGGCATGATGGCTATGCCGGCGACCAGGGGCAGAAGCCACCAGCGGGACGGCAGGGGCCATGGCTGTTGGAAGAGTATGGTCATCAGGGCGGGCAGATAGTCCTGTGCATCACTGAGAAGAATGACCAGTCCCAACCAGCCGCCCAGCAGGACCAGCAGCAGTACGAAACCGTAAAGAGCATCACTGCGTTGCGCTCTGCCGTAAGTACAGCGCCAAATCAGGAAGAAAAAGCTGGTCAGCAGCGGCAGCAGCAGGGGAAAGAGCCCGCCGCACAGGCCAGCCAGCCCGGCCAGCACAAAGCCGGCGGGCAGCAGAAGCCAGCTTCGTTCAGCCTGCCAGCCGCGGCAGAGACAGCTTAGAGAAAACAGCATCAGTGCCGCAGAAAGAGCAGCGGGGCTTACCTGATGTAAAAGTGGCATCAGTAATGCTGAGACAAGCAGCAGCAGAGCTGCAGCAAAGGCGGCCTGTCTGCCGAAACCGGCGGCACGTGCCAGGGTCCAGACGCCACAGATGGCCAGAAGGCCTGCCAATGCTCCGCCCAGCGGGTAGAGCAGAGTCTGAAAATCCTGGGGTAGAGCTGCGGAGAGCAGGCCCAGCCATGCAGTGAAGAGGGGCCAGCCCATCGCATCTCCGGCTATGGGGGCCAGCCATTGTCCGCTGGCCTGGGTTTGCTGGAAGAGCGTAATACCCTTTATTTCGCCGGGACAATACAGGGCACTGCCCTGCCAGGTATACCAGAAGTCTGGCCAGACATGGGCTACGACCAGCAACAGCAGAGCTATAGGGGCTATACTGCTCAGCCCGCGAAAGGCTTTTTCCAAAGGGCCGGCAAGCGCCTGTACAGGTTTTGGCGCTGCAGCGGCCTGCTGCGTGTTTTCCTCCACATCTGCCGCATCAGGGGCCATTTCACAGGGTACGACCATGACGGGCGGTATTTCAGGCTCTGGCGTTGCTGTTGTCTGCGTTTCCGATGGGGCGGCATTTTCTGCAGGTGCTGCATCGACATGTTCAGGCCTGAGCGCCTGTGCCTCCTGCGTTGTGCTGCTTGTTGCCGTGGTCTCTACAGTGTCTGTCTCGCTCTTGTCAGGAGAGGGTGTTTCCCGCTCGGGCGTGGATTCTACGGGCTGTTTTGTCTCCGGGCTCATGGCGTCGCTCCTTGATGCTGTATGTGACGTGATGGATCCAGAAGAATATGTCGGGCCTGCCGTGGCGCAAGGTGAAGGGCAAGCCTGTGTCCATTGCTGTCAAGTGTCACGGCATGCCCATGTAAAATATCCTGCGTCTTTGTGGTACGCCGTGGCAGCGCACAGGAAATCTTTTGCGGCTGGCTTGAAAAATTGGCAGCTAACAACCAGTAGCCCCCTGAGGGCAGGCTGCTGACTACGGTCAGACAGCCCGGAGGCTCGTGGATGGTTTGCAGTACCTTTCCTGTAGCCAGACCATATTTCTGACGATTTTGCAACAGCCGGGCCACATCATGCAGAAAGCTCCCGCTGTCTGCCCACTGCATCTCCAGGGGGCCGAAGACAAGTGGCAGTGGAGGGGCACTGCCGGGGATGTGTCCTGCAGCATTCCATAGGGGTGTCAGGCCAAAAGGGTGATCAGCCGTGCTGACATCAAGGGCCAGGGCGCCGGTAAGCTCCTGTGGGCTGATAAAGGCAAGGCCGGGCAGGCCAAGACGCCAGCTCAGAAGCAGGAGAACAGCCTGTCGCAGGGCAGCGTTATATTCGGAGCGGGGTGCAGCCGTAACGTCAAGGCCCAGTGCCAGAGCTGCCAGAGCTGCCGGACTGGCCTTCAAACGCATACTTTGCGTTGTGGCCCCTGCGGCCTTCTGGGCTTTCTGGATCAGTTCGCTGCCATGGGGCAGGTCCAGCAGAGGGCGCCAGTCCACCGCCTGCCACTGATGCAGCCCGCGCGCCAGGCGGCTCTGATCGACGCCACTGGCAAGCAGTCTCTGCATGATATCTGCCAGAGGGCCGGCATCCTCGCAGAGCAGTGCCAGGGCTGCTGCGGCAGGCACAGCAGCTTCACGGGTGAAGTCTGTGGCTCCGGCCAGAACAGTTGGGGTCAGGGAGGGAGGCAGCACGTCATCCTGCATGGCCCAGCCCCCATAACGGTGTATTTCTCTGGCCGTGCTGTCCAGAGCTTCCAGTCCGGGGCTATACTGATCAGAGTTGTGCCCATGACTGGAGTCCCCTGTAACGTCAAGCCCCATGAGA
The DNA here is from genome assembly GCA_017396005.1 of Desulfovibrio sp. GTDB lineage: Bacteria > Desulfobacterota > Desulfovibrionia > Desulfovibrionales > Desulfovibrionaceae > Desulfovibrio. The sequence goes on from JAFQNG010000005.1 coordinate 9,240, forward strand.
GCTTCCATACGCAGGCCAGCCAGGCTTTGCCGTTGCAGGCCCACATGTTGTATGGCCGCAGCCGAAAAGATGCGGCGGGCTCGTCCCGATGGATCTTGCCAGAGCAACACAGGACGCAGGGGATGCCCCTGATAACGATAGACCCAGCGCCGATTTTGTCCGTCAGCCCCGCGCACTTCGCCTGTGACGGCCCAGCCACCGGGTGTGGCCCAGGGCAGGCGGTCGCGGTACAGAAGCGGGGGCAGAAGACCGCTTGTAGTCAGGCTCTCGATAACCGTAGGTCGCAGGGGCAGGCATTCCCATTCATCAGGCAGTTCGGGTAGCAGGTGCCAGTCTTTCTGCGGTACGGGCAGCATGGCATAGAGGCCGTCAAAGCGAGTTGCCCGTCTGGCCTGCAGGAAGAAGTCCGGCCCCAGACCGGTGGCGGCCGGTGGCAGTTCACCGCCGATCTGTATGCCTTTTTGCTCCAGCTGCTCGGCGAGACGGGTAAAGTCACCTTCTTCTCCCAGGGCTGCGTCAAAACGCAGGGAAACCACATTGTCGCCGTCAGACACAGGCTGGAGGTCTTTTGTCCAGATGTCGCCGCGCTCGCCTGCAGGTGCTATGAACAGGCCCTGAAAGCCCATTTGCTGCATGTGCTTCGTTAGAGGGCTGGCGCTGAGTGCACGAAAAAAGACCTGATTAGACGCCAGAGAATAGGGATGCAGAGCCAGCCAGTTGGGTGCGGCCTCAAGCAGCAGATGCGGGCGCATGGTTGCGCCGCTGTTACGCCAGAGCAGCTCGCTGCCTGAAACCTGCGCAGTGAGATCCGGGGCCGCTCCCAGCAGAGATTGCCGCTCCAGCCATTGCAGATGCCCTGGAGCTGCCCTGGGCAGTGAAGGCTGCGCTACCTCTCTGCGGGGTGTACAGGCCATAAGGCTGAGCACGACCAGCGTCAGGGCAAGTATCCTAGCAAGAATTTTCGCATGGAGCGTCAGGGGCATGCGGCCTCGTTATCTGTCGGCAGTTTTCATGTTCTTTTCTTCGGCCTTGGCTTCGTTCCAGAGTTCATCCTTGTCGTCCAGAGAAAGCGAAGGAAAGTCCTGCCCACGTTCACGTGCCAGGGCTTCCATGCGGGTGAAGCGGCGCAGAAAGCGCTGGGTGGCAAAATCCAGGGCTTCGCTGGCTTTGATACCCTTGCGGCGCCCCAGCTCCGTGATACTGAACAGCAGATCGCCCAGTTCGTGCTTCTGGGCGTCGGCGTCTCCCGATGCTGAGGCGTCCAGCCATTCCAGCCACTCAGCCTCTACCTGCTGCTCCACCTCTTCGTCTTCCGGCCAGGTGAAACCGACCCGTGCGGCTTTGGAGTGTATGCGGTACGCCTTGATTAGAGGGGGCAGGCTGGAGGGCAGGCTGTCGAAGATGCCCTGGGGGCGACCACTTTCGTCCGTATGCTCGGCGCGTTTGATGCTTTCCCAGGTTTTGAGCTGCTCATCGCGGTTTTCAAAGGTCGTATCACCGAAGACGTGGGGATGACGGCGAATCATCTTGGCCCGATTGTTGTCAAGAGCGTCATCCAGTTTGAAATGCCCCTGTTTTTCATACAGGCGGGCTATGAAAAGCAGCAGAAAGGCCAGGTCTCCCAGTTCTTCACAGACATCGGCCACATTGCCGGAGCGGATGGCGCTGACCAGTTCATGACTTTCTTCAATGAGATAGTCAGCTAGGCTGAGAGGGGTCTGTTCTTTGTCCCAGGGGCAGCCGTCAGGAGCGGTGAGACGGTCGATAACGTCTTGCAGGGCCTCAAGGGCATTCTTTTCCATGGGGGTTCATTCCTTTGTACTGGTATTCAAAAGTTTAGTCGGCTTACCAGTTCAGGTGGCAGCCATGTTTTGATATGACTCATAAGTGTGTTGAAATAGGGCAGGACACGTGAATTTTGCAGAAAGGGCGCGTTATAGAAGAGCTTCTGCAGCACCATCAATACTATGGAGCAAAGCAGGATGCCTTTGGTCAGGCCCAGGGCGCCGCCGGCCAGCCTGTCTGCCCAGGAGACAAAGGCAAAAGAGAGTATTTTTTGCAGAACGCGGGCGATGATAGCCACAAGTATGATAACAGCCAGAAAAATCAGTACATAGGATGCAATGACCCGCCAGCCGGGATCAGCAATAAAGGCCAGATGCGGCGAGAGGCTCGTATGAAAGGTGTTGGCTGCCCAGAAACCGCCTATCAAAGATGCCAGACCGGCTACCTCACCTACAAAACCGTTCCAGAAGCCGCGTGCAGTAAAGTATACCAGCACCAGCACCATGATAAGGTCAAAGATGTCCTGCCCCATCACAAACCTCCGTTGACGACAGCATAGCAGAAGCCCTGTCAGGAGACAATGCGCACATCTGTACAGTATCCCGGCATTACACTATACTGTCGCTGTGAAAAAAACAGTGCAGACAGACTTGGCAGATACCGCTCCCGGGGAGGTCGCGACGGCCCTTCTGGACAGTCACGGTCCACTCATCTCGGTACAGGCGGCAGGACGGCAGTGGCAGCTTGAGCGGGCAGCCAACCTGGAAGAACTCTGGCAGGCCATGACTGAAGATCAGCAGAGCTTCGAGGACGAGCGTCTGCCCTACTGGACAGAGCTCTGGCCTTCTAGTCTCGTACTGGCAGGCTGGCTTGCAGGGCAGAAGAAAGTGCTGGCGGACCGCCCCTGCCTTGATATGGGCTGCGGGCTGGGGCTGACAGCCATGGTAGGCCAGTGGCTGGGGGCCAGAGTATCGGCCATGGACTATGAGCCCGAGGCCCTGCGTTATGCCGCGCTCAATGCGCAGCGTAACCATGTGCCGCAGCCTTCCTGGCTGCTCATGGACTGGCGGCGTCCAGCACTGCAGGCAGGCAGCATGGCGTATATCTGGGGCGGCGATATCATGTATGAAAAGCGTTTTGTCAGCCCGGTACTGCGTTTTCTGGGTCATGCCCTGGCACCGGGCGGTGTGGCCTGGGTGGCCGAACCGGGGCGGTCTGTCTATGAGGCCTTTCTGCATGCTCTGTATGGTTCTGGCTGGCAGGGGCGGCGGGTACATAGCGGGCAGGTACGTGTAGTTTATGACAGTCCTGTCCCGGTGACAGTTCATATCTGGGAGCTGACCCGCAGGGCATGAAAACAGATGCCCCGGTAACGAGGAGAGGCAGATGGGAAAACTGGTCCGCTTTGGAGTCTCTCTGGATGAGGACTTGCTGGAGCCTTTCGATGCCCTGTGCACACGCAAGGGGTATCCCAATCGTTCGGAAGCGATCAGGGATCTGATCCGCAAGGAGCTGGTGCTGGAAGGCTGGCAAAGTGCTGACGGCCCCGGTGCAGGCACACTTACGTTGATCTATGACCATCACAAGCATGATCTGGCTCGCCGGATCATGCAGATACAGCATGACGATCACGACATCATCGTGGCTACCATGCACGTACATCTGGATCATCATAACTGTATGGAGGTACTTGTGCTTAAAGGCGATGTGGCGCGCGTACGCGCTTTGGCAGACAGGCTGACCTCCTGCCGGGGGGTCAAGCACGGCAGCTTCTGCGCCACTACTACCGGACAGGAACTGGCCTGATGGAAGACGTGCAGAGTCTCAGCCCTTCAGTATCCATCGGTATTGACCGCGTTGGCGTACGCGGCCTGAAGCGCCCCCTGCTGGTGCGGGATCGTGTGCATGGTATGCAGCAGACTGTTGCCAGCGTTGACTTGGGTGTCGATTTGCCTTCAGCGTTTAAGGGTACCCACATGAGTCGTTTCGTGGAAACCCTTGAGGCCTGGGAGGGGGAGATCAGCTATCAGGCCGTGCGCCATCTGCTGGAGAAGGTCAGGCATTGTCTCAGTGCCCGGCGGGCCTGGGCGCATTTTACATTCTCTTATTTCGTGAACAAACCTGCCCCGGCCTCGGGCAGACCGGGTACCGTGCATTATGACTGTCGTCTGACCGGAGAACTGGATGAGCAGGGGCAGCATTTTCTGCTGGGCCTGGATGTGCCGGTGATGACGGTCTGTCCCTGCTCCAAGGCCATCAGCAGCGAGGGGGCCCACAGTCAGCGGGCCATGGTGCATATGGAGATATGTCTGCATGGCTTTTCCTGGCTGGAAGAATTTATCGAGATTGCCGAAGGTGCAGGCTCTTCTGCAATTTTCAGCCTGCTCAAGCGCGAAGACGAAAAATTTGTGACAGAGCAGGCCTTTGCCAATCCCGTCTTTGTGGAAGACGTAGTACGCAATGTGGCCCAGCGGCTGGCTGCGCACAAACATGTGGGTTCTTTCAGTGTAGAGGTCGAGAGTATGGAGTCCATACATCACCATAATGCATTTGCGCGCATTGAGGGGCAGGGGGCATATGCGGCAACCGGTGCATCCGGCAGATAAAATGTTTTTGCAATGCTGCCTGGCTTGTGGTATGGAGGCCAAAAGGTAGTACATATGAGCAGTATATCCAGTGCCATGCATACGGGCGCTTCAGCTCTGAATACCTATGCCTGGGGTATGACCATCGTTGCGCATAATGTGGCCAACGTCAATACTGACGCGTTTGAGCCGCAGCGTATACATTATGCGGACGGTCCTGGTGGTGAAGGTGTACGCCTGAATGCCGTCAGTCAGGGAGACCGCCTGGAGAATGTCCTTTCTGTACAGGGGCAGGAACGTGCTCAGGCTCTATCTGCTTCCCTGCCTTTTGAAATCGGAGAGCCCGGCGGTACGGATTTACCCTTGGAAATGACGCATATGATCAGCACACAGCGCAGCTATGAGGCCAATGCGGTCAGTATCCGTACGGCTGACGAAATGCTGGGAACCGTACTGGATCTTAAGGCATGAGGTAACAGAGCTGACAGTTTGATGTCAGGCAGCAGTACCCCCGCTTCTGGCGGGGGTTTTGGATGTATTTTTTTCGGTGTGTTGCACAAGGACGGGGAATGGGGAAATACCTGAGTTTTTGCAGTTTGCTCCTGTTGTGTGTCGTTATCTCTGGCTGTGCGGGCAGACAGCACCCCGCTGAGCACGAAAAGGAAAATGCTGTACTGCATGCAGAGGCCATGGCTCTGGAAAAACAGCGGGCTGAAGCTGCTGACATGCTTTTGAGCAAAGCCCGGGAAGCCATCGGCACTCCCTATGTGCGGGGGGGGACCAGACCGGGTGGTTTTGACTGTTCCGGCCTTGTGCTGTGGGCCTATAAAAGTGTAGGGGTAACATTGCCGCGTACGGCGCGGGAGCAGTCTCGCGTGGGTGAGCACATTACAGATGTCAGTGAGATGCGCCCCGGTGATATTGTTGCCTTTCGCCATCCCAAGAGAGGATATCATACCGGCATCTATGTGGGGGACGGCAAATTTATACATAGCCCCCGGCGTCGCAAGACCGTACGCATCAACCGTCTGTCCGATTCCTATTTCAGCCAGACTTTTCTCGGGGCGCGTCGCGTCAATCTTGAGGGAGGGGAGAACCTGGTCGCTCAGGCTCAAAGCCGCCTTACAGATTATGCGGAAGAAAAGGCTGTGCGTGAGTTGAGCCGTAAGGACAGCAGCAAAAAGCAGAGCAGTGCTCAGGCCCGCAAGAACAGGAAAAAAAGTGAAGCTCACAAGCGTGGGGTGGAAAAAAAGAAGGCTGTAGCAGAGCGACGTAAACAGCAGCGCAAGGTTGAAAAAAACAGGGCAGGGAAGCGCCGCGCCGAAGCCCGCAAGCTTCAAAGCCCTTCTCGTAAACAGCAGCCTGCCGCCCGTCAGCAGAAAAAGAACAGATCTGATGTGGCGCAACGACGTAATACCCAGAAGCAGCGCAAACAGCGGGCTTCATAAAGGCAAACAAGTATGCTTCCTCATATCAGCCCTGCCGAAACTCTGCAGAAACTGCAGGAAGGTTCAATACGTCTTGTAGATATCCGAGAACCGGATGAAATAAAGAGTGTACGCGTGTCCGACTCTGAACCTGCGCCGCTTTCTGTCATTCAGTGGCTGCCCATGGCTCCTGCTTGTGATGACAGGCCCATAGTCTTTACCTGTCAGTCAGGGAGGCGCACAACCCTGCATAGCGAACTGCTGAAGAAACTGGCCCGTGGCCCGGCCTGGCAGATGGAGGGTGGTATGGGTGCATGGGAACAGGCAGGTCTGCCTGTGGAGCGCGGCAAAAAGCAGTTTCCCATCTTTCGGCAGATACAGATTGCTGCTGGTGGTCTGGTTTTGCTGGGCCTTGCCGGTGGGCTGGCATGGCCCCCCATGCTTTGGCTTTCGGCATTTGCAGGCGCAGGGCTGACCTTTGCAGGTGTCACAGGTTTTTGTGGTATGGGGTTGCTGCTGGCAGCCATGCCATGGAACAAGAGATAAGCCATGCCCGTGCCTGCCGCCGTCTGTGGACGGTTGGCCCCCAGCCCTACAGGCTACGCGCATCTTGGTAATGCCTGGGCCTTTCTGCTGGCCTGGCTGGCAGCGCGCTCCTGCAGCGGCAGAGTGATTTTGCGGCTGGAGGATATTGACCCGCAGCGTTCCCGGCAGGAATATGCCCGTGCGCTGCTGGAAGATTTGCTTTGGCTCGGTCTGGACTGGGATGAAGGGCCTGATGTGGGTGGCCCTGCAGGCCCTTATACACAGAGTGCGCGTGAACATGTGTATATGCAGGCCTTGGAGCGCCTGGAGGCTGCAGGCCGGGTGTATCCCTGCTTTTGTACGCGCCGGGAGCTGCGCCTGCTGGCGGGTGCGCCGCACCCCGATGACAGGGGCGCCCCCTATCCCGGCACATGCCGCAGTCTTGATACAGCCCGGCGTACAGCGCTGGCTGCTAGTGGCCGCAAGGCGACTCTGCGCCTGCTCTGTCCTGAGCAGCAGCTGTCATTTATGGATCTGGCGCTGGGGCCGCAGTGTTTTCTTCTGGCAGAGAGTGGTGGCGATTTTGCTCTGCGTCGTTCTGACGGCGTTTGGGCCTATCAGCTGGCTGTAGCTGTGGATGATGCTCTCATGGGAGTAACGCAGGTAGTACGGGGGCGTGACATCCTCAGTTCAACGCCACGGCAACTGGCCCTTATGCAGCTGTTGCAGCATACTGCCCCGCAGTATGGTCATGTGCCGCTTTTGCTGGATGAATACGGCGAGCGCCTTGCCAAGCGGCATCAAAGTCTGGCTCTGCGTGCTCTGCGCGCACAGGGGGTGGAGGCCAGGCGTATCACAGGCCTGTTGGCCCGGCTGGCCGGCCTTGCTGCCGATGCTCGGCCGGTTAGTCCTGTAGAACTGATAGAGCGATTTTCCTGGGAAAGGTTGACCAGGGCGGATCAGATCATATACAGAGAGGATCTGCGTAGCCTCTTTTCTCAGGCCATGACATCATGAGGAGTGACTACTGTGACAATGCTTGAACAGTCTTTTCTGGAAAGTATTTTTCCTGCGGAACGCACGGATGCATTTTTTGACGCTCTTTTTGGTGGGGCTGAAGAAGGTGCCTATGATATCCGCCTTGTCTGCCGCAGCCTTGATGCAGATCGCGCTGTACTGGCCTTTGAGCTGCATCAGCGCCCGGGGAAATGCCTGGCCTGTAATCTGACCTATGGTCTTCCTCAGGTATTTCAGCGTCATCCTGTGCTGAATGTGGCTGGCGTGGCCAAAGCTGTGGCCACCCATCTGGGCTGGCCTGAAAGTGCCCCCTGGAAACTCGGGGCTACCGAAGAGATCAGCCGCAAGCTGCACGTCATCCCCTTTGTGGTCAGCCGGAGCTGAGCCCACAAAGCTCAGGGCTCCACAGCTATATCTGCTGGACAACATTGCCGGAGTAGTGTAGCATGTTTTAAGAGTGGAAAATCATTACTGCTCTTTCCAAAGCGTATGCACTGACGCATGGTGAAAACATGTTCACAACTGATGGGCTTGTTGTCTATCCTGCCCAGGGCGTGGGGCGGATTGAAGGTATTGACCGCCAGGATATTGGCGGCGTTACTTGTGAGTTCTATGTCGTCCGCATCCGTACCAACAACATCACTCTGATGTTGCCGGTCAGTAATGCAGCACATGTGGGTTTGCGTCCTCTTGTAGACAGACATGTTGCTCAGGCAGTCCTTGACAGTCTGCGTACCGATACAGAGAGGTCTGTACACACCGGGCAGAACTGGAACCGTCGATTCAGGGAGTATTCGGAAAGGCTGAAAAGCTCTGATTTGTCGGTTGTAGTCGAGGTGCTGCGCGAGCTTTTGCTCATTGGTCGCGGTAAGGAGTTGTCTTTTGGCGAACGTCGTCTGCAGGAACAGGCCATGAATCTCGTCACTGGGGAGCTTGCTGAGGTTCTGGCTCTGTCTGAGGATGCTCTGCGTGAAGAGCTTCTGACCCTGTATGCCCCTCCGCCGCAGCCGGAAGAAAGCTGATCTGTCATATTCAAACTATTTTTTTCTTGCCATGACGGCTAAGATACGCTAAACGCAACGCACGCACACCTAATATCTCTCCATATCACTGTTCTCCACGCTATTTATGTTTGCATAGCCGGGGATTTCATCAAAGACTGGATGATTATGCGTAAAAAAAAATCGACGCCGGCCCTGTCGAATGACAGCGCCATGAGCCTGACGGACCTTAAAACCCGTAGTATGCAGGAACTCATGGAGCTGGCAGAGCAGTATGAAATTGAAAATGCCAGCTCCATGCGCAAGCAGGAGCTTATATTTGCATTGCTTTCCACCTGTGCTTCGCAAAACGGGGTGATTTACGGTGATGGCGTTCTTGAGATACTGCCCGACGGTTTTGGTTTTCTTCGTTCGCCATTGTGCAGCTATATGCCGGGTCCTGACGATATTTATGTTTCACCCTCACAGATACGCCGATTTTCATTACGCAAAGGGGATATAGTTTCCGGGCAGATCCGGCCTCCAAAAGAAGGGGAACGTTATTTTGCTCTGCTCAAGGTGACGGAAATCGGCTTTGAACCGCCCGAGAATGCCAAAAATCTCGTTCTTTTTGATAATCTCACCCCTATTTATCCAGATCAGCAGCTGGTCATGGAAAACGGTGACAAAAATCTCTCCAATCGGGTTATCGACCTCATGTCGCCCATTGGCTGTGGGCAGCGAGGTACTATAGTTGCCCCGCCGCGAACCGGTAAGACCATCCTGCTGCAATCTCTGGCCAATGCCATCAATGCCAATAATCCTGACGTTTATCTGATAGTCCTCCTGATTGATGAGCGCCCCGAAGAAGTAACGGATATGGAGCGTACGGTCAAAAAGGCTGAGGTTATCAGTTCTACATTTGATGAGCCGCCGCAGCGCCATGTGCAGGTCTGTGAAATGGTTCTGGAAAAAGCCAAACGTCTGGTAGAGCGTAAGCGCGACGTAGTCATTCTGCTGGATTCCATCACGAGATTGGGCAGAGCCTATAATGCCGTCACTCCATCTTCCGGTCGAGTGCTTACTGGCGGTCTGGACGCCAATGCCCTGCAGCGCCCCAAACGATTTTTTGGTGCGGCCCGCAATATCGAGGAAGGTGGCAGTTTGACCATCATTGCCACTGCTCTCATTGACACCGGTTCCCGTATGGACGAAGTCATCTTCGAAGAGTTCAAGGGTACCGGCAATATGGAAATCTATCTGGACCGGCATCTGGCAGAAAAGCGTGTTTTCCCCGCCATTGACATCAACCGGACAGGAACTCGCAAGGAAGACCTGCTCTTGCCGGATGACGTGCTCAATCGTGTCTGGATACTGCGTAAGATTCTGGCTCCTATGGCACCGTTGGACAGTATGGAATTTTTGTTAGACAAAATGCGCGGAACCAAATCCAATAAAGATTTTCTCAATGCCATGGGTAAATGAACCAGATAAATGACTTGACAACTGCCATATGTCATTTTATAAATTCATTTCACTATTGGACAGTTAGCTCAGCTGGTGGAGCATCGCCCTTACAAGGCGGGGGCCACAGGTTCAAGTCCTGTACTGTCCACCAATGATTTCAAGGGGTTACGGTGATTGGCCGTAACCCCATTTTCATGGTCATACAGAGTCTGGTCATACAGACGCTGCTGCAAGCTCCGGTTGTGGCAGACTCTCTATCACCATCAGCTTTTGTCGTGTCTTGACGTGCTGATAGTGCCGAAGGACCATCATAGGGCTTTTATGCCCCATGAGAGCAGCAACTGTTCCGTAATCTGCTCCTGCAGCTATTGCCTCTGTGGCAAAGGCATGCCGCAGGTCATATGGTCTCAGATAGCGCTTTATACCAGCTCGTTGCAACGTTTCTTTCCAAGCCTTTCGAATGGATCGGATGGGCTTTCCTTTGTATGTGACTACATACTCGGACGCACAGGCCTTATCCTCAGCTTTCCAGTTCTCGATCAGCGCCATTAAGGACTGCTTGATGGGAACCTCACGCCAGGGATCAGTATTGCCCTTTTTCGCGTTTGGAACGCGTATGACACGACTAGGGATGTCAATGTCGCTCCACCGCAGACGAAACAACTCACATGGTCCAACTCGCATACCGAACATGAAACCCAGAATAATGACTCTCCTCAGATGGGGGAGGGCAACCCTGTATAAGGCTGCAACTTCATCAGGAGAGGGGGGTACATTGCGCGCTGTCTCAATTTTCGGCATCACAGGAAACAACGGTACGCTTTTGATGTAGTTGTTCCGCAGTGCCCAGTTGAGAACAGCCTTGACAATCCCCATCTTTCTGCTGATGGTTCCCCCTTTGAGGCCTGCGGCCGACAGGGTCTTGAGCATGTCTGCCAATACCTCTCTGTCTACCTGTTCTATTTCTGTATCACCGTAGTTGCTCAGGATGCTCTGCATGGCACTCAGTGTTCTGCCCAGGCAATCCTGCTCAAAGTTCCGGTCACGCAGGTACAGGTAGAATACGGTTTCGAGGGTCTGCACATGGCTGAGTGCCAGGTCTTCGACTTCCTCTCGCCTGAAGGCTTCTCGTTCGTAAGTGAGCTGATACTTGACGAAGGCATCCAGTTTTTCCGCCTCCGCCAAAGTCGCTAATGCTTTACTCTCCAGTTTGCTGGTAAATGGGTTCCTCCAATAGACCAAGAAGGGCTTTTTACGCCCTTTCCGTTCTCGAATAGCCATACACACCTCAGCGTGGGCTTTGCCCGTTGAACTCAGCCCAGAGATTCGCAGCCGACTTGCCCCGTAACGGATGAAAGGCACGGGACTGCCGCAGGGCCTGTTTCTTCTGGGACTGCGCCTCAGCGTGTAGTATATCTGCAACCTCGATAACAGCACTGGTTCGCCAGCGCAAGCCGTTTCCTCTTCCCCTTCCCATGTCGATGGGGTTCACGCCGTGTTCTGCCAGGAGCTGACGTGCTCTGCTCTCGCTTACGTTCAAAACGCGCGCGATGTCCTGACGCTTTAGCAGCGCTGTACCGAGATAGAGTTCTTCGTGTGAGCACTTGTGATTGCTCTTGGCCTCTGAAGCCGGTATGGAAGACACGTTCATCTGTTTTGTCCTGTGGGCTTGATGGCAGGACAAATATGCCGTTCATGACAAGTAATGATGCCTCTAAATGGGGACGACACTAATAAAAGGGCACCTGGTTGTGCCTAATATGGAGGTAGCCCGCCCCGGGGTTAGGAGCGGACTCCTGTTCCTAATCGGCTAGCTCACAAGAGCGTAGTATTCAGGAAAGTTGCCGTCCCTTTCCTGACGTTCACGCTTGATATGCCCACTGTCTTCCAATTCCAGCAGTGCCTTGTTGAGCTTCTTCGCAGGGAACGTCGCCGACAAGGCACGAAGGAGGTCATTGAGGGTTTGCGGCCCGTTACTGGTCAGGTAACTTCTAATCAAGCTCTCAGGGCTCACACGCGCAGGTGACTCCATGTATGCACGTATCGTATCCCTGGTTGACAGAACCAGATTGATACCAGCCTCAATGGCATCTCCATCTATCTCAGTCAGCCTTCTGAGCATTGCCAAAACCAGAGCAATCTTGAGCACATGCATGGGGAAACGTACAGTCATATCGCGCATGACCTCGCTGTACTCTTCTCTTTCTGATTCCAGCTGCGCCGTAAAGGCCTCATATTTCGTCAGAGCGTCTGCATTCAGCTTTACCGCTCGCATGGAGCTGGCATGAATCAGACTGGCCTCTAGCTCCTGTGATACATGTTGCAGGTCTTCCGTGCTCAGGGTTGGGAAGGAGCGATATGCCGATGGCATGGTGAGCCACAGCATCCTGTTTGCACATCCACCAGACACGAGGGCAGGACGCAAGCTGCTTCTGAGGGCAGCGGGCGTGATATGCCCCACAAAGCCGTAGTGAATAAGAGGATACTCTATCCTCTGCCTGCCGAGGGTTTCCGAGATTTCACTTCCGTCAACCAGCTTACACAGAAACTCAGGTAACTTGGACTGGTAAACCGATGCAGCAGACTTCAGCTCCCCGGAAAACTCCTCGTTTACATGGTACACACGAACTTCACCCTCTGCAGCCAAAGCAGGTGCTGAGAGGATGCTGTCAATTTCACGGGCTAAAGCCTTCATCGACCCAGCGCTGGTCGTCGTGCTCTCTGGTGCCAGCAGACCAGAAGGCACCGAAGCAAACAGGCTCTTCGTGAAACGGAGTGCGGTCCCTTTCCCGCATCCAGAGTTGCCTACAGCTACCATGCAGAGATTGCCATAGGTTGGCACTGCGCCTGCTACGAACGGTCTATGCCCCATTGCTGCGCCAAAGCATGCCAGAAGGTGGATACCCGCAGCATACTTCTGCTCGGCAGTCATGTTGGCATTGGCGAAGATACCATCGATAGCACTGTTCAAATTGGTCATTTTTATTCCTTTTGTTCAGGGCCGACTCCCTGTCGGCGCAGGGGCGCACAAATAGCGCCATGCAAAAATAGCTTTGCATAATGCAAGATCCCAAATGAGGAATAAAATGGTATCGGGTGTTACCTTCACGCTATTCCATTGAAATAACCTCCGTTTGCGGCTGGTATCTGCACAAAGCGTGCCACGAAAAAAATCATAAAAAATGAGTAATTTCAGTAAGTTGATTATTTGTATCATAAAAATTTTTGTATTACAAAAAAGCAATATCATATGTAAAAAAATTTGCTTTTGATCTAATACGCCAGAATTATTGAATAAAAACGAAAACTTTCAAATTTTCAAGGTTCAAGAAATTTTACTCATGTATGCAACTTGTTATTCTATATTCTTATCAATTATCTGTGAATGTTTTTAATGCTTGACATGGCAAATGTCAAGGAAAATTTGCGAATTTTTAATTTTTATATAGAAATATATATAGTCATACCTATGTAAAGGAGGTTATATATGATTTTACACCTACTCAAAGCCGGATTTCCCTGTGTTCTTCTCCAAACTTTGGAACCTCACAGAACAGAGGATGAAATCAAAAAGATACCCGGTTGGCGGATTGCCAGATGGGATTGTCTTCAGGGCATACGTTCTTTCCCCCCGCAGTCTTCTCTTCATGAGGACATGCAGAATCCCGTTGATGCGGTGAACTGGCTCACGTCCGCCAAGGACACTGTTCTCGTATGTCATGGACTGGTATCGTATCTCGATGACCCGATGGTCAGCCAATCCATACTCAACGCTATCCCTCGCTATAAGGGATGCGGCAATTGTCTTGTACTTATCTCTCCCACACCAACCTTGCCGTTACCGCTACAACCGTTCTTCCACCTCGTGGAAGTGAAACTGCCGGAGGAAGAGGCGTTATACCGCCTGCAAACCGATCTTGGTGAAACCCACAACATTCGGCCAAACCGAAAAGCCGCAAGGCTGGCAACTGGATTGACCGAATTTCAGGCGGAGACCGCCTACTCACTGAGCCTGACAACAAAAGGCTACTTCAGTTCCCGAAGCGTTACTGAGGCCAAGGCCCAGATGATTAAAAAGTCTGGCCTGCTGGAAATCTTTCCTGCTGCGGATATTGCTGATGTCGGTGGCCTTGCTCCACTCAAGGAGTATGTGCTTAACCGAGCTCAGGCATATCGCCCTGATTCAGCGCTTCCCAAACCCAAGGGGATTTTGCTGGTCGGCGTTCCCGGCACAGGCAAAAGCAAAACTGCCTGCGCCATCGCAACCATGCTCAAGTTCCCACTGATTCGCCTGGACATAGGCGCATTGAAAAACGCGCTTGTAGGCGAATCAGAAAGGCGGATGCGCGAAGCCACTAAAATCATAGACGCTTTTGGAAATTGCGTCCTGTTTCTGGACGAACTGGAGAAAATGTTCTCCGGTACGAAAAACGGCCTTAATGATTCGGGAACCACAATGGGAATGTTCTCCCATTTCCTGACATGGGCCAGTGACCAGAAAACAGCCTTCATCGTTGCCACAGCCAATAACATCAAGGAGTTGCCACCGGAATTTCTCCGAGCTGGCCGCTTTGACGCTATCTGGTTTGTGGACTTGCCTTCCCGTATCGAACGTACGGAAATCATAAAAATCATGAACCGCAAGTACGGTACGTCCATGCCTGAAGCATGGGCAGACGAACTGACTGGCTATACCGGCTCTGAAATCGAACAGATTCTGCGTGATTCCCTGTTCGATGGCCTTGATGCCGCACGGCGTTCCCTTATCCCGCTTTCACGAACCATGAAGGAGGATATCGAACAGCTGCGACAATGGGCTCGCTCCAGAGCCAGAATTGCCAACACGCCTGAAGAGGAATCCAGCGAGATTCGCAAGATTCGGCGTACTCCGAAACTTAAAAGCATGTCGGCCCCGTCCGAAACCGTCCATTAGGAGGAAGTATGTCACACGTCTCGCATATCCAGCTAATGATATTTGACCTTGCCGCCATCAGGCGCGCTTGTTCCCGCATGGGACTGGAGTTTGTTGAAAACCAGAAGACGTATGCGTGGTACGGTACACTGGTAGAGCCGGACAAATATCCACTGCCCGAAGGCATCACGACAGAGCAGCTTGGCCACTGTGACCATGCCATCAAGATTCCCGGTGCACGTTATGAAATCGGCGTTCTCAAGCACAACGGAAGCTACATGCTGGTCTGTGACTTCTGGGACTCCTCACTCAAACGGGCCATTGGTGAAAACGGCGGTCTGCTCAAGCAGGCCTATGGCGTGGAAGTTATCAAGGAAGCTGCACGCAAAAAACGATTCTCCTATTCCGAAAAGCAGGTGAACAGCGGCATCGAAATAACCATAACCCTGTAGGAGTTGATCATGCGAATTGTTCAAATCACTGTTACCGCTGATGGCAGGGTGGAAATGTCCACCTATGGCTTTCCCGGCAAATCCTGCGTAGAGGCAACCAAATTCATGAAAGACCTGCTGGGCGAGGAGACCTTCATCAAGATGAAGCCCACTGCCTTTGTCCCGTATGTGGAAAAGCAGCTCATGCTCACCAGCCGAAACGGTTAGGAGAATGGTCATGGCTACCGCTGAAAACATGTTTCGTGAAGCGGCATTGCTCCAACTGACCGCAACATGCTGGCAGGTGGATAAAAAATTGCCGCAGGCTCTGCTTGCTGACGTGGGTAATGTGGAATTTCTGCGCGGTCGCAAACTCTTGCTGCCGCCAGATTCCCTTGCCCGTATCAAACAGGTCATCGGCAAAGCGAGGAACTATCTTCGTAAGATAGCTCTGCCATTCCCCATCATCGGCTGTGTTCTGGTATCCAGAAAGCTCATTCCCGAAGTTCAGGAAACCCTGAAAAAGCTGGAATGGGAATACAACAGTATGGTTGAGGACTTTGTACGCTGGTATCCTGAAACGGTTCAGGAGGCTCGCGCATCACTGGGCGAGCTGTTCAACGAATGTGATTACCCGCCACGGGAGCAAATCGAAAAACGTTTCCGCTTCCACTGGCGGTACATCGTTATTGGCCCTTCGGTTTCACGGGTGCTGCCCCCATCCATGTATAAGGAAGAGGTGCAGAAGTTTCAGAGCCTGATGGAACAGGCCAGACAGGAAGCCATAGCCGCACTGCGTGGTGAGTTTGTCAATCTGGTGGACAACCTGACTGACAAACTGCGCGGCAGTGATGATGGTAAGCCGAAAAAATTGCGTGAAGCCGCTGTGGAAAATCTCAGGTGGTTTCTCGACAACTTCAGCAATCGCAATCTCTTTGAGGATGAGCAGCTCTCTGAACTTGTGGAGCGTTGTCGAAGTGTCATATCCGATACCAGAGCCAGCACCATCAGAACCAACAGCCTGGTAAAAGAAAATCTGCATAACCAGATGCTGGAACTTCTTGATGCGGTGGATGCCTCGTTTGAGGATTTACCCCGCCGCAAACTGCGACTGGCTGCGTAAAAAAACCGCATACCTGCTGTCATCTAAACGGTGGTGGCAGGGTCTTCCTCTGTCACCATCGTAAAGGAGGAAGAATGGAACCTCTGCTGCTGTCCAAGTCACGATTGAACGTCTACTGCCAGTGCCCCGAGAAGTATCGTCTCTCCTATGTAGAGAAGGTCGTCCCCGATAAAACGCCCATACCGTTGATTGAAGGTTTGGCCCTGCACCACATTGTGGAAAACTGCCTTGTCTACGGCACCAAGGTGCCTGACCTTGCTGCTGAAGTTTCCAGAGAGTTCTGGCAGGCCAGAAGCTGGGAGCAGACCGAATACGCTGATGAGACAGCCTTCACCAAAGCGCAGGAACATATCCTGCATGAAGCCACAACCTTCGTTGCAATGATCGGCGAGCTGCAGACACACGAGATGGAAACCTACATGGAACATCCGCTGGTGCATCCGCAAACCGGTGAAGTTGACGAAAGCATCATCCTGCGGGGGTATGCAGACATCATCGACACTGACCCGCAGGGCAGGATTCGCGTCATAGACATCAAAACGTCTGCCAGGTCTCCCAACACAGAACAGGCCAATCGCGCTATGGAGCTGACCGTATATGCCTATCTCATGGCCTGTACGTTCGGTTTCCATATCGAGTTACCAGTAAGTCTGCTCTATCTGGTTCGCTCAAGACAGGCCAAAGTAGTATGGCTGGACTCTCAGCGCAGCATACCAGACTTCGTGAAGCTCCACGAAAGTATTATCAGCATCAGCCGTGCTATACGGCAGGGGCTGTTCTGGAAAAATCAGGGCATGCACTGCACATGGTGCGTCCATCAGGATATATGCTTTGCTGCGTCACTGGCCGCATAGGAGAAGTTATGGACTACGCCTTCTGCTCAACGGACATAACCGAGCTTTCCAAGGCTATGATAGAGGTGCAGAAGAATCTGCTGCCAGCCTTCAGGGATGCCGTGAACCCCTATGTGCATAACAGGTATGCCACACTGAACAGCGTTATGGATGCCTGTCGCAACGCCCTCTTGGAACAGGGCATACTGCTCACTCAGTATCCTGTACCTGTGGATGGAGACTGCCTTGGTCTTGTCACCAAGTTTGTCCATGCCGAGACAGGGCAGTATCAGGCATCGCTGGCTGTCATCCCGCTGGCGAAACGTGACCCGCAGGCAATGGGCAGTGCCTTTACCTATGGCAGGCGCTATGCACTGTCTGCCATGCTGGGCATCGTGCCTGAAGTGGATGACGATGCCAATGCCGCTTGTGGCTATTCGCAGGCAGCGAACCGACAAAAACAGGTGCGTACCCCTGCTGAACAAAAGCAGGTATCCACCGCCGCAAAATCTCCGTCCACAAGACGGACACCACTGAGCACCATGCTCGCAGACTTGGGATTGTCAGAGCTGAAGCCCCAATACGGCGCATACCTGCGTAATCAGTACGCCTGTTCCCCTGACAAGCTCAACGCTGCACAGTATCAGGAACAGAAAGCCATACTGGAGCGCTGTAAAACTGAACCTCTTGCAAAGCGAGACCTTATACGCACCTTGCATGAGTACAGGTAAGGAGAGAAAAGTACAAGAACCCCGGATAATTCTATCTGGGGTTTTGCATTGTTTTTGTTCTTCCATTGCGAGTATTACATAGCACACGCCAGCGCCCAGGCAAGGGGCAAAGAGCAAATCTCTGCTTCTCAGTCAGCGCAGAGCTGGGTTAAAAATTTTGTTCTTTTGCCCCCTATATGCGGGCAATGGTCTGGCCCATAGCCTTCCGCAGGTTCGCCAATCTGTTGTTTTTATTGGACTTATCAGGGCTCAAAAAAAGTAAAAAAATTTGGCCTGAAAAGCTTGAAAAAGAAAAAAAAAAAAAAATAGGTTAGGGGTGCGTGGAAAAATCGTCTCTTACCTGACCCACTGGGGGTCAGGGTTCTTTACCCTTCAGGCGGTTTTTCCCCGCCCATGGCAACGCAGCGCCTCTCTGGAGGAGGGCGCAGCACAAATAAGGAAGGTTTTCGCAATGAAGAAGATCGCAACGCTCGTTTTGGCGGCCGGTCTGGTACTCAGCGCTGTTACCGGCGCTCAGGCCATTGATTTCAAGGCCAAGGGCCAGTGGATCATGAGCTTTGACTACGGTCAGGGCGGTTCTTTCAATAATGATCGTGGCTGGGGCCAGAAAAATGAAGATGCTGGCCAGGATCAATTTGAAGCTCTGCAGCGTGTGCGCTTGCAGTTGGACGCCGTGGCTTCCGAAGCCCTGTCCGGTACCGTGTACTTTGAAATCGGCGATCAGGTCTGGGGTAATGCTGACAAGGGTGGCGCTCTGGGCGCAGACGGTAAGGTCGTGGAAGTCAAGCGTGCCTACATCGACTGGATGCCGCCTGCCACTGACCTGAAGGTGCGTATGGGTATTCAGGGTATTGCTCTGCCCAGCTTCACCACCGGTAGCATGGTGCTAAACGACGATGTGGCCGGTATTGTGGCCAGCTACCAGTTCACTGAAAACGTGGGTTTGACAGCCCTGTGGGCTCGCCCTTACAATGATAATGGAGACTATCGTACTAACGGTGGTAACGAGCGTAAAAACTACATGGACAATATGGATGCCTTTGCGCTGATTTTGCCCATGAAGTTTGATGGCATCAAAGTTACGCCTTGGGCGATGTATGCTGCAATGGGGCCTGGGGCATTTGGTACCAGCTATAATGCTGAAGGTCGGTATCCGACTTACTCCACCAACGGCTATACCAGGGCAGGTATGTATCCTGCTGGTGGCGCTCTACATCGTAATGGTAGTGATGCCAATGGTGCCAAGCGTATTGGTGACTACACCAATGCTTGGTGGGCTGGCTTGACTGGCGATGTGACTATGTTTGATCCCTTCCGTTTTGCTTGGGATTTCACATATGGCTCTGTCGACAATCCTGACGAAAGTCGTCTGAACCGCAGTGGCTGGATTCTTTCCGGTCTCTTTGAATACAAGATGGACTGGGGTATTCCTGGCATCGTTGCTTGGTATGCCTCTGGAGATAATGGTAACCCGGCTGATGGTTCTGAGCGGATGCCCGGTTTTGGTTACAACAATACCAACGGTTTCTCCAACTTTGCATTTGATGGTGATCCGTACATTGCTCGTGACGCTGTTATCGGTCACAGTATGGCCGGTACTTGGGGTGTAGGTGCTCGAGTGAAGGACATGAGCTTCGTGGAAAATCTGAAGCACACCTTCCGCGTGAACTTCATGGGTGGTACTAATGCTCCTAGAATGGGTCGTAAGCTTATGGATGCCGGTATCTATGCCAACAGCTACGATATCGGCATGGAAAACCTGTACATGACCACTGAAGATCAGGCTCTGGAACTCGGCCTGACCAACAGCTATCAGATGTACGAAAACTTCCTTGTCAATCTTGAAGCCAGCTACCTGACTCTGTGGATGGAAGATCGTGGCAAGAGCCGTGCTGCTTTGGAAGGCAAGGATTATCGCGACGCTTGGAACGTTAACTTGGCCTTCGTGTACTCCTTCTAATCTACAACTGCTCGACCTATGGGGAGCCTTCGGGCTCCCCTTTTCACACACTTTCCCAGATGCAGGGCCAGCATGACCAGAACCGAACTCATTGTTCGCGCGCAGGAACGCTTACCAGAAATGAGCTTTCAGCAGGTTTCAGCCTGCTGTGGTGCCTTGCTGGAAACGCTCTTTGATGCCTTGGCTGACGGCCGCGATGTCACCCTGCCCAGGCTGGGGGAATTCAAGATAAAGCAGCATCGCGCTCGGGTAGGCCGTGATTCCCGCAATGGCTTGGAGCGCGTCATCCCTTCCTGTTCTGTGGTGCAGTTCTACGCGCATCAGCACCTCAAAGACCGCCTGAACAACACCGAACAGAAAGCCGAACAGACGGCTTGACCCCACTCAGTCTCCCTCTCTCTTCTCGCGCATGGATATAGACCATGCAGTATGACGCATTGCGTGTGCCATACACGCTCGTGCGCATTGCAACAGTCGTACAATAGACTGCAAAATATTTGTATAACAATGGTATAAAATTGTAATTTCTGACTAAGGGTATGTAAAAATAGAATTACAAAATCACCCAACAGTATAATATAGGATAGCAATATCCTAAATTTTATTTTTTATAAAGGATGTAATATAAAATGGATTTTAATTATTATGAAGCAAAAACAATCATTCGGCAGGGCATTTATGATAAAATTACGTTCAAGGAGCTGCGTGAAAAGCTACCTGGATGGCGTAAGCGGCATTTGCAAAGCATTATTTTTGATGTAATGGCTGAGATGGGATTAAAAAATATACCATTTCCAGGTATGGTTGTACGTCCACGCCTTAGTCGTAAACCAATTCCTATTGATAGCAATGGTATGCTTTGTATTATGGATCTCCTTAAAGAGAAAGGATTCGAGGGTATAGAATGTCATGCTCGCTGCCATGTCGGCCAAACTAAGATAACACTTACTATAAAGCCTGTATCAGTATAGCTGAATTATAAAATTTTTGTTAAAAATAGGGGCCAGTCCGCAATATTTGCGGCTGGCCTCACTTTATATGAGGTATGGTATGAATAATAAACTCGATAATTCGAGAGAATTAGATGTTTGGATATGGTCAAATAAACCAGAAGTTAAAGAAGCTACGAATTTTATTTTTTCAAAAATGAAAAAGATATTGCCGTCTGGGTATACAGAAAAAAATATCAAAAAGCATTTAAGAGTGATATTAACAGATCTATTCGTAGCCCATAAGAAAAATCCAAAGTTATATATATCGTTCAGTAGGGATGTTAAGGCATATAAAGCCTCGAAAATATTTTCAAAAATATATTTAAACTACAGATATGTTGTTATTGTTACTGAGTATCTTAATGATAATGGATATATTAACTACAAAAAAGGAGTTAATTTCTTGAAATTTAAACGTATGTCACGAATGAAAGCAACAGATAAATTGATTCGACTATTTAGAAAGTATCGTAGTGATTCAGGTGTTATACTTAAACGTAATCCACCAATATTTCTTCGTGATTCAGAAAAAAGAGATATAGATTTCGACTTGGACACTATAGAAATCAAAACTCTTATTCGTAACACAAATAGAATAAACAAAAATCTTGAAAATCACTCAATTACATTCAATCCACCAGTTGATTTTAGCGATGACTATTCACGAGTATACAGTTTAATGGTAGACAACACTAAGTATTACAGGGTATTCAATAACGGTTCATTTGAGCAGGGTGGCAGATTTTATGGACATTGGTCTCAGATGATTGATTCTGACTGGCGTAAGTATATTGAAATTGATGGTCATTCAACAGTGGAGCTTGACTATTCATGTTTACACTTGTCAATGTTATATGGTCTTGAAAATCAAACACCACCAGAGGGTGATTTGTACAAACTCGCTGGTATAAATGATGCTTTTCGGAAGATTATAAAAAAATCCGTTAATATAGCTATCAATGGAGATAGCGAAAGTGTCGTTATTAAAGCAATGCGACAAGAATATTATCCATTTATAGATGAAGTTGGACTCATTCCAGACAGACCACAAACATTACTAAATGCGATTAAATGGAATCATTTGACTATTGAGAAATATTTTTGTTCGGGATATGGTGTTCATCTTCAATATTTAGATAGCTGCATTGCTGAGAATATAATGATAACATTAAATTCAAGAGATATTTGCTGTTTATGTATACACGATAGTTTTATAGTTGCTGATAAGTATAAAATTGTACTTCATGATATTATGATGCAGTCTTTCTATGATAAGTTTAACTTCTATCCAAGGATTAACGCTAAATAATAATATATATCTATACATATAAATATAGACATAGACCATAGTACATATACACATAACTTACCATTACTCATAACAATTTTTTGCTCTTTTTTCAATAAAAAAATTGAATATCAGATTTAATTTGTCGAAGTTTTTATTCTGTATTTTTTCTAATATATTGTTGAACATAGCCTTAGTAGGTATTGATGGTAGGGTTTGTAAAACCAAAAAAATATATCAATAATGTAGGCTGTGATATTTAAATAATAAATCTAGATATGTTTTTCTATACGAAAAAAAGGAAACATTTAAATCTTTGGGATGCAACATTGACAGAGCAGGGGCGTAACGTTTAATGTGTCTCAGGAAGTGTGTATTAATCGAGGGGAGGTGATGGGATTAACCACAGCCCATGCCACCATTAACCACACTGCATGTCGAGTGTATGACCAGCCCGTTTTGGTCATACAGCACCCCCTGATAGATCATGTTCCTTGGTCATACTTGAGACATACTACACGCTGAGAAAGTTAATAATATCAGTAGGTTGCTGTATGCCGTTGACCCCTTACAAGGCGGGGGCCACAGGTTCAAGTCCTGTACTGTCCACCAATGATTTCAAGGGGTTACGGTGAATGGCCGTAACCCTTTTTTATGGTCATACAGAATTACTGAACAGACAAGAATCAACATCATGGAAATGTTCGGCATAGATCAGCTATTACGTCCGGACATCTCTTCATGAGGCTGCAGCATTATTGATGGCAGGAATTTCTGATGTGTGAGCGTTTCATGAGCAATAGGAAGACTACCCGGTATAGCCAGATTCGAGGTCATATGAAGGCTGCTTGTCTCGCCCTTTTGTGCAGTTTTGTTCTTCTGACAGGTTGTGGCAGTTATCATCAGGTTCAGGTGGATTCACTGCGTGCACCTGAGGCCGCTTCCGGTCCCTGCCTCCTTGTAGCAGGCGAAACAGGAATGCCAGATGATGAGCTGATCTTTCAGGAGGTGTGTCGCCTGCTTACTCCCGCACTGATTGATGCAGGCTATCCACCTGTAAAAGATCCTTCCGCTTTAATGCTCACGCGTCTGAGCTTCTGGCAGGAAGAGCCAGAGACAGTTTACTACACGAGCTATGAAAGTCGCTACAAACCCATAACCCGCAAGGGGAAGACGGAGCATATACTGGTGGAGGAGCCGGTTCTGGAGAGCTATACCAACTATACCGCTATCCTTTTGCTGGAATGCCATGTCCGTTCTCACAAAGGTACACTTGGCCCTCAGCTCTGGCGTACCAAGGTACGCGTTATTGGGCCTGTCAACGATTTTCGTAGTCTGGTATCCAGTGCAGCACTGGCCTTACAGGGTGGTGTGCTGGCCAGCCAAAGTCAGGGACAACGCTATTTTGAGGTTTCTGTCAACGACAAGGGTGAGCGCAGTGTAAAGGAAAAATAAGCCTGTTGCTTTCTGAGGCTGACGGACACGTTACTGCAAAGATGAGTGTAGATGACTGCCGAATATATTCAGGCACTCCTTGCCTCTCAGCGCTTTCGTGGTCAGATAGTGCATCACCGTATTCTGACTTCTGCTGACGCAAGCAGTGGTCAATGCAGACAGCCCCTGTCTCATGCCGTACAAAAACTCCTGGAGAAAAAAGGCATCACACTCTATGAGCACCAGGCCACTGCCATTGACCATATTCGTGCTGGTCACTCTGTTGTTGTGGCAACACCCACAGCCAGTGGCAAAAGCCTGATTTACAACCTGCCCGTACTTGAGCGTTACCTGCATGATCCTGAAGCCAGGGCACTCTATCTTTTTCCTCTGAAGGCTCTGGCTCAGGATCAGGTCTGCGCATTCCAGAAGCTTTCCGAGCACTGGCCACAAGAGGTCCGCCCTTCCATAGCTCTTTACGATGGGGATACCAGCGCCCACTTGAGACGCAAAATACGGCAGCGTCCACCGACTGTCCTTGTCAGTAATCCGGAGATGATGCACCTGGCCATCCTGCCCTACCATGAGCAGTGGGCAGAGTTTCTGGCAGGCCTTTCCTGCATTGTGGTGGATGAGGCACATACATATCGTGGCGTATTCGGTTCTCACATGGCTCAGGTTTTTCGCCGGCTGAACCGATTGGCAATGCTGTACGGCGCACGACCCAACTATGTTTTCTGCACAGCCACTGTTGGCAACCCGGGGGAGCTTGCTGCCAGTCTCATGGGTGATGTGCAGGCAACGAAGCCCATTGCCAAGCCCGTTGTCATCGACAAGTCGGGCGCACCTCAGGGACCGCGTCATTTTGTTTTCATCAATCCGGAACAAAGTCCTGCCTCAGCTGCCATTGACCTGCTTAAAGCTGCCTTGGCCCGCCGCTTACGCACCATCGTCTACTGCCGTTCAAGGCGCATGACAGAGCTGATAAGTATCTGGGCTGGAAGCCAGGCCGGACCATATGGCAATCGTATTTCAGCGTATCGGGCTGGCTATCTGCCAGAAGAACGGCGTGATATCGAATCGCGCATGTCATCGGGTGAGCTGCTGGCGGTGGTCAGCACCAGTGCACTGGAGCTTGGTATCGACATAGGTGGGCTGGATATCTGCATTCTGCTTGGCTACCCGGGTACGGTCATGTCCACCATGCAACGTGGTGGCCGTGTAGGCCGCTCATTGCGGGAGTCTGCTGTCATCATCATTGCAGGCGAAGATGCGCTGGATCAGTATTTTGCCAGAAATCCGCACGATTTCTTCAGTCGTCCATCCGAAAATGCCATTGTGAATCCTGACAATGAAGTCATCCTGGCTCGCCACCTGGAATGTGCCGCTGCTGAACGAAGCCTGCGTACCAGTGAACCGTGGCTACAGACAAAAGGAGCACAAAGAGCCTTACACGATCTGGCAGAAAAAGGCCTGCTGCTCCAGTCGGCTGACGGATCGCACTGGCTGGCTGCCCGTCAACGGCCTCAACGCCATGTAGACCTGCGGGGAACAGGACAGACCTATACTATTATTGATACAGACGGTACTGTCATAGGCTCAGTAGATGGATTCAGAGTATGGAGAGAGGCGCATCCTGGTGCCATATATCTGCATCATGGTAAAAGCTATGTCATCGAGTCCATTGCCCCGGATAAAAATGAAGTGCTGGCTGCAAAAGCCAAAGCCTCATGGTTCACACGTACGCGCGGTACAAAGCAGACAGAAATTCTGGAGGAGTACCAGCGATTTGTGCTGGGCCGTGTGCTGCTCTGCCGTGGACGTCTGCGTATCACAGATCAGATAACGGGCTATGAAAAGCGCAGCACATCCGGCAACCGTCTGCTGGGCATTATTCCACTGGAGGCACCGCCACAGGTCTTTGAAACCGAAGGTCTCTGGTATGTCATCCCTGATGAGATACGCTGTGCTCTGGAAGAGGAGTTCATCCACTTCATGGGTGCCATTCATGCGCTTGAGCACACGCTCATTGGTCTGATGCCGCTTGCTGTCATGGCAGACCGTAATGACTTTGGCGGCATATCCACACCAATCCATCCTCAGACGGCACTTGCCAGTATTTTTGTCTATGATGGACTGCCTGGCGGTGCAGGGCTTACGCGACAGGCCTTCAGCCAGGGGCAGCATATGCTGGAAGCTGCCCATGACTGCATCAGGCACTGTACGTGCGAAGATGGCTGTCCATCCTGTGTACATTCACCCAAATGCGGTTCCGGCAACCGCCCTATCAGCAAAAGCGGTGCTCTACGGCTGCTGGAGGCCATGCTGGCAGATGGAGACGAAGGGGGAAAACTGTCAGCTTCTCTGCCTGTAGCGCACCAGCCTCAGGTTCAGGTCAGAAGTGTCTCTGCTCCCCGTCATTTTCTGGTTTTTGACGTGGAGACACGCCGTTCCGCGCAAGACGTAGGCGGCTGGCACAAGGCAGGTGATATGGGCGTCAGTGTTGCTGTGGCCTATGACAGTCTGGCAGACGATTTTTTTACCTATACGCAGGATGCGCTGCCAGCACTTTTTGAACGTATGCGTTCAGCAGAGCTCGTGATAGGCTTCAACAGTCTGCGCTTTGACTATGCTGTTCTTGCTCCCTTTGCGGATTTTGACCTTCGTTCCCTCCCATCCCTTGATATTCTGCACGTTATCAAATCAAAGCTGAACTATCGGCTTTCATTGGAAAATCTGGTACAGGCGACTTTCGATGCGGCCAAGACTGCTGATGGACTTCAGGCACTCCGCTGGTGGCAGGAAGGCCGTACAGCTGAAATTGCCAAATACTGCAGAGCAGATGTGGATCTCACTCGTCGTCTCTATCTTTTTGGTCTTGCTGAGGGATATGTGCTTTTCAAGAATAAGGCCGGGCAGAAAGTTCGTCTGCCTGTAGACTTCACTTGAGCTGACGCAAAACGCAGCTTCCGACATTCGAGAAATCTACGCCAGAGACTTGATGCTCTCAGCTCAGGCATTATCTTCGCGTTTCAGGGCATGCATGCTGACCTGGGCCGGGCCGTCGTTGTTCTGCGGGGCCTGCAGGCCCAGGCGGGCCTCATGGTTGATGAAGACAGGGCCGGTGAGGTTGAGCACCGCATCCTGCGGTCGTCCGGCAGGGATGGACACGGTCACCAAGACAGCAGCATCTTCCACCTGTGCTATCTGCAGAAGCTGCCGTTCGGCTTCGCCCAGGCTCACGTCAAAGCGTTCCATAAAGCTGTAGGGGTCAGCCACCAGAAGGCCCACCACAGGATTGTGTACGCTTTGCAGAATGAGCAGTGGTGCCTCAGGCCGGATCTGCAGCAGGATGAAATCCCGCTCGTTTTCCAGGCCGATGAGGCCGTGGGGAAAGTGAATTACCTTTTGGGTGTCGATAGTACGCCGTCCCAGGCGGGTGTCGATCTCTACTTCTGTTTCTAGTGCCATAGCTCCGCCGCCACCATGAAGTCTTCGTTGCTCGTCGCCAGGGCGCGACGGTTTTCTTCCATGACCCTCTTGTATACCTCTTCGCGGTAAACAGTGATATCTGCGGGCACGTCCAGGCCCAGTTTGACCTGTTTTCCCTGCATGCCCAGCACAGTGATGCGTATGTTTTCGCCCAGGCAAAGGGTCTCACCCGGGCGTCGTGTCAAAATCAGCATGGCCTTTCCACTGCCTGCCCTTAGATGTAGTTGGCAAGGCTCAGATTCATGATCATGGAAGAAGACTGCAGCACCGTCTGATAGGTGAGCTGCTGCCGGGTCAGCTTGGTCAGCAGTTCAGTCAGGTCAATGTCCTCCACATAGCTCAGGCGCTCCTGCTGATCCAGCTTCTGGAAGCTGATGACGTCCTGCGCCAGGGAGACACGGTTCTCCAGCCCGCCGATGCGCGCGGCCTCGGCCAGAATCTGCTTTTCGGCCTGGGTCAGGGCAGCCAGGGTGCGCTGGCAGCCTTCCTGATTATTGCCTTCCAGATAGCCGATAAAGGCGCCCACGACCTCCAGCAGATTGTCATCGCCCTTGAGCGTGTCCTGCCGCTGCCCGTATTCGTCCAGATAGATGCCGCCGAAAACATCCTTGCCCACACTGTTGACAGCTATGTGCGTGTCTTCAAGGATTTCATAGTCCAGATCAGCCCGCGAGGGATGGACCATGAATTGCGTACCATCGCTGATAGTCTTGTCTCCAACACCATCCGCATCAATGTCTATATAGCCACCAGGAATAGGCAATTTGATTATATGGTCAGGATTACCCGTGGTAGTACCCTGCACTGTAGTCCAATTGGAACCGCCGTCAGTGCTGTAGGACCAATAAAACTCCTTGCCCGCAGTGCGCAAATCGGCTTCTTCATCAAAGCGTACCAGCACATTGGAAGCATAATCGCCAAAGGCTTCAGCTTTAAGGTCGATAGGCCCGCTCATGGTGGTGATGTCCGGCGGCGGGTCCTTGTCATCGCCCTGATAGTAGGCACCGGGGCGGATGTAGAGGGTAGTGCCGTTCTTGGCACTGGCGCCGAGACTTTCATCATAGGCATCAGTAGTCCAGTTTACAGTCTGCTTATCGCCATCTATTTTGCTGAGAGTGACGATAACACCGTCACAATTCAGTTCAAGATTTCCTGCCTGATTTGGCGGGCCTACTTTTTCTTCCTTCCAAGTCTTGCCGCCGTCATTGGTCCAGCGAAATTCTGTGTTTTCCTTAACAACACCGGCTTCTGTAAACTGGACTATGATAGATTCAGCCGATGTGCCGCTGACAGAAATCAGGCCTTCTTCATTCTTGGTAGCCCAGTCCATATCCCAAGTCGTCACGGCCAGGCCTTCCACAAAGGCGCTGGAATCATAGCGGTGCCCGGCAAAGAGCTGTCTGCCCTCGAATTCCGTATTGGCCAGATTGAGCAGCTGGCCAAAGTAGGCGCGGGCCTCGTCAGCCATGAGCCGGCGCTGGTCGGCCGTATAGGTACCGGTAGACGCCTGCTCTGCCAGGCTCTTGAGGCCGATGATGGCATTGGGTACCTGTGTGGCCAGCACATTGTCAGCCAGCTGCAGCCAGCCCAGGGCCGTGTCGGTATTGGTCTTGAGCTGCTCGATATCCGATATCTTGTTGCGGCATGTGAGCACGCGGTAGGTGCCTGCCGGGTCGTCAGAAGGGCGGTTGATGCGCTTTTGCGTGGCGCCCTGCTCATTGCTGACCATATAGTCGGAAAGGCTCTTCTGCATACGGCTGACCATGTCGCCGTACATCATGCGTTGGGTAACTCGAATGCCCATACGTCCTCCCGTCTACTGCTTGAGGCCCAGCAGGGTTTGCAGCATCTGATCCGCAGTGGTGATCATCTTGGCCGCTGCGGTGTAGGAATGCTGATACTTGATGAGATTGCTCATCTCTTCGTCCATGTTCACGCCTGACACTGAGGCTACACGTTCTTCCAGATCCGCGGTGAGGGTGCCGTGGTATTCGGCATTGGTATTGGAGCGCCGCGTGTCCGCACCCACGGTGGTGACCAAATTGGCGTAGTATTCACTAATGCTCTGATCGTCCACAGTGCGCCAGAAGGTGGTGATGACCACATCCTTGTCAGACAGGGCGCCTATCTGCAGGGCAGAGATATTGTCGCCCACATTGGTCTGGAACTGCCCGTTGACCTGACCGGCAGCCACCAGATTCTCATTGGTGTGCACCTGCGTATTGACAGCCAGGGTGTCGGCATCGTGGCCGCTGAAGAAGGTATTTAGGCCAAGGGCAGCCATGAGGCCACAGGTGTCCGCACCCATGGCAAAGTTGATGCCATTCATATTGGTTTCGATGATGAGCCTGTCTGCCTGTATGGAAGCCTTGAGCGGATTGCTGCCATCTTCTAAGGTCATCCTGTTGATGGCATCCCTGACGTCCTCTAGGGTATGTACTGCAGGATTGAAGTTTTCCACCCGTACATCGTTTATATTGGTGTTGAAGTTGAGCATGGTCGACTCAAGATAGTCGCCTGTCACGGAATCGTAGAAGTGGAAATTGACATTGCCTTCCTGCAGACGGCCAGAGAAGGGCAGCACAGCCTGGGCCGAACCCAGAGGCTGGTCATAGGCCTCTATGAGCTGATCGCCCTGCAGATAGGTCAGGTGGTCAAGACCCGTGCCCTGGGTGTGGATGCGGTTCACCTCCCAGATCAGGGATGACATAACGGCATTGAGCTCATCCATGTAGCGGCCGCAGTTGTCGTCACGGATATTGTAATAGGCGGTCAGGGTACCACCGGTGAGACGGTGCGGATTGTCCGTGCCGTTGAAGTCGATCTGGGGGGTGATGTTCTCCGGCCCCTTGGTGGGCTCTATCCAGTACAGACCGTCCTTGGGAATGATATCGAACTTGTCGCCCACATTGAAATCTGTAAGGCTGCTGAAGGATATCTTCAGGTTCTTGACCAGCACGGCATCCGTATCAATATTTCCATCATTATCAAGATCTATGTTATTCTTGTTAGTGATGTCGAAGCGCATTTCCTTGCCTTCGGTATCACGCAGCCAGGTCTTGCCACCATCCAGAGAAACGCGGAACTGCGGCGGCTCGGCTGTACTGCCTACACCAGGTGCAGTCCCCCCCCTGACGATCTCCACCGTATATTCATGGCTGTCCTGGCCGTCAACGATAACAGAACCTTTATAGGTCGAGTCGGGCATGGGGCGGTTTTCGTTCCTGGGGCCCATGACGCGCACTTCATACGACACATAGCCGTCCACCAGGGGCTGGCCTGTGGTCAGCTGTACACGGTACTCACCCCGTCCATTGTCGATGGTTTCCACATCCATCATGGTGGCCAGTTCCTTGACCAGACGGTCGCGTTCGTCCAGCAGGCTGTTAGGGTTACTCATACCCTCAAGGGTATTGGCCGTGATCTGCTTGTTGATGTCGGCAATGGCCTTGGAAAGCTCATTGACGCGACTGACGTCTTCAGCAATGGAGACATCCATTTCACGCTGAATGTCGCGTATGCTGTCCATGCTGTTACCCACCATATCGCTCAGGCCGTCGGCAAAGGAGATAAGGCTCTTGCGGGTGGCTATGTCGTCAGGCCTGAGGGAAAGATCCTGCCAGGCCCCGAAAAATTCATTGAGCAGAGAATTGATGCCTTCACGGTTGGACTCGTTGAAGATATTCTCCAGCGCGGCCATGATGGTTTCGTGCTCCTCCCAGCGGGAGGAGTTGGTGGACTGGGCCACATAGGCGCTGGTCAGGAAGGCATCGTAAAAACGCAGTATCTGCTGGGCCTTGACACCAAGACCCTGTTCACCGGGATTGTAATTGATGCCCCCGGCATCGCGTTGATCCACATACTGGCGGGAGTAGCCTTCGGTATCGGCATTGGCGATATTGTTGCCTGTGACCGATATCCAGGCCTGGGCAGCATTGAGAGCTGACTGGCCGATATTGAAGATACCGTTGAGCATGGCTTACAACCTCCCTGAAAGAATAGCCGCCTCAGGGTGTCCGGCGCGGCACATGTCGCCGCGGCGACAGTAGATTTCACCTGTGGCGGGCGTCACCTGGCTGGTAATGGCATGGAGGTTGCGACTGCTCTGGTCAAGAAGTGCAAGAGAGAGTTGCGCATTGCGCGAGGCCTGGCGCGAGGCCTGCTGCTCATTGTTGTCAATGGATGCAAAAAGACCACGCAGAGCCTGCCCTTCTTCCTGTGACAGGCTGTCGGCATAATCCATGACACGACAGCCCTTGAGCAGGTCGATGATGAAGGTTTTTTCTACAGCCAGCTGACGTACCAGCTCCTGTATGGAGAATTCCAGCTGGGCCACTGTAGCTGTGTCCCGGTCCAGCAGGATGTGATATTCTTCTGCCAACAGATGGGCCAGAAGGGTCAGAGCCTTGTCCTGACGGAATAAGCTTTCATATATGAGTTGATACATGCAGGCCTCTCTTGTACTGCGGCAGAAATTGCCCGTCGTTCTTTTGGATCAATTTCTGCAAGAAGCATGCCTGTTAACTCTTCAGCGTATCGGCCGTCAGCGGTGGTATGGAGAATGCTCCGGCTGGCGCATCTTTCTGTTCTGTTCGGGCAGCGGCTGCCGGTGCTGCTGGCGACAGGGGCGGCACAGGGGCCTGCATATTTTGCCCGTTCCCTGCCTGATGACCCTGCTGTCCGTTTTGCGTGGCCTGGGCCGCGTGATAGGCGGCAAGGCCTGCCCCAGCGCGACTGTTTGGGCCTACGGCATCCACATTCATGTTACGGGCCAGCTCCAGGCCACGCTTTTTGTCAGAGGCCATTTCAGGCATATTGGTGGTATAGCGCTCAGTGCGCCCTTCCTGCGTAAAACCAGCCTCTGCCGCCTGTGCAGCCATATCTGATCGTGCTGGCTGACTTGGACGCTGCAGAGGGGGCCTTACTGAATGTGGTCCCAGTTTGTCGCCGGCATCACGCTGAGCTCTGCGGGCCAGCTCCAGCCCTGAAGGACCCTGGCGGCGGGGGCGCTGTCTTTTTTCTTCTCTGCCGGTGTGCTGTGCCGCTTCGGCATTGCTGCGGGCCATGGCCTGCTGGCTGCGCAGGGCAGAAAGGGCCCGTTCTATCTCCGGATTGGTCAGGACGGTTTCCCCCTTTGTCTGAGAGTTTTGCGGCGTCACTGCCGGGGGCTGTGTTTTCTGTGTCGTCTGCCTGTCTGCAGGTGTGATTCCTCCCGGCAGGGCCGGGCTTTCATAAACACCGGCCAGTGCTGCGGGGGCAGGCTTGTCTGTTGTCTTTCCTGCGGCAGTGGGTGTGCTCTGCGGGCCTGCTGGTACTGTGTCTGTGGGTGCAGTTGGCAACAGGGGGGCTGCTGCAGGCGTGAAAGCGCGTATACCTGACTGCGCGGCTGCTGTGCGGCTGGAAGACAGCAGGCTTTGCGAAAGCTGTGCATACATCATATCAGCCAGACCAATGCCCCCGGCCGAGGTCATGCTCTTGGCCAGTTCCTGATCATACATGTCCTGCCAGTAGCGCTCGTCGCGACTTTGCAGCAGGCCGTTCTTGGGCAGGGTGTTGCGCATTTCCTGCCACATCTTCTGGATGAAGACAGACTCAAAGCCTTCACAGGCTTCGCGCAGCTTCTGTGCCTTGGCCTCGGGCGTCAGCTTTCTGCCATTGAGGTCGCCAAGACCGGTCAGACGGGCCTGCAGTTCGCGACGGGCATTTTCGCCCGGTGCTGCTGATGTGGCCTGAGCAGAGGAGAGTGCGTTAAGCTGGGCAGTCATTTAGATAACCTCCAGTTCGGCATGGAGCGAGCCGGAAACCTGCAATGTACGCAGTATGGAGATGAGGTCGCGCGGAGTAGCACCTATGGCGTTGAGGCCATCCACCAGTTCCTGCAGGGTGGCGCCCTCCACCATGACTAGGCGGCGGCGTTCTTCACGTATGTTGATGTCGGTCTGCGGGGTCACCACGGTCTGTCCCTGCGAGAAGGGGCCAGGCTGTGAAACCTGCTCACCCTCCTGTACGGTTATCTGCAGGTTGCCGTGGGCCACGGCCGCACGCGAGATGCGTACATCACGCCCCAGCACCACGGTGCCTGTCTTTTCGTCCACGACCACTCGGGCAGCCACATCAGGTGTGACCTCCAGATTCTCTACCGAGGCCATGAGCGGTACCAGGTTATTCTTGTACTGCGGTGGCACGTTAACGCTGACACTGGCGGCATCAATGGCGCGGGCATACTGCCCGCCCATGGCCGCATTAAGCCGTTCGGCAATCTGCTGGGCAGTGGAGAAGTCGGCCATGCGCAGGTTGAGGGTCAGATTATCCTGCTGATTGAACTCAAAGGGGATACCGCGTTCCACAATGCCACCACCGGGGATGATGCCCGAGGTGCTGACGTTTTTGCCGCTTCTGGCAGCTGCCCCGTCAGCCGAGTAGCCGCCCACGGTCAGAGGTCCCTGGGCCAGGCAGTAGGTCTTGCCGTCCACGCCCTTGAGAGCTGTCTGCAGCAGGGTGCCGCCCAGCAGGGAGGTGGCGTCCCCTACTGAAGCCACGTTCACGTCCAGTCGGCTGCCAGGTTTGGCCGAAACAGGCATGCGCGCCGTTACCATGACCGAGGCTACATTTTTGATCTTGAGGGCCTTGGTATTGATGCCGATGCCCATCTTGTCCATCATATTTTTCATGGAGCTCAGGGTGAAGACAGAATCCTTCTTGTCGCCTGTACCGGCCAGACCCACCACCAGGCCGTAGCCGATGAGCTGATTGTCACGTACGCCGGAGAAACTGGCTATGTCTTTAATGCGTACGGCATGAGCCGGGGCAGTAAAACAGAAAAGAGCGACTATGAGGGCCATGCCAGAGAGAATACGCCGGGGGACAGTCAATTTCATGGCAGCATTCCTTATGTTATATTTTAAAATAATATAAGTTATTTCAGTGTGTTATAAATTGATACCAGGCATGTTTCCTGAAAAACAGCGTACAGACGGTATCTCTGCATGAAGTGTGCCGAGATACGAAAAAGGGCCCCTTTCATCATGAACGAAAGGAGCCCCTGAGTGGGTTATATGTGGTAACGGTTTTACAGTCGGAAGAGACCTGGTTCTTCGCGCACAAGGGCCGCGGCGATGCGCTGGCTGTCAGGCCTGTAGGTGCCATCAGCCACCTGCAGGCGCAGGGCATCAACCTTGCTGGCGCGTACGTCAGGCGTATTTTGGGCAGTGCGGTGAGCCTCAGTCAGCAAACGGGCATCGTGCGACACGCTGATCCTGTCGCCCTGTGCAGCTGCTTCACGCTGTGTCTCGTTGCGGGCACGCCCACGTGCATCTGCGCTTCTCTCCAGGCTGGCGGCATAGTGTTCGGCCAGAAGGCTCTTGCTCTGGATTTCCATAACGCTCTCCATTTGCCCATCAGGCCCTCAGGCCAGTGGGTTTCACCAGCATACTCTGGTCTACTTTCTGGCGTGTGATACGCCAGAGGGCGTTGCGGGTACGGCACTGTTCGTCTTCGCTTAGGGGCCGTGGACCGTCAGGGCCCACACCTACAATGCAAAGCTTTTCGCCGGGGGGGTAGGTAAACTCCAGCTCCAATCCTACAGCCAGGCTCAGAGCCTGACGAATCTCTTCCACCATGGGGTTGTCACTGCCTGTGAATATGAGGCTGTCGTACAGCTCCTGCGCCACCTTCTCCACAAAGGCACGGCGTTTGATGGATGGATCCGGATCATAGGGTTCTTCGCCCTCGGCCATACGCCGACGTACCCTGAAACGGGCCAGACGCCGCGCCGCGAGCAGCTGCTGCTCGTAGCTGCGCAACATAACGCGCTGTTGCAGAGTGCTCAGTTCGGCCATGGTACAGTCCCGTCCCTAGTAAATATTTCGGCTTTCAGGCAGAATACTTTAGCCCTTTTCTGGTACTGATTGCAAGGCCGCCTCCTGGGCAATACGCAGGCAGAGATCGGCCTTGTTTAATGTGTAAAGATGTATGCCCGGCGCACCCAGGGCCAGGAGCTGCCGTATCTGTGTCACGGCAAAAGCCAGGCCTTCCTCACGCACCGCTGCATTGCCGCCCTTGGCATGGGCCTCTTCCAGGCCGAGATAGAACTTGGCAGGAATGCTTGCCCCGCACAGAGAGAGCACACGTCGCAGGGAGTCAAAACTTTGTATGGGCAGAATACCCGGTACTATGGGTACATCTAGCCCCTCGGCCTGCAGCGACTCTACCAGGGCCGCATATTCGCGGGTATCGAAAAAAAGCTGGGTCACGGCAAAATCTGCCCCGGCACGCAGTTTGACAGCCGTATGGCGCCGGTCTTCGGCAAAGGAGGGGGATTCCGGATGCGGGGCAGGGTAGGCTGCTACACCTATGCCCATGCGCGGTTCACGTTCACGCACAAAACGTACCAGGTCTGCTGCGTGCTGAAAAGCCCCCTTTCCCCAGTCCCAGGCAGTGTCTCTGGGCGGGTCACCGCGCAGAGCCAGTACATTATATACCCCTGCTGCACGCAACTCTGCCAAAAAGGCGGCGATCTTTTCTTCTTCTGCCCCTACACATGTCAGATGGGCCATGGTAGTGAAGCCCCGCCTCGCAAGCTCTGCAGTGACAGAGAGGGTGTTGTACTGTTTGCCACCACCTGCGCCATACGTGACAGAGATATAGAGAGGGTCAAGGGCTCTCAGCCGTTCGGCAGTCTGATAGAAGGCGGGCAGCTGGGCGGCGTCCGAAGGTGGAAAAAACTCCAGCGAATAGAAGGGGCGTCGGGCTGAGCGGATCAAATCGCCTATCTGCATATGTGACTCCTTGCGGCAGGTAAAAAATTTAGCGAAATAATATCTATTTATATATCAAGATAAATTGATACAGTCAAGATTTCTCCTGTTGTCTTGCCAAACAGCGTTGTCAGTCCTATCTGATGGCATGCAAACTCGACCTGACATCACATATTATTTTCAAAAAGGCAGCCTGTTGTTTGTCCTCTGCTGTGTGCTGGCCTTTTGTTTGAGCCTTTACTGCAGTTCTGCCCGGGCCCAGGCAGCAGATGACGACCTGCCTGTCGAAGACCCTGTGATGCAGGCCCATGTGCACTGGCTGTCTCTGGAGCCGGGCCTGGAAGCGGCAGACATATCCCTAGGGCGGGAGCATCATCTGAGTGTACTGCGTATTGATCCTGCTCATTTTAACTTCGTTCTCTGCGCCAGTTCGCAGCATGGCGTGCCGCGCAGTCTGGCCCGATGGAGCACGGATTTTGACCTTGTGGCAGCCATCAATGCCGGCATGTATCTGCCAGACGGGCGTACCAATGTGGGCTATCTGCGCGAGGGCAGACATATTAATAACAAGCGGGTGTCCCAGCGCCCCGGCGCTTTTTTTGTGGCCGGGCCTGACGGCCCTGACCTGCCTTCTGTGGCTATCCTTGAAAGAGAAGACCCCCGCTGGCAGCAGCTTGACCGCTTTCGTCTCGTCATTCAGAATTACCGTATGATCAGCGGCCAGAGGCAGATACTCTGGCAGGCTGATGGCCCACCCAGTGCCATTGCCGCTGTAGGGGAAGACGGTCAGGGGCACATCCTCTTTCTCTACTGCCCGCAGGATATGGACCCCTACCGTTTTTGCCGATGGCTGCTGGACCTTCCGCTGGATGTGCGCACGGTCATGTATGTGGAGGGGGGCAGTCAGGCTGGCCTGAGCCTGCGCTGTGCCCAAGCACAACGTGATCTTGGCGGTACTGTCAGTTCTTTCCTGCAGGGCTTGGTACAGAAGGCACAACTGCCCAATGTTCTGGGCATAAAGCGCAAGACAGGAGTGATGGAGTAGAGTATTTAAAAGTAATAATTATTTTTAGCAAATTTTTGTTTACAAAAAATCTGTTTTGAAGTAAAGAAGAGTCCCTGTACCGAGGGGAAAGCCCCCAAAAACATATACGAGGTTGATATGCCCAAGCAGCTTGAAGTCTATAAATGTACCCGTTGTGGCAATATTGTTGAAGTCCTGCATGGTGGTGGTGCAGATCTGGTCTGCTGTCACGAGCCCATGAAGCACATGGTCGAAGGCGCTACTGACGGCGCACAGGAAAAGCATGTGCCCGTCATTGAAAAGATCGATGGTGGCTATAAGGTGAGCGTGGGCAGCGTGGCGCACCCCATGGAAGAAAAGCATTATATTGAATGGATTGAGCTTGTGGCTGATGGCAAGAGCTATACGCAGTTCCTCCAGCCCGGTCAGGAGCCTGTGGCTGTTTTCATGATTGACGCTGCAAAGGTGACCGCGCGCGAGTACTGTAATCTGCACGGGCACTGGAAAGCCGAAAACTAGTAACTGTCGTTACTGATAGTATACAGCATAATATTCAAGGAGAAAGTCATGCAGAAACATGTATGCAGCGTTTGCGGTTATGAGTATGATCCGGCTGAAAATGACAACGTGCCCTTTGATCAGCTGCCTGATGACTGGTCCTGCCCTGTCTGCGGCGTAAGCAAGGATCAGTTTGCCGCGTCCTAATATGCTCTGATTCCGAAAGTGACCCCGCCCTGCCGCAATGGCTGGTGCGGGGTTTTTGCTGTAACACATACGGAGAGTCTTCATGAAGCCTGTTGAGATCAAAAAAGATATTTTCTGGGTCGGCTGTGTGGATTATGACCATCGTGATTTCCACGGCTATTCCCGTTCGCCTGAAGGCACTACCTATAATGCCTATCTCATCAAGGACGAAAAAAATGTCCTGATCGACACTGTTTCCGTAGGTATGGGCGGTACATTGCTCTGCCGTCTGGCCAAGACCCTGCCGCCGGAAAAGGTGGACTACATCATCTGTAACCATATGGAGCTGGATCATCAGGGTGCGCTGGCCCAGATAGTGGAACGCGTCAAGCCTGAAAAGATTTTTGTCTCCCAGACCGGCCTCAAGTCCATGGCCGGATATTTTGCCGGCAAGGACTGGCCTGTGGTGGCTGTCAAGAGTGGTGACAGCATCAGCATTGGCAAGCGCACCATTGTTTTTCAGGAAACGCGCATGCTGCACTGGCCTGACAGCATGGTTTCTTACATCCCTGAAGACAGGCTTCTTATCAGCAATGACATCTTCGGACAGAACATCGCGAGTTCGGCCCGTTTTGCAGATGAGTTCGGCGATGACGCTGAGATGGAAAAGCGCATCAAGGAATATTTCTATAATATCGTTCTGCCCTATTCGCCCATAGTGCTCAAGGCCCTGCCTATTGTGGAAAGCCTGGATATTGACATGATTGCGCCTGATCACGGTCTGATTTTCAGGGGCGAGAAGGCAGTGCGCGGCATCATCGAGCGCTACCGCGTCATGGCTGAGCAGAAACCGCAGCAGCGTGCCCTGGTCATGTACGACACCATGTGGCATTCCACAGAGCATATGGCCTATGCCGTGGTGAGCGGTCTGGAAGAGAATGGTGTGCCCACCCGTCTCATGTCGGTCAAGCAGAACCACCACAGCGCCATCATGACCGAACTGGCTGACTGCGGCGCGGTAGTGGCAGGCTGCCCCACGCACAATAACGGCATTCTGCCCCATATGGCAGCCCAGCTTGCCTATATGAAGGGCCTGCGTCCCCTCAATCGTGTGGGTGGGGCCTTTGGCTCCTATGGCTGGTCGGGGGAAGCGCCCAAGCAGCTGCAGGAGGCCCTTGCCGGCATGCAGATGGAGATGCCCGCCGAGCCCGTGCGTTGCAACTGGGCACCAGACAAGGAAACCTTCCGTGCCTGCCATGAACTGGGCAAGGCTGTGGCTGAATGTCTGAAAAAGAAATGTCAGGGTTAGAGCAATACATGGTTCATCGTATGGGAACTTGCGGCAGTTTCTGCTGCTGATCTGCAGGGGGCGTCCACAGGGGCGCCCTTCATGCTATGGTCTTCCCTACATTTGCTTGGCGTTTGACTGTTGTTTCGGGCTGTGCTAACGGCATTCGTAAAATACAGTACATGAAACCGGAGATCTGTATGAATGATTATTTGAAAGAGGCCATTGCCATAGCTCAGGCGCAGGCCAGTGTGCGTGTTATGAATGAAGAGGAGATTATACTCTTTATTCAGAATGTCGCCAATAATCTGAAGTCCATTGCAGAATCAGATGAGAAAGAACCTGATATGCCTACAGCAGAGATGATTGCGCAGGCTCGTAAATCCATTAAGGAGAAGGAGGTCATCTGTCTGGAATGCGGCAAGACCATGAAGGTCATCACCGACCGTCATCTCAGACAACATGGTATGGATGCCGCGCAATACAAGAAAAAGTGGGGCATCCATAAGAGAGTTCCCCTGACGTGCAAGTACCTGGTACGCGAGCGCAGTACAAGAATGCAGGCAATGCAGCTTTGGGAAAAACGCCACTCCAGACAGGAGATGGAAGAGCATGACGACAGTCAGTCTGCATAGAAGCGGCGGCCCGGCATAAAGCCGTGCCGCCGTTTGGGCTGTACTTAGAAAATACCTCTGACGCGACCGGTTTCGGTATCTACATCTACCCGACGGAAAGAGGGGTTGGAGCCTGTGCCAGGCATCAGTGTGATAACGCCGGAAACCGGCACCACGAAACCCGCGCCACCATAAATCAGTACATCGCGTATGCGCAGCCGCCAGTCCTTGGGTGCACCCTTACGGCTGGGGTCGTCAGAAAGGGAGAGGTGGGTTTTGACCATGCACAGGCCCAGTTCTGCCGCATCATCGCGCTGCTGTATGACAGCCAGCTTCTTTTCAGCCTCTGCGCTGAAGTCCACGCCGTCCGCACCGTAAATTTCACGCGCTACCAGTTCAATGCGCTCCTTGAAAGGCATGTCCCAGCCATAGAGCGGGGTGAAGTCGCTCTTGTCGGCGCAGGCGTCCATGACAGCATCAGCCAGTTCCAGTGCGCCTTCACCGCCGTGCTCCCAGTGGGTGGAGAGGGCCACCCGTGCGCCTTCAGCCTCGCACAATTCGCGTATTTTGGCTATCTCGGCCTTTGTGTCTGTAACAAAGGCATTGATACAGACCACAGGGGATACACCGGATTTTTTTACCGTGCGGATATGATGCAGCAGATTGCAGCAGCCG
Organism: Desulfovibrio sp.; assembly: GCA_017396005.1. Lineage (GTDB taxonomy): Bacteria > Desulfobacterota > Desulfovibrionia > Desulfovibrionales > Desulfovibrionaceae > Desulfovibrio. The sequence continues at coordinate 49,263 of JAFQNG010000005.1, forward strand.
GCTTCCACAAAGCCCACGTTTTCGCGTGAATACTCTTCGGGCAGGGGGCGGCCGGGCACAGGTGTGGGCGCGCCGCCGTGGCTCTTGAGGGCCCGTACGGTGGCCACCACGACAGCGGCGTCAGGCTTCAGGCCACTGTAATGGCATTTGAGGTTCCAGAATTTTTCATAGCCGATGTCTGCCCCGAAGCCGGATTCAGTGACATGGTATTCGCTGAGCTTGAGGCCGATGCGGTCGGCTATGACCGAGCTCTGGCCAATGGCGATATTGGCAAAGGGACCGGCATGCACAAAGACCGGCTGGCCTTCTATGGTCTGGATGATGTTGGGGTTGATGGCCTCCACCATCCAGGCAGTCATGGCGCCGTCCACTTCCAGGTCGGCCGTGGTTACGGGCTTGCCGTCGCGGTCATAGGCCACGATGATTTTGCCCATGCGGCGGCGCATGTCAGCCAAGTCGCGTGCTATGGCCAGAATGGCCATGACTTCGCTGGAGACTGCGATGTCGAAGCGTGAGCGCATCATAAAGCCGTCACTTTTGCCGTTGACGCCGTCCATACCAATAATGATATTGCGCAGGGACTGGCAGCAGAAGTCCATGACCCAGCCCATGTTTACATTGGTGGGGTCAATGTTCAGGCGGGGCATTTTGGAGAGGGCCAGCAGCTTCTCGTCATTGTAGTTGCGCTCATGCTGCATGCGCGAGGTCAGCGCCACCATGGCCAGGTTATGGGCGTTCATGACGGCATTGATGTCACCCGTGAAGCCCAGGGAATATTGTGTGAGTGGGATGCACTGGGAAAGCCCCCCCCCGGCTGCCGAACCCTTGACGCCCATGGTGGGGCCGCCTGAAGGCTGACGGATGGCGGCTGAAATGCGCTTGCCACGACGGCCCAGGCCCTGTACCAGGCCGATGGTGGTGGTGGACTTGCCTTCGCCCAGGGGCGTGGGGGTGATGGCGGTTACATCTACATATTTGCCATTGGGGCGGTCGCCCAGGCGCTCCAGCACGGCGCGAAAGTCCACCTTGCCCATGTAGTGCCCGTAGGGCAGAAGTTCGTTTTCTTCCAGGCCCAGATCCCTGCCGATCTGGTAGACGGTTTTCATGCCTTGTTCTGCGTCCTGGGCAATCTCCCAGTCAGCGTGTTTTTTTGGGTCCAGCATTATCTTCTCCTTACGGTGATGTGCCTGTAACTGTCGTTGCCCCGTTTATGCCGCAAGTACGTCTCGGCGGCAAGCAGGAGATAAGGCACAAGGTATATCGGTGGCAACAGGGATGTAAAAAGCCCCTGACGGGGCTTTGGGCAGGGGACCGGAAGGGGAGGAAGGGGCCCCTACCGGCAGGCATTTGTATGATGCTGATCAGGCATTAGAAGGAATAAGCAAAGACCAGCTGGGCCTTGTAGCCGTCTTCTTTTTTATAGCTGCCGGACCAGCTGCGTTTCCAGGTATCGTTGTCGATCATATTGATGACATAGCCCAGTTCCAGATTGACGTCGAAGTTCTCGTACATCTTGTAGTTATTGATGAGGTTGAATTCCATGAGTCCGTCATTGGTGGTCAGGTAGGGCTCGCTGCCAAAGCCGTCAGACCAGGAAGTGGCGCTGCTCATATACTTGACCATGGACGGGCTGTTGGTTCCGCCGCGGTAGGATGCAATGAAGGTATGGCTGAGGTCCTCCACAAAGCTCATGTCGCGCACCTGCAGGCCAATACCCCATGTACCGGCATAGCTCATGAATCTTTCGTAGGTGGAGCCCACAGGCGCCCAGTCCACATTGCCGGCACCGAGGAAGGGCGTGAAGCTGCCCGCAGGAGCAAGAGAGGGCATACGTTCGGAGCCGTTCTTGATATTGCCGTCATCACCGCTGGCATACCAGCCAAAGATGCCGGGCACACCCCAGTCCATCTTGTATTCTACCAGGGCCTTGGCCAGCCAGCCCTCGCGTTTGGTGCTGCCGCGCACGACATCGTTAGGATTGCCACGTTTCTGAACATCATAACGGCCCATTTTTTCCACATAGCCGTAATTAATGTCAAATTCGATGTTCAGCGGATCCCACAGGGTCAGGGCCACAGGCAGACCTGCCCAGAACATGGACCCCCAGACCTTCTTGGTGGAGGGGTCTCTGCCAGGACCTGTATTGTAATTCATTTGCGGCGTTAACCCAGACATCGTATACAACAGGGCACCATCGTTGGTAGACCAAGTATGCTCAGGATTTTCATTATCCAAGTTGCGCAGGGCATTCTTGCCCTGTATGCCGTACATGACCCAGGGGGTGGCTTCGATGCCGTCAAAGGTCAGAGGCAGGGTCAGAGCAAAGAGGTCCATATTGTCCAGCCAGTTGGCTTTGTTGCTACGGCTGCCCTCAGGACCTGAGCCATCAAAATTATCATTGACCGGACGCATCCAGAAAGCGGTCAGGCCCACATTGTCGTTGAACTGATAGGAGGCCACCACAGCAGCGGCATCACCGTCCATAACAGCCGCACCACCGGCCACGTTGGGCAGGGCAATGCCCTGCAGGCCCATACGCAGTTTGAGGTCGGTATCCGGCACAGCCCAGTCGATATAGGCGTTCTTGACTTCGACTACCTGGCCGTCAGCGCCCAGTGCACCGCCAGTTTCACTGTTACCCCAAGTCTGGTCGCCGATTTCAAAAAAGACTGTACCAGACAGGGATTCGGAGGCCACAGCATCTAACTGTAACTTCACGCGCTGTATGGCACCGAACTGGTCATCGTGATTAGGTTTCGATCTTTCACCATCGCTGTTCTTACTTCTGCTGTACAGATCCCCATCGCCCACGCCAAAGCCTACCAGCCATTCACCGGAAGCCTTGAATTCAATGGCATTGGCTCCCCCCACAGAGCCCAGCAGCATGCCGGCGGCCAGCAGCACTACCATGCACTGCTTTTTGAAACGTGCCAGAGTCTTTCCTTCGTTTCTCATACGTCTCTCCTCTCACGGTGCTGAAAATGAATTTTTTTTTCGAATTGGACCAGTGAAAAATCGCACAGGACTGGAAGTTTGTCAAGGAAAATGAAATTCATTTTGTTATTCATGATTCCTGATGGGAGAGTTCTTACAAGGCTGTCTTCGTTATGCCGCCATTCTGTATGGTGACAAAGGACGAGGCAGTTTGCTTCAGAAAATCTTTGTCATGTGAAATAATTACTCTGCCAGTAGGAGTATTTTGCAGCAATGTGATTATTTTTGATCTGGAAGCGTCATCAAGAAAGGTCGTTGGTTCATCAAGAAGAAGCAGTTCTGGCCGCATGGAGAGAACAGAAGCAATGGAAATCATTTTTTTTTCGCCACCAGACAGCTGATGTATGGGCCTGTCGGCAAATTCAGGCATACCAATGTTCTCAAGAGTTTCCAGGGCCCTGTCGCGTGCTTCGCGGCGAGTCATCCCGAGATTTAGAGGACCAAAAGCTATATCTTCCAAAACAGTAGAAGAAAAGAGCTGTTCATCACTGTTCTGCAGAACAAAACCAATAGTACGTCGCAGCTGATGCAGTATTGCCCCCTGTGTTACAGGACATCCATAAAACAGAATCGTTCCTTTCTGTGGAATTTCCAGACCTGTCATGATTCTGAAAAGCGTTGTTTTTCCACTGCCATTGGGTGCATGTATGCCTATGTAATCATCAATATGTAGCGATAAACATAAATTATCAAAAAGAACTGAATGTTGATTATATCCAAAAGATATATTATTTAATTCTAGAATATTCTGGTTAGTCATGACAGTATATTATATATAAATCTGCACAGAGCAGGATTAAAAGAACAGTAAAAAATGATAAAATAAAGAAAATATCATGATTATGCATCTTGAGTTCTGCAGTGGTATGAAAATGACCGTTAAATCCTCGTAGCAGCATTGCCTCATATACTTTATGAGATTTGTTGATACTGTTGATGATGGTCAGGCCAAACATATTTCCTATAGTTCTATATGTATGCAGGGATGTATTTGGGGAAAATCCACGCAGTTTTGCTGCTGTTTGCAGCTTTTTCCATTCATTGCTAATGTCATAGATATATCTATATGTAAAAAGAAAAATAAAAACAAGTTTAACAGGGCAGTGTAGTCTCTCCATTGCATAACCAAGTGTAGGGAGATCCATATCTGCTATGGTGGAGATATATATCAATAGAATAGCATTGCATTTTAACGTAATATGTACTGCCAGTGTAATCCCCTCAAGGCTGAAAGCCAGAGGGCCAAGCGTCAGGATGTTTATTCCCGGCATCGTCAGAGGAACAGTCAGCCAGACAAACAGAATGAAAAAATTTGCTACAAAAAGGCGCTGTAGTAATAACTGCCAGGATGGCGTCCACCTCAGGGCAAAAATTGCTGCCAGCATAAGGCCTGCACATGATATGGTGATGCTCTGGATAGCCGAGAAGCAGAAAGCAGTTCCCGCGGCTGTCAGCAAGAGAGTTCTGGGGTCCATAGTCTGCAGTGCCTGCCCTGATGCCACAATGCATTCCTTTCCTGTTTATTGTTGACGTGGCCTGTAGCGTATGTATGTGGCCAGTCCCAATAATCCCAGTATCCAGCCTATACCTCCGATAATGTCTTGCAGCGTTGGTGTACTGTCCTGTTGTGCTGCAATGGCCTGTCTGATGGGGGTGAGCTTGCTGTCCATGATTTTACCGATAAGCTCTTCCAGCTCATTGCAATCTATGCCATGCAATGTCTTTGTCACGGGCGGCTGGGGAGCAGACTCTGTTTCCTGCCTGGCAGGCTGAACAGGCAGAAGAGCTTCGAGCTCTTCAGCTTCTATCTGCCAGTGGTTCTGATGGCCTTCGCCGGCATAGAGCTGTATGTTCAGCCCATGTCCACTCTCAAGAAAATTCATATCAGGGTGAAAGCGAAACATGCCCTGCGTATCGGTTGTTCCTTCATGCAGTATAACACCAGTTTTCAGATCGCTGAATGTCAGCTTTCCATGTGTAACTTTTTGACTTTTACTGAAATAACATTCAACCTGAATTGCATCACCATCCACATAGGCAAAAATATTAACGCGATGGGCAAAGCCTGTACCTGAGAAACAGATAACGAGGAGACAGGCAAGGCAATATCGTACAATATAGTACTGCATAGCGTTACCTTATGATTGTGCACATCCCAGTAATCCTGGTCTGTTTTTAGCAATATATGATACTATTAATACAGTTAAACAACCTTCTATTATCATAATGGGTATATGTGCTGTAAACAGTATTTTTGCTGAAGTTAAAAAACCTTCATTGGATAGTGCAAGCGCTGCAGCAGTACACAGAGATGCTCCGGCAACAGAGAGAGCACCACAGCAAAAAGCGCCAGCTATACGAAAAATATTGTTTTTGCAAAGCCAGGAGCGAAAAAGACAGTGACAAAGAAGAGCGGGAAAAGCCATGTCAAAGGTATTGATTCCCAGAACAGCAATGCCACCATATCGAAAAAGAACAGCCTGCAGAAGCAGGGCCACAAGAAGAGCCGGGAAAACCGTCCAGCCAAGAAAGAGCCCCAGCAGGCCATTAAGGATCAGATGCACATTTCCCGGTCCGAGCGGTACATGAATCAGTGAAGCTACAAAAAAGAATGACGCCAGAACCGCGGCAGTGGTCAGGCGGCCGTAATCAGCCTTGTGCAGGCCGACATACGTTCCTGCTGCGGTCAGAACATAGCCGCAGCTTAACAGTACAGGCGAAAGGACACCTTCAGAAATATGCATGATCGTTCTCAGCAGGCAGTTAACAGCGCCAGCGGAGGAAGACAGAGGCACTTCCTCCGCTGGCGCTGTATGTTACCTTACAGACGGAGCAACAAATTCCATCCAGACCACGGCACCAAGTTCAACATCCTTCTGTTTGCCCTTATAGGACATTTTTTTGTCAGATGTGTTCAATGCGGCAAATCCCCACCATCCTGCAAAGGGGATCCCATATGTAAATACACCGTCTGCATCAGCTCTGACCACCTGCGTCACCATACAGGCATTGGGGGCCGTATATTTTTTATCGCGGTTATAGTATTCTATCTCTACTTCTGCGCCGGGGACAGGCTTTCCATCAAGCAGTACCTGACCGCAGAATACGTTCCCGGCATAATTGCCAAACGGTCGTGTCAGCGGGATGATCTCGGTCTTCAGGCCTGCAGGCTGATCCCATCCCTCTTCTTCACCAAAAGCAGCCACATAGGTCTTGGTATAGTGGATGATGAAGCAGTCTTCAGCTTCTTCCCAGTAGGGCTGGGGCTCCATGACAAACTGATACACGCCAGGCTTCCTGATGGTATACTGGCCTTTCCAGGCATCATGATCCATAATTTTTATGGGCTTCAGCGAAGTTCTGATATCACTGGCCTTACCATCTGTGATAACCTGAAAGGCTTTGGGCGCGGTCAGCGGCATGCCGGCCTGCTCCATGGGGTGACTGAAGGAAAGCTCAATGTCGATAGTTGCATCTTTCCTGTTTTCGACAATGGAGTCAGAAGGAATGACCATGCCGAAATGGGCAAGGGCCGTACTGCTGAGGGCAAGTGTAAGAACAAGCGCTAAAAGGCTGGATTTCCACATGGGATTGACTCCTGTACGTTTTGTATGAAAGTGCTACGTTTTTAAGAAACGTAACACTGCTCCTTCTAAGCAAAAAAGTCAAGTCAGCGATACTTTTTACTTCAGGAGCCGCAGGTCAGCTCCTGCTTGACCTTTAGCATCAATAGGCTAGTGTCTGGTGCAAATCAATTTTCAGCCGGAGACCATATGGACGAAAAAGCAATGAACCTGGCACCTGTCATCCTTTGCGGCGGCAGCGGCACACGCCTCTGGCCCCTGTCTCGTGAAAGTCACCCTAAGCAGTTTGTGGACATGGGCAGAGGGCGCAGCCTCTTTCGCGAAACACTGTGCCGGGCCATTGCTGCACCGCATGTCATGCGACCGGTCATTGTCTGCAACGAGGCCTATCGCTTCTATGTGGCTGCCGAACTTTTTCAGGAAAAGACTGATGCCGACATTCTGCTGGAGCCTGCTGCACGCAATACGGCCCCGGCTGTGGCCCTGGCTGCCCTTGCCCTGACCGGGCGCGGTAATGATCCGCTTATGTGCGTCATGCCCTCTGACCATGCCATCAGCGATGCCAATGTCTTTTATGCGGCATTGGGCAGAGCCGCCGCGCTTGCTGCACAGGGGCGTATCGTGACCTTTGGTGTAGTGCCGCATGCCCCGGAAACAGGTTTCGGCTATCTGGAGCAGGGCGAAGCTCTGGGACAGGAGGGTTTTGCCGTAGCCCGTTTTGTAGAAAAGCCTGATGAAGAAAGGGCCAGAGCCATGCTTGCCCAGGGCGGCTATTACTGGAACAGCGGCATGTTCGTGCTGCAGGCCTCAGTCTATCTGTCGGAGCTGGAGCGACTGGCCCCGCAGATATATACAGCCTGTTGTCAGGCATGGGAGGCGCGTACGCAGGATGGCGCCTTCTGCCGCCCCGAAGAGAGGAGTTTTCTGGCCTGTCCCGCGGACTCCATGGATTATGCGGTCATGGAGCGCACCAGCCTTGCTGCCATGACACTGCTGGAAACAGGCTGGAGCGATCTGGGCTCGTGGGAGGCCTTTTATCAGCAGGGGCAAAAGGATGACGGAGATAATGTCTGCGCAGGCGATGTGCTGGCCGTAGACAACAGGGGCTGCTACCTGAGCGCCAGCCACCGCCTTCTGGCGGCAGTGGGTCTGGAAGATCTGCTGGTGGTGGAAAGTCAGGACGCCGTACTGGTGGCTCCGCGAGATCGCGCTCAGGATGTAAAAGAGGTCGTGGCACGATTGCGCAGGGACGAAAGACGCGAATATCGCGAACATCCGCTGGTGCAGCGCCCTTGGGGCAGCTATGAAACGCTGGCTCTGGATGCGCGTTTCCAGGTCAAACGTATCATCGTCAAGCCTGGCGCGGAGCTTTCTCTGCAAATGCATCATCATCGGGCCGAGCACTGGGTAGTCGTCAGCGGCACGGCCCAGGTGACCAATGGCGAAGAAGTGCGTCTGTTTACGGAAAACCAGTCAACGTATATTCCGGTTGGAGCCCGGCATCGCCTGAAGAATCCCGGGGTTATTCCTCTGGTGCTGATAGAGATACAGTCCGGCGCATATCTGGGTGAGGACGACATCGTGCGTTTTGAGGACGTCTACGGACGGCATGAGGGCTGATGCCCGATTTGCAATGAAATCGGCAAAACAAAACGCCGGCGCACATATGGCTTCCGGCGTTGTTCCCGTGATTTTGATTTCCCGGCCCCGGCACCTGCCATGGGCCGGAAAATCATATGGGGAGGGGAGTATCTGCAAAGCCGGGCTAAGCCCGGCTGCGTATCTTAGGCGGCCATGCTTTCAAAGAGTTCCTTGGCACTGATGTTGGCGGGGTTGGCGCCGAGCACCATTTCCAGATGCTGACGGGCTTCTTCGCCGCGGCCCAGGTAGATGAGGCAGCCAGCCAGGGTAACGCGTACGGCTTCACTTTCATCGCAGGCAGTGAGGGCGGCGTCCAGATAGGGCAGCACGTCTTCCACCTGGCCCAGCTGATAGGATTCACGCACCAGGCAGTTCAGGGCCACCAGGTTGCCGGCGGCTTTATCCAGCGCACGGCGGAAGTGGCTGAAAGCTTCTTCATGCTTGCCCTGTTCCATAAGCACCAGGCCGATGCCGCACAGAGCCTTGTCGGTTTCTTCTACGGCAGCAGCCTTCTGATAAAGCACCAGAGCCTTATCCAGTTCGGCACGCTGCACTGCGACGGTAGCCAGCCCCATGTAGGGAGCGGCGCTCTGCGCATTGTTATTGGCGGCCTTGCGGTAGTATTCTTCGGCTTTGTCAAAGTCGCCCATGAACAGATAGCACTCGCCCAGTTCCTTGTTGATCTCGTAATCCAGATGATTGCTCATGTCTTCCCTCCCATGAGGCTGTTGCTGTAGGCCGCAAAGTGCGGTTTGTAACTTGTTCTGCCCAATGCAGACTTTGTGCCAGAATAAAAAAAATAAATAAAATCAATATGAAAATACATAGTTTCCCTCGGGGTATGAAGAGAGGAGCGCCAAGCTTTTGGCAGAAAAGGCATTTTTTGCCGGGTATGCAGGCTAGAAAAAGGGCGCGAACCGTGTGTCCGTGCCCTGACAGGGAGAAGAGGCTGCGAAAGGTTCAGCGTGGCAGGGGGCCGCCGCAGTGGCGTACATGCTCCAGCAGATGGGCCAGCACTTCTTCTATCTCAAGACTGGAGGTATCTACCAGATGTGCGTCATCTGCCGGACGCAGTGGGGCTATGGCACGGTTGCGGTCCTGATGGTCGCGCTGTCGGATGAGCGCGGCCAGGGTTGCCAGGTCGGCCTTTTCGCCTCTTTTTTCCAGATCGCGCTGGCGGCGTAAGGCCCGGACTTCAGGGCTGGCATCCAGAAAGAATTTACAGCGTGCTTCAGGAAAGACTACTGTGCCCATATCGCGGCCTTCGGTCACCAGGGATGAACAGCGCCCCATGGACTGCTGGGCCTCGCGCAGCATATCACGAATCAGCGGCACAGTGGCGATGCGTGAGGCCAGCATGGCCACCTCTTCTGTGCGTATTTCGTTGCCTACAGGGATATCATTGCAGGTCAGTACGGTCTTTTCGCCACTGCCGTTGAGCCTGAATATCCAGCGGGCACACTGCAGGCGCAGTTCGGCTTCAGGCAGCTTTTCTGCACCTGATCCGAGTTTGAGCGCCAGGCAGCGGAACATGGCCCCGGTATCCAGATAGGCCAGGCCAAGACGTTGGGCCAGGCAGCGGGCCAGAGTGGTCTTGCCCACGCCTGCCGGGCCGTCCAGAGTGATGATGAACGGAGTCTGTGTCATGGCGTTTACCGGCTTGCAAGGAAGGTCTGCATAGCGGCCAGAAAAGCTCTGTTTTCTTCCCGGGAACCTACGCTGACCCGCAGATGTTCCGGCAGATTATAGCTTTTCAGCGGTCGGATGATGATGCCAGCAGCGAGCAGGGCTTCAAAACAGGACTGTGCTGTGCCCCTGCCGTGTGGCAGATGGAACATCAGAAAGTTGGCAGCACTGGGCCAGACCGTACAGCCCATGTCACGCAGCCCTTCAGACAGCAGGGTGCGGCCCTCTATGACCGTTTCAAGAGTAGCCTGGCGAAAGGCCGTATCTGTCAGGGCGGCGAGGGCCGCTTCTTCTGCCAGGATATTGACTGAGAAGGGCAGACGGGCCCGCCAGCAGTATTCGGCCAGGCGCGGCGGCAGAACGGCATAGCCCAGTCGCAGACCTGCCAGACCCCAGCTCTTGGAAAAGGTACGCAGAAAGGCTGTATTTTCCGGCAGTGTTCCGGCGGTCAGCAGTGATACGGCGCTTTCGTCTTCAGCAAAGTCCGCATAGGCTTCATCCACCACCAGCAGACAGCCGGGGGCACGTCGGGCCAGCTCTTCGGCCAGGCGGGCCACGGCATGACGCGGCGGGCAATAGCCTGAGGGATTGTCTGGTGCAGTCACAAAGACCAGACGGGTGCTTTCGTCCACCAGAGCCAGCAGAGCGTCAAAATCAAAGGAAAAATCCTCATTAAGGGGATGACGGCGGATCTCCACACCGCAGATCTTACCCTGTATGGGGTAGATGCTGAAGCACGGCTCAAAGCAGACCAGTGAGTGCTGGCCGGCTTCGGCCAGAATACGAATGAGCAGATCAATGATCTCATCAGAGCCATTACCCACAACTATCTGTTCAGGGGATACCCCGTGCCTCTGGGCCAGAGCAGTGCACAACCGTGGATTACCGCCCTGTGGATAACGAAAGAGCGAGCCCGCGTGACGCCGCACAGCCTCCTGCGCCAGAGGCGATGCCCCCAGCGGGTTTTCATTGCTGGCCATTTTAATGACCTGGGGCAGAGCGTACTTTTCTTGTATTTCGGCAATGGAAAGTCCCGGTACATAGGCTTTGAGAGAATCTATGCAGGGGCGCGGCACAATATGGGGCATGGCTACTCCAAAAAAAGCCGCCGCTTGCGCGGCGGCAGAGTGTTGTGTTTTTACAGCATTTACTTGGCCGGAGCGCTGGGGCGTATGGTCAGTACCGGCATGGGGGCATTCTTGACCACCTTTTCAGCCACAGAGCCGAAAAGGATGCGGTCTATGCCCTTGCGCCCGTGTGTGCCCATGACAATAAGGTCAGCCCCTTCTTCAGTGGCGCGCTTAAGGATTTCTTCAGCTGCATAGCCGATGAGCACCTGGCTGCGGGCCTGGACTCCGGCAAAGTTTTCAGCCACGAAAGCGTCCATGGATTTTTCGGCACCGGTGACGATTTCGCCTACAAAGTTTTCAATGGTATTGGGCGGCACATGAAATCCTACATACTGGCTCAGTGAAGGGGCGGTATAGACGACGATGACTTCGGCCCCGGCCCCCCGGGCCAGCATGACAGCGTATTCAGCTACTGCTTTGCTGTGGTCAGAAAGGTCGACAGCGCACAGAATCTTCTTGATTTCCTTCATGGTCAGCTCCTTGCCGAATATACGGATTACTGCCTGTGAGGCAGATCAAGCCTAGAGCCTTTTTCAAGAATAGACAAGCTCTTTTGCCCCTGTTCCCGGGTGGGAAATTTTTTCCCGCAGAGAATATTGTTTTGGCTTGAAATAACAATGAGTTATAAGTATAAAGGTTGGCAGGTTTCTTGCATGGATTATGACAAAACGCCAACCCTGGAGGCGATGATGAACATTACTACCGAACAGATGGAAGCCCTGCTGCTCCGGCAGTCGCAGCAGGCCGGGGGGCTGCCCAGGCAGAGCGGACAGAGCGGCAGCTTTGAAGCTCTTCTGGCCCGGCAGATGAACGATGAGGCAGATGCCTCTGCCGTATCGGGTGCTTTTCTGACGCCAGGCACTGCCCAGAGCGGGCTCATCAGTCAAATGCTCCTGCAGAGCAGCGAGCAGAGTCGGGCTGCAGATGCTGATACTCAGGTTCTGCAGGCCGCCTTTGATCAGGCCTCGGGTACGCTGGAGCTGTGGGATGATTATGCTCGTGCCCTGAGCTCTTCCGGTCAGGAGACATCCTTGCGGGATGCCTATGCCATGCTTGAGGGTATCGAAAGCCAGGTCAGCCGTCTTCGCCAGGATACCGACAGCCTGCGCGGCAGGAATCCCGGCTTTGATTCTCTGCTGAACGAGCTGGAAGTCATGACCGTTACGGAAAAGTTCAAGTTCAACAGGGGTGACTACTACGCCTGAAGACACTGATTGTCTGCAACAGGAGGCCGCGCATGACAGGGATGCGCGGCCTCCTTGCTTTGGTATGTTGAAAAAAAGCCGGCGCTTGCCTTGCGCTTGGGCGCAGGGTATACTGCAAACTTTCCAGAAAACTCAATCTGCCGCGCCATGCGCGGCTGCGGAGGTTTATATGCGTCCTGCTGCCTGCGGCATTACACCCGAAGGCTGGCCCTGCATCGGCCTGCTTGCTTTTGCTGCCCTGATTTTCGCCATTCTGCACTGCTGGCCCCTGGCTCTGGCCTTTCTGGTGCTGTGCTGGTTTTCCATGCATTTTTTCCGTGATCCCGAACGGGTGGTCCCGCAGGCTGCGGGCCTGGCTGTAAGCCCGGCTGACGGCAGGGTCATCCGTATTGAACAGCGGCCAGACCCCTTCAGCGGTGAAACCCTTACCTGCATCAGCATTTTCATGAATGTCTTCAACGTGCATGTGAACCGTGCACCTGTGGACTGTGTGGTGGAAGGCATACGCTACTGGCCCGGCAGGTACCTGAATGCCGCATGGGACAAGGCGTCTACCGATAACGAGCGCTGCGCCTATCAGCTGCGTGATGCCGATGGAGGGCAGTGGTACATGGTACAGATAGCCGGGCTCATTGCGCGCCGCATCGTTTGTCGTGTGGATGCAGGCGACAGCCTGGCCCGTGGCGAGCGATACGGCATGATACGCTTCGGCTCGCGCGTTGACCTTTATTTGCCGCACAGCTATCTTCCTGCCGTTAATGTGGGCGAGCAGGTTTTTGCCGGGCAGAGTGTTGTGGCCTGTGCCCGTTAGGCGTGCCTTCCCCTTACCGACAGGCAGGTGGTATTATATGGATATGAATGAAGTCAAAAAGCCGCGCAAGGGCGTCTATCTGCTGCCGAACATGATCACCATGTCAAGCATGTTCCTGGGCTTTCTTTCCATGATCTGGGCAGTGCAGGGGCGCTTTGAAGACGCCTGTATGGCCATCCTGGTCTCAGCCCTCATGGACGGTCTGGACGGCAAGGTGGCCCGTCTGACCAATACGGCCAGTGAATTCGGTGTACAGCTGGACTCTCTGGCAGATCTGGTGGCCTTTGGTCTGGCACCGGCCATGCTGCTCTGGCAGTGGCAGTTGGATCAGTTCGGTGGTCTGGGCATGGCCGCAGCCTTCATCTATGCGGCCTGCGGGGCCCTGCGCCTGGCCCGCTTCAATGTCAGCACGGCCACTGTCAGCAAGCGTTTTTTTATCGGCCTGCCCATACCGGCCGGGGGCTGCACAGTTGTGACCTTTGTCTTTTTTGCCGGGCTGTTCCCGGCCTTTCTCATGCCTGCCATCCCCTGGATGACGCTGCTGCTGGCAGTAGGTCTGGGGGTGCTCATGTTCAGTCGGGTGCGCTATTTCTCTTTCAAGGAATATGACTTTCTGCGTGCCCATTTCATCAGTGCCATGCTGGCCTTTCTCTTTCTGCTGGCAGCCCTGGTCTCCTGGCCTCGCTTTTTCAGTTTTGTCTTTTGTGCTGTCTATATCGCAGGCGGGCTCATCTACAGTTTCGTAATCCTGCCACGCCGTGACCGTCAGCTTTTACGAGCCCTGTCACCGCAGGACGACTAGGCTTTGCTGTTTTTATTGTGAATACCGTGCCCTTCGGAGTGTGATATATGAAGAATCATGTATATTTTTTTGACACAACCCTGCGCGATGGCGAACAGTCGCCCGGCGCGACCATGAATCTGCAGGAAAAGCTGCGCCTTGCCCATCAGCTGGAAGTGCTGGGTGTTGACATTATTGAAGCCGGTTTTCCTGCATCCAGCCCCGGCGATTTCGAGTCTGTACGCAGGATAGCAGAGCAGGCGGGCGACATACAGGTGGCGGGCCTGGCCCGCTGTGTGGAGCGCGACATCGACCTGTGCTGGGAAGCTGTGAAATGCGCCAGGAATCCGCGTATCCACACCTTTCTCTCCACATCACCCCTGCACATGAAGCACAAGCTGCGCAAAGATCCTGAAGAGGTGCTCAAGCTGGCTGTGGCCGGGGTCAGGCGATGCGCTGGATATACCAGCAATGTGGAATTTTCTGCCGAGGACTTTTCACGCTCTGAACGTGATTTTCTCTGCCGGATCATTGAGGCGGCCATTGATGCCGGAGCCACTACCATCAACCTGCCCGATACTGTGGGCTATGCCCAGCCTGAAGAATTTGCCGATCTTGTAGGCTATGTCATCAGAAATACGCCCAATGCCGACAAGGCCACCTTCAGTGTGCACTGTCATGATGATCTGGGCCTTGGTGTGGCCAATACCCTGGCGGCCCTGCGTGTGGGCGTACGCCAGGTGGAAGTCACGCTCAACGGCATTGGCGAGCGTGCGGGTAATGCCTCGCTGGAAGAAGTGGCCATGGCCCTGCATGTGCGGCGTGATTTCTACGGCCTTGAGCACACTATCAAAACAGAGCAGCTTTATCCATCCTGTCGTCTGCTTTCCATGATCATAGGCCAGCCCATCCCTAACAATAAGGCCATTGTGGGGGCCAATGCCTTTGCTCATGAGTCCGGTATCCATCAGGACGGCATGCTCAAGAATCGCGAGACCTATGAGATCATGACCCCGCAGTCTGTGGGTCGCACCGAGAGCAGCCTGATCATCGGCAAGCATTCAGGCCGTAATGCCGTGCATAATAAATTCGAGAGCATGGGCTACAAGCTGGACGATGAACAGCTCAATCAGGTCTTTGAGGCTGTCAAGAAGCTGGCTGACCGCAAGAAGACCCTGCTGGATGACGATTTGATGGCTCTGGTGCAGGAAGAAATCTACCGTATTCCCGACCGCCTGCGTCTGCGCCATGTCAGCATACAGAGCTCTGATGCGGGTGGTGTACCGCCCACGGCAGCTGTCATCATGGATGTGGACGGCATGGAGCGCAGTGGCGCCGGCTTTGGCGTAGGGCCTGTAGATGCGCTCTTCAACGTCATTGCCGACATGGTGGGCCGTGAGCCGGAGCTGGAGCAGTATGCCATCAACGCCATTACCGGCGGCACCGATGCCCTGGGTGAGGTGACCGTACGCCTGAAAGAGAACGGCCATTCTGCCGTGGGTCGGGGCACACATCCTGACATCTTTGTGGCCAGCGCCAAAGCCTATGTGGATGCCCTCAACCATCTGGGCAAGCGTGAGGAAGAAGGCCGCCGCCTGCACTGTCAGTACGACGATAAATAAGCCACAGCAAAAAGCCTCTCAGGGGCAGCAGAAGGAGTATATTATGGCCCAGACGCTTGCGCAGAAGATACTGCAAGCCCATACCGACGAGACCGTCAGAAGCGACGGCCAAATAGTGCAGTGCCGGGTATCTCTGGTACTTGCCAATGACATCACCGGGCCGCTTGCCATCAAGTCCTTTCGTGGCATGGGCGCCAGAAAAGTTTTTGACCGGGACAGAATCGCCCTGGTCATGGACCATTTTACCCCTCAGAAAGATATCGACTCGGCCAATCAGGTACTGGTGAGCCGCCAGTTTGCTGAAGAACAGCAGATCACCCACTATTATGAGGGTGGTGACTGCGGCGTGGAGCATACCCTTCTGCCCGAGCAGGGCCTGGTGGCCCCCGGTGATCTGGTCATCGGGGCTGACAGCCATACCTGCACCTACGGCGGTATTGGTGCTTTTGCCACTGGCATGGGCTCCACTGACATAGCAGCGGCCATGGCCCTGGGTGAGACCTGGATCAAGGTGCCGCCTACCATCCGTGTGGAGATAGATGGTGCGATGCCCCGCTGGCTGCGTGCCAAGGATCTCATGCTTATGCTCATCGGGCGCATCGGCGTGGATGGCGCCCTGTACAAGGCCCTGGAGTTTGGTGGGCCTGTCATTGAGGCCCTGTCTGTAGAAGGGCGTCTGACCATGGCCAATATGGCCATCGAAGCTGGCGGCAAGGTAGGCCTTTTTGCTGTGGATGCGGCTACCCGCGAGTATTGCGCGGCCCACAAACGGCCGGACGTGACTCTTGATCTGGCTGCTGACCCTGGTGCAGCCTATGAGCAGACCGTGCGCATTGATGTGACCGGTGCAGAGCCCGTGGTGGCCTGCCCGCATCTGCCCTCCAATGTGAAGCCGGTTTCGGCAGTGAAGGATACTGTCATACAGCAGGTGGTCATCGGCTCGTGCACCAATGGCCGCATCAGCGACATGCGCGATGCTGCGGAAGTGCTGCGTGGCCGCAAGGTGGATAAAAAGGTGCGCTGCATCATTCTGCCATCTACCCCCACGGTCTGGAAGCAGTGCCTCAGGGAAGGGCTCATGGAAGTATTCATGGATGCGGGCTGCATCGTAGGCCCCTGCACCTGCGGGCCGTGCCTGGGCGGGCATACCGGCATTCTGGGCGATGGTGAACGTGCCGTTACCACCACCAACCGCAATTTCAAGGGCCGCATGGGCAGTCTGTCGTCCGAAGTCTATCTGGCCAGCCCTGTGGTAGCCGCCGCTTCGGCTGTGGCGGGTGTCATCGCCGGGCCGGAACAACTGTAAGAGGGTATCGCCATGAACTACAAGGGCAAGGCCCACAAGGTGGGCGAACATATCGATACGGACGCCATCATACCGGCGCGCTTTCTGGTGACCAGTGACCCCGTGAAGCTGGGCGAAAACTGCATGGCCGGTCTTGAGCCGGACTGGGTCAAACGTGTGGCCCCCGGTGACATCATGGTGGCCGGACGCAACTTCGGCTGCGGTTCTTCACGCGAGCATGCGCCCATTGCCATTCTGGGCGCGGGCATGCCTGTGGTCATCGGCCACAGCTTTGCCCGCATCTTTTATCGTAATGCCTTCAATATGGGTCTGCTTCTGCTGGAAGTGGGCGATGCTGTGGACAGCATACAGGACGGTGACACACTGGAGATCGACGCATCGGCAGGTGTCATCCGTGATCTGACCAATGGTGCAGAAATCTCCTGCCCGCCGCTGCCTGCCTCCATGGCGGCCATTCTTGGCAGGGGTGGTCTGGTCAATTATGTCAAAGAACGCCTGCAACAGCAGTAGCAGGAGGAAACGCATGCAAAAGACCATCTGTCTTCTGCCCGGTGACGGCATCGGCCCGGAGATTCTGGCTCAGGGTGTGGCTGTGCTCAAGGCCGTGGCGCAAAAATTTGGACATGATTTTCTTTTTGAAGAGGCCCTCATTGGCGGGGCCGCAGTGGACGCCGTCGATGATCCCCTGCCTGCAGCTACAGTAGAGGCCTGCCGCAGGGCTGATGCTGTTTTTCTGGCTGCCGTGGGCGGCCCCAGATGGGATGGCCTTGCGCCTGAAAAACGGCCGGAAAAGGGCCTGCTCCGCATCCGCAAAGAGCTTGGACTCTTTGCCAATCTGCGGCCGGCCCTGCTGCTGCCAGAGCTGGCCGGGGCATGTCTCTTGCGGGCCGATGTGGCTGCCAGGGGGCTGGACCTCATCGTGGTGCGTGAGCTGACAGGCGATGTCTATTTTGGTGAGCCGCGTGGTGTGGAGATGCGCAACGGTCTGCGCGTGGGCTACAATACTATGATCTACAATGAGGAAGAGGTCCGCCGTATCGCCAGAGTGGCTTTTGAGACAGCCCGTCAGCGCCGTAAAAAGGTCTGCTCCGTAGAAAAGAGCAATGTGCTGGAGTGCTCCCGCCTCTGGAAGGAGGTAGTGCTGGAGGTACATAAGGATTACGCTGATGTGGAGCTGAGCCATATGTATGTGGACAATGCCGCCATGCAGCTGGTACGTGATCCCTCACAGTTTGACGTCATCCTCACCGGCAATATCTTCGGCGACATTCTGTCTGACGAGGCCTCTGTTATTACCGGCTCTCTGGGCATGCTGCCTTCGGCATCCATGGGTGCCTCCGGTCCGGGCCTTTTTGAGCCTATTCACGGCTCAGCGCCCGACATTGCCGGACAGGACAAAGCCAATCCTCTGGCTACCATCCTTTCTGCTGCCATGCTGCTGCGTCTGGGCCTGCATATGGGGCCCGAGGCCGATGCTGTGGAAAATGCCGTACGCCAGACCCTGCGCGATGGTTATCGCACCGGCGATATCATGGAGCCGGGCAAGACCCTGCTGGGCTGTGCGGCCATGGGGCAGAAGGTTGTGGAGAGGCTGTAAGAAGAGAAGGGCGGGCGCGTAAGCGCCCGCTTTGCGTAAAGGGTTATTCTGACGGGGGCAGCATGCGCGTATTGCTGGGGTGCGTCAACAGCGCCGTTTCACTGGTAGGTTATGATCTGGAGCAGAGACAGCCCTTCTGGTACTGTCCGGGCAATCTTTTGCGTGTCTGCGGCATCTGTTGGCATGAACAGGCCCTCTGGAGCGCCTCGGATACTGTGCTGCAAAGAGTAGACGCTGCAGGCATCAGTCGCACAGGCCTGCCCGGGCCACATGACAACTATGCCCACAGCGTCAAATCCCTTGGTGACGGCCTGCTGGGTGTGGCTGATACGGGCAATTCCCGTGTTCTGCTCATGGGGGGCGGCATGAAGGCGCTTTCGCTGTCTCCGCTGGAAGGCTGGGGTAATGATTTGCCTTTTGACGCCATTCATCTCAATGATTTCGTGCTCTGGCAGGATGGTCTTCTCATCTCAGCCTTCAATCATCAGCCCTTCAGTTTCTGGAAAAAAAGTGATTTGAACTGGAAAGCCGAAGGCTGGGGCTGCCTCTATTATCTGCGGCGTCATGGGGGCAGAAGTCTGACCCGTATTGTGGCTTCCGGTCTGGACTGTCCGCACTCGTTAGCTCTCTGGCAGGGAGATGTCTACTGCTGTTCTTCTGCCTGTGGTACCTTCTTTCATTACAGGCAGGATGAGCACGGCCTCCTGCAAGAGCTGAATCGCTGGAAGGTTACGGATACGCATTTTCTGCGCGGCTGCCTGCGCCTGGAAGGTGGCTGGCTGCTGGGCGGCTCGTCACAACGGCATATGGAAGACGGTGGTGGCATGACACTCTTTTGGCTGGATGACGCTGGCAGCGTGACGCCCCTGCCTGTAGGCGGTCCTGGCGAGATATATGATATCATCCCTTGGGATGACGCTCTCATGCCTGGTATCTGTCGTACTTTGCAGCATGCTCCTGAGCTGGATGTGGAAGGGACCTTCCCTGCCCGTTGCAGTCTGCCAGCAGAGTATGGCGGCTGACACTGTCAGACCCGATGATATGCCTATCAGTCCCCACTGTCTCATCAGCTGAAAAATAAAAAATTTTTCTCTCCCATAAAAATCACAACATACTGATTTTTAAGATAAAAAATTTTAAATACTGGTATTCACGCCTCTATGATAAAAATTTTTGTACCAAAACACTTGTCAATAAAGCTGTGATTTCGTAGATTGACCCCATGGGTACATACCGCAAGGGCTCAGGTGCCCGGTAGAGGATGAAAACCGCTCCCCATTGGGAGCACCAAGAAAGGAAGGGTATATCATGAAGAAGATCGCTACGTTTTAGATGATTATCAATAACTTATTGAAATAATTAAAATTTTTAGATAATACACCATTTTAACCCCCTTATAAATCCCCCATTTCTCTTGGCTCCTGCTGGATTAAATGCGAGAACAAAACACGGTATCTGACAAAATACTGGTCTTTGGCTGCCACTGGTTATCTGGGTATTTTTTTCACTTGGGTGCATCTGTGATCAAGATGCTGACTCTGCAATCACAGTCCCTTTACGTCCATCACACGTGCCACGTGTGCCGAAAGCGGTGGCGTTGTCAAGGTCAAGCCCTTTCGGGCGGCTTCGCCGACCTTGACTATGCCACCTTTCTTTCGGCTTTACGGTGTCGCGGCTGATGGACGTAAACGTCTCCGACGGGGCTTCCAAACATAAACATCTCCAAAGAAAACGAAAGACAGCAAAGGTATTTCTTCACATAGCAAGATCATAACGGCTGGTCTTTGGGGTAGGAGGGCGGCCTGCCCTACTACCTCGTTAGTAATAATCTAAAATTCCCACTTTAGTCGAAAATCCCCAGAAATTCCCTCGCGCCTGCCAGTGTAGCCTGAAACCGCCACATCAAGAGAAAGTCCTCCATTGTTAGCAGGATACAAACTCAGCCATATCTCTCCAATACTGCTTCCGTCCTTGATGCTTGGTTCATCCAAAGCATAACCATAGACGGATCCTTTGGCTGTGGCCGTATATTCGTGTTCATAGGCAACCCCGATAAATGGCTCCAGAATATAGCTTTGAGTAGGAACGTAGAAACTCAAGCGAAGGCCATTGCGCCAGCGATGAGAGTCAATGGCATCGAAATAGAATGTATCACCCAGGATATTCACATCATCAGCTGCCAAATGCGTCCAGAAGTATTTGCTGTAGAGTTCAAGACCACACAACTCATTGAATTGCAGATTATATCCAATTCCAGCATGCAGGCCATAGTATGATGCCGATGATTCAAAGTCCGCAGTACGTCCAGATCCGTCCCGAATATCACGAGTTTTGAAGTCAAGGTAGCTATGGCCTGTGCGGAAAGAACTCTCGACATAGAAGTTACCAGGACCCAAGGGTTTAAAATCAAAATGTCCGAGAATGCCGTCGCCGTAATATGAGAGATCTCCCTTGGATTTGGTATCACCACTCCCAAAATTCTCAGTAGATTTATAATTACCCCAACCGCCTTCGAAGAATACTGCCAGTACTGGAAATCCCCAGGTAGTCTTTCCTCGCCAGGCAATCCCAGTGGTCATAGCCACGCCTTCTACATCCATGTGAAAGCCATGAGGCGACGCGTTTGCCACATGAAGGGCGAGAGGAGAAGCAGCAGCGTCTGCCACTGCCATGATCCTGGGCCTTTACCGCGTTTGGTTTTACCAACTGCACGCCCCCCCCTTTTTTTGCCGGAACGAATGTTCCGGCAATGAAGACTTCCCGTAACTCAAGTTTGCCACGTTCCCGTAGGTCACCGGCCAGAGCGAGCAGCACGGCCCTGCTTTTCGCCAGCGTTGGACTATCTGTGACGGGTCTGTAGGGAGGATGATAGCGTTCCAGCAACTCCTTCCATGGCGCGCCTGTATGTAAAATCCCAAAAATACCATTCAGGATGGCGCGAGGATCATTGAGTACCGGCCTACCTTGTCCTCCCGCCCCTTGGGATTGGCCGGAAGAAGAGGTGCAAGTCGTTTCCACTGTTCATTCATGATATCCATTTCTCCTTCGTACAGGAAATGTCTCCGACGGGGGGCAGAGCAAAATTACAGCCTGAAGATAGACAGCATAGTAACATGCTGAAATTATAGCTTTTTAATTCTCTTTGACATTAAAAGATACGTGTCAGCTCCTCCTGAAGGACAAACCCGTTCTTAAAACTCAGTATATTTCTCCCCTCTGTGGAAATCGCCAGTACCCACACGAAACAGCGAGGAGGCGGCTACCAAGCACGTTCTTTTATCTCTCTCCAGCTATGTCGAGTGAGTCGACACAATTGGATAAAAAACAGGGAAAACGCTTTTGTTAAAAATCTTTAATCGTGTGACTTGACAATGAAGCATCGTGAGGTGCAAATTACTAGAAACAGTTTTTCTATGAAACACAGCTATTTCCCTATGCAAAGAAATATATTATAAAAAAAGACATATAGCCACGGCAAAGACGGGGGATATGACTAATATTTCTGTATAGTATATTGCATCTGTTACACTTTTTGTGAGTAAAACTTGTTAAATGCTGATCCTAGAACTTGTACTCTTATTAAACTCCTATGTACTACCACATATATAAAAAATTTTTAAGAACCTGTTCTCGTAAGAAATTTATAAAAATAGTAATTTTGATATATTCCGCCCAGAGATATGATGCAGTATATCAAATGTTCTTATCATATATCTAATAACATGTCGTAGTATACCATTTTGTGCTCTGCATAGCTGCTAACTCTACGTCAGTTCTATCGCAATTGATGATTTTATTTAATTTCTTATGAAAATAGGTTCTAAATAGATTCTATACATAAACTTTACACAAATTTTTTTACAAAGCAATAAATATAAACTTTGAATAATCAGATACCACCAGAGGCGATAGTTTGGCTAGTTTATAATTAAAAAATTTGTTAAAGTATCACCCCTAGTTGAATATGATTAACAACAATACAGACCAACTAAATATAATATAAAGGTATTTATGAATCTAGCTAATTTTTTTAATTTTCTTGATACATTAAAATCACTTGAAAAAGGCAGCTCTGTATTCATTTTATTTTTATATATAGCAATCACACATCACATTGATGACACTAAAAAACATTTAGCTACTTTATGGTTTGGTTTCATTTTTATTATTTTTTTTATTTGCAAATATATTTGTGAATCAAAAAGAATTTGATTGCTATATAACTTTAAATGGAAAAGAACTTGCCAATAAAGAAATAATCATTAATGGAGAAGAATTTACAACAAATGAATATGGCATCGTCAATATAAATAAAAACTTTCTATATTCAACGATCGCTATACCTAATGAAGATAATATTTATTACAAGTGGAAAAAGAATGAAAACTCTAACACTAAATATAATCTTTTTATATATTATATCCCAGATTTTATAGCTGTAAAAAATAAAAAGTATTTTGATGTCGATATAGATAGATGTTCAAACATAGAAATAGAGATGTACAATAAAAAATATGGAAAGATATATTTTGATGAATCATCAGTGCATTCAATACAGATTGGCAATATTGATGTAAAATACATAAGAAAAAATATTGATCTATTGAATACAATGTCTATTCCTTTACCTCAAAATATCTTGCCAGGCATATTCTATTTAAATGTTAATTTAAATCATAATAATAAGTTATTAAAAGTAAACGGACTCAGGATTAATGTTACGGAAAATATTAATCTTTCAACGCTTAACAAGAAAAATATATTGTGGCCTCTTTCTAAAAACAAGAAAGCTGAACTTAAGCCCTACTCAGATAATAAAAAATACATAGAATTCATTACAAATCCAAATGGATTTATAACATTAACTATTCCTGATAGAGATGATTTTACAAAAATTGTCGAACTTGATTTTTTGAGTAGTGAGCATCTTTCTAGCCCACATATTTGTATCAACAATATTCTTTTTACCATAGGTGGTGACTACGGAGAGACAATAGTAATGCATAAAATGAACTCTAGTTACACTAGAATAGGATCAGAATATAGGAAACTAAAAAATAAATTATCTTTAAATGAATGGCATACTATTAAAGTTGAAACAAAAAAAGAAAATGCAATGCTTATATTTCATATTATGATTTTAAATGAAGATCATGAACTTGTTGAATCTATTGAACCATTTTGCGTAGATGTTAATGAAATAGTTATAAAAAACTATATAGGTATCGGTTCAACATATACACACACAAATAGTAAATCTGTAAACTCATCTGTCAAAATAAAACGAATTAGTATAATATAGAAATTCATTAGTCATGTACCCTCGGCAAAGCCGAGTGATTACCTAGTATGTTTAATCAGATACCACTACCTCTAATAGTATCTGATTTCCTTTCATAGCATACTTTTTGCATATGGATTATTTCCTACCTCAAACCTGGATTTTCCCTCCCTATAAAAAAGAAGAATCGTGCCCTGGCACTTTGAAATTCAGTAAGTGCAAGACTGGCATCTGTCTCAGCCTGCGTGAGTCGCAGCTGTGCATCCAATAACTCAGTAATCGTTCCGGTATTGGTCATATAACGCCTATTGGCCATGGCATAGCTTTCCCGGGCAGTCTCTACGCCTTTGCGTGAGGCAGAGATCAGTTCACGGGCAGCTTTCACATCCAGTAGCGCACGGATGACGTCGGCCCGTGCGCCGGACATAGCATCTTCATAGTCCTTTTGCAAAGCTTGGGCACGCTTGCGCTCAGCCAGTGTGGCAAAAGTGGTATTGCCACCAGAGAAGATTTCCCAGTTGAATTGTACGCCCGCGGCCCAGTAGTTTCGGGTATAGCCGCTATAGCGCTTGTCATCGTAATCCTTGCTGACACTCATATTGTCATAGGTGGCGTCAACGCTGGGCAAAAAA
>JAFQNG010000067.1 GCA_017396005.1 Desulfovibrio sp.
GAATTGTACGCCCGCGGCCCAGTAGTTTCGGGTATAGCCGCTATAGCGCTTGTCATCGTAATCCTTGCTGACACTCATATTGTCATAGGTGGCGTCAACGCTGGGCAAAAAACGCCCTGCAGCCACATGCATGTCTTTCCAGGCTACTTCGACGGATTTCTGGGCCATGATCAGATCAGGCCGCTGGCGGACTGCCAGCTTGACGGCCTCTTCTTCACTGTAGGAAATACGTGATGCATAGTCCTGCAACCGTCCCACGTAAACTATCGGGTCAGAAGGAGCAAATCCCAGAAACTTGTTGAGCTGTACTTCGGCATTACGGATATCATTCTGCACACGGATGACCTGCTGTTCGGCCCGTGCAAGCTCGGTCTGGTTCTGCAGCACATTGACGTAGGGGGCCATGCCTACCTTCACAAAGGCTTCTGCTGACTTGAGCTGGGTTTCGATACGCCGTACCGATTCCCTGGCGCTTTTCAGATCATCACGGTTCTTGAGAAGCTGCAAAAACTGCATCTGTACATTGGCTCCCAGCTCCAGCCTGGCCTGCTGATGACGAGCCTTTTCCATTTCTGCTGTGAGCCGGGATTTCTGCAGATTGTTCAGATGAGCAAAACCGGCAAAGAGCGACAATGAAGCCCGAAGTCCCTTGGACCAGTTGTCACTGCTCAGATTGTCGCTGTTGTAGGTCTGCACTTCTGCATAGTTCTCAATACGATTGACACTGGCTACCAGTGACACGCGCGGCCAGAAGTAGCTCTGGGCCACTCCTATATTGAGACGGGCGTTCTCCAGCATGAGCAGCTTGGCCTCAACGCCGGGATTGGCCTGCATGGCCTGCAATACAGCCTGTTCCATGGTAAAGGTCCTGCCAGCGGTGATAGCAGAAAGAGGGCTACATGCTATCAGTATCAGGACAAGGGCGACACAGCGGCAAAAAGTATACATGGCTCTACCTCGGCATGCGCGGATCATGATCCGCAAGATTACAGACAAAATGCTGCCCCTGGCCTGTGGACAGCAACAATATTCTCCCCTGCTGCTTCCAGCGTCTGACGTGCAACAGGGGTAAAAGAGCTTCGGCCTTGAGCTGCTGGAGCATAGCCTTTGCTGCGTCATCAGCCTGCAACAGTATGGTCTCTCCCCTGATGTCATAGCGAAGCAGCAAGTAGAGACCCTGGCCTGAAAGTTCCATGGTTCCAGTTCCTGGACCTTGTGGTGTGAAGATGCAGGAAGCTGAAGGCACACCTGGCAGGGATTGCAGGCGCCAACTGCGCCCGGCTACCAGAGCGGCAAAATCCGCAGTACCCTGGACAGCCTGCGGCTCAGGAATATTGCGTGAGTAACTGCGAAGCCGCGTCAGGATGCAGCCTTCATGGGAGGGGCGTATGACAGCATCTACAAAAAGCGGTTGATTCGTATGCTCCGGCAGGGCTGTCTCTGCAGACAATGGGGAAAAAACACGTCCTGTAGCACTGTCCGTCAAGGCAAGATGATCTTTGCACTGTTCCAGCCTGCCCATGATGCTAAACTCCGGCATGGAAAAAGGACGTTCTTGCAGGACAAGTTCATCAGCTGGCTGCCCGCCTATACCGGGGAAACGGCAATAGAGATTGCGCTCGCCCCCTACATTGCAGATCAGTAGCAAACCATGAGCATTGGACAGTTGCAGGATCGCGCCAGAATCTGTTTGCAGCCAAAGACCGGTCAGATCTCTCGTAAAGGACATTTCTCTTCTGCTGAAACTCTGGCGCAACACAAAATAGTTTGCATCCAGCAGATATAATTCAGCCTGCTGACTCAATACTCCTTTGCTTTCTCCCACATACAGACTGCCCGGAAGAACTGACGGATACAGGCTGTCGGCAAAAGCTGGACTTGCTGTGGTCATCATAAGAAGGAGTATCCGGAACAGTATGCTCATTCCCGCAAGGCCCTGTCCCAGTTTTTGATAAGAGGCTCCACCATATAGTAGAGGACTGAGGTCTTTTTCGTTGTAATGAACACAGTGACAGGCATACCGGGTGAGAGATAGAGTTGTTCAGCCTCCAGAGAAGCCGGATTGACCTCCACATAACAGAGGTAGTACGGTAATGCCCCTGCCGATGTACTTTCTTCCAGGCGGTCAGCTGAAATATACGTGACCTTGCCCGGCATATGGGGCACGAGACGCGTATCAAAGGCATCCAGCTGCACAAGCGCTTCCTGACCGATATAGACATCAGTGATTTTATTGACCGGCACCTGTGTTTCCACAATGAGGGGATTGTCATGGGGTACGATGTCCATGAGAGGCTCGCCGGGCCGGACTACACCACCTCTGGAATGCACCTTGAGATCCACCACCTTGCCACTGACAGGGGCAGTAATGCGCAAACGCTTCCCGGCATCCTGCAAAGGACGAATACGTTCACGCACCTGTATGATCTCGTTTTCCAGTTCGCCCAGTGCCCTTGTGGTTTCCTCCACAAAACGCACCTTTATTTCTTCCATACGGAGATGCAGCTCGGCAGCCCGTTGCTTTGCTTCGGCAATGGACTGCCTGAGCCGACCACGGTTGCCCTGATGGCTTGCCAGATCACGCTCCAGTTCCAGTATCTGTGACCTTTCCAGAAAGCGTTCCTTGTACAGCTGTCGCTTGGCACGTAATTCTTCATGCAGAGTAGCGATGATGGTCTTCTCTGCCTTGAGCTGATCCTCAAAACCCAAGACCTGTGCGTCCAGCTGGGCCAACTGGGTCGTGAGCAGGGAAAGCTGAGCCTGCAGGGATTCCCGGCGTGCATGGAAAATCTTTTCCTCATTGGCAAGCACTTCAGGGCTGTTCACAGCTGCGGCCTCGTGCTTGATCGCTTCGGGCCAGACAAGTTCAGATGCCATGTCCCGTTCAGCCATATGCCGCAGATACGCGGCATTGTGTGCCACCAGCTGCTTTTGCAGCATGCTGGTGTCGGCATCCACCTGCACGGATTCCAGAATGATGAGCTCCTGGCCTGCTTTTACTTCCTGGCCTTCACGTACCAGGATAGCGTCTACAATACCGCCCTCCAGATGCTGCACTGTCTTGCGTTCGGTCTCGATCTTGATCTTGCCCTGTGCAACGACTGCGCCGCTGATATGACCAAAGACAGACCATATACCCAGCACACCGAAAAACAGACTAGGCTCAGGACTCATTAATTGTCAAAAAGGA
>JAFQNG010000068.1 GCA_017396005.1 Desulfovibrio sp.
CGACACAAAATAGAAATCATGTTTGGCAGACTTAAGGATTGGCGCAGAATTGCCACGCGTTATGACCGTTGTGCCCATACATTCTTTTCTGCCATTTGCATTGCTGCCATTGTTATCTTTTTTATTTAATGAGTCCTGAGACTAAACAAATCGGGGTAGTCTAAAACATTCTGGGAAAATACGTCAAAGCCTGCTGTTACACAGTGTAACTTTTATTTTAAAAAATTTTGTTACAGCAGATGTACGGCGTTTTATGCCCCCCTTTCACGGGATACCTTTCGGTAGTCCCCTGCAGGAGAGGAAAGGACTCTCTTTTCAGAGCGGGTAGCTAATCCGCACCTAGCCGGGAAATGTCACTACACGCTCAAAAGTCTGCGCGGGTCTATGTTCAACACCTCTGCCAGTTTCCGAGCGTTCTGCTTGCCAATGGGGCGCCTGCCATTTTCCATTTCGCTGATATGTCTCCGGGGTATCCCTGTCTTCCCGGCAAGTTGCACCTGGGTCATTCCTTCGCGGTAACGTGCGCCAGATAACAGAACTCTGGGAAGTTCTTCGTCTGAATATGGCAGCACTTCACGCCAGGGCACAGACTCCTGCGCTGGCTCAAATCCAAGTCCTCTCATGGCCTGCACCGCCTCGGCTACACGGAAGGAGGGTACAGCAAAGGAAAGGATTACGGTCTCAGTATGGGGCGCGTTCGTGTGTCCCTGCATATGTCACCTCGATAAGCTGTATTCCATTCGGTGATTCTTCCCACACTGCCACATATGTTGGATGACCTTTTTTTAGATGGCAGTGGTGACGGCGTTCACCGAGTTTTCCATAATTGGGCCAGTCACCACGGACGGGGCCAGAGTCTTCCATATCGGCAATCAGCAGCGCCAAAGTTTTCTTGATCTTTTCAGGGAGCTTGCTCACCCCCTTTCTTGCCCGATTGTGGATATTGAAAGTATCGGTCAGGCTTCCCCTTGTAGAGACGACCTTCTTGCGTTCTCGCCCTAATGCCCGGAGCAATGGTTTCGGTTTTTCTGGCAGCCATGCGCGTTATCCTTCACCTCAATTCTGGCCCCACATTTTGCTTGTTCAAAGGTCGTGCGTTCGAATCGCGCCGGGCGCGCCAAAGAAAATCAAGGGGTTATGATATAAGCGTCATAACCCTGTTTTCTTTTGCCTACGTTACCCCTGCACTGTGCATAAACTGACCCCGTTTTCTGTCAGCTGTTTTTTTTCTGTTTATGTCCAGCTTTTTTTTCTGCCTTCTCCTCTCTTTCCTGCACTATGCTGCCTGCCGTGTATTCTGCAAGAGGCTTTTCACCTTTCAGATATGCCCGTTCTGTTGCCATTATTTGCAGAAAAGCGGGCATGTCCTTCTTAGAAACAGGTGTACTTCGTGGGTTGATAGCCTTAGTTGGATCAATAAATCTGCCATTCTGCCTGATTCGAAAATCCAGATGTGGTCCGGTAGAAAGACCGGTACTGCCTACAAAACCAATGACCTGACCCTGCCGAACACTGCTCCCTTTTTTCAGACCTCTGGCATAACCGGAAAGATGAGCATACATGGATTCCAGACCGGCATCATGTCTGATAATAATATGATTGCCGTAGCCCCCAACCCAACGACGCAACGTAACAACGCCATCACCTACAGCCTTGACAGGCGTACCAGTAGGTGCCGCGTAATCCACACCAAGATGTGGCCTTCGTATACCAAGGATTGGATGTCTGCGGCTATGTGAAAAACGGGAAGTCAACCTTGTAAAAGCAAGAGGGGCCTGTAAAAGCGTCTTACGCAGACTTTCTCCTTTTTCGTTGAAATAGCCTGTATGCCCCTTGGCCGTCTGAAAAAGATATCCTTCAAATGTCTTGCCACGATTTGTAAAATGTGCAGCCAACACACGGCCATATCCCTTGTACTCTCCCTCCCGATAACGCTTTTCCACCAGTGCAGAAAAAGAATCCCCTTCCTGGATGTTTCGTATAAAATTTATCTCAGAGCCGAACATTTCTGCCAGCTGCAGAGCCAGCTGTGGGCTCTCCCCTACATCTGCCACTGCCTGAAACAGACTGTCGTTGATTGTGACCTCTACTCTTTCCAGCAATATACTATATTTAATAGGCTCTACTCTTGCAATAGGCTCTTCTGCTCCTTCAACGACCAGTCGGTGACTTTTATCTATCTCATATTCAAAACGTTTGACGCGTCCTGTAGCTGTATCGGTCACGATAACATAGGGCTGACCGGCTCTGAATGAACGCATGGAGAATACCTCACGCGCTGCGCTGATGTAATCATGCACACAGTCTGTACCAGTATCTTCGAGTATCTTACTGATGGTATCACCCTTTTCTACTGTGCCTTTATGAACAGCCTCATCAGGTACAGAATTCTTGCTTTCTTCAGATAATGATACAGATTTTTCTGACGAAGTAAGACCTATAGCCTGCGAGAGCGCAGATTGTTGCATCTGATTTTCTGGTGAGACTTCTGTAGAAATTTTCTCAGGTACAGTCAATAATTGACGCCCTGTATGTTCAACTAACAGCCCGCCTGTCAGTACAACAAATAAAATAGTCACCAGCCAGTAACGTCTCATCACCTACTCCATAATGAAAATATAGATCTCTGCTCTCATCCAGACAATGAGACCATCATAGTATATGACTGTTTATCTTATACAGTCTGTTGCAATGATCGTAATTTGTCTTTCTTCCTGCCCCAGCCAAGAAATAAGGCTTGTTCAAAAATTATTTTTATGCTATATTTATATATGGTTTTTCACTATTTCGAACAGTTATGAACTTTATTCACAATTTTCATACAAGCATGCTCAAAACCACATTGCGGCAATTCCTGCCAGGGGATAACGGTCAGGGCTGGCTCGACAGTCTGTGCCTTTATCAGGAAGGTGACATCATCAGAGTCACCTTTCCTCATGCCTATTTTGGCGCATGGTTCTCACGCCATAAACGCAGCCTTTTCGAAGAAGCCCTGAACAGACATTTTAAGGGGGGGATGCCACGCATCTGCTATCAGTCGACGTCTGTATCGACAGAGACCTTCCCCATGTCTTTTCCCTTAACCGAATCTTCTGCCACAAACCTACTTCACTTGGAGCGCTCCGACAATATCCCTGACAGGGCCGCAGAACAACAGGATTACTTTGCCTCATTCTTGAGCAATGCTAAAAATGCCTTCCCTTTAGCGGCA
The DNA here is from genome assembly GCA_017396005.1 of Desulfovibrio sp. Lineage (GTDB taxonomy): Bacteria > Desulfobacterota > Desulfovibrionia > Desulfovibrionales > Desulfovibrionaceae > Desulfovibrio. The sequence goes on from JAFQNG010000068.1 coordinate 3,212, forward strand.
GCCAAAGAGGTTGCTTCACACGCTCCGGGAACTATCTATAATCCTTTTCTGTTGTGCGGGCGCAGCGGTACTGGTAAAAGCCATCTTCTGCAGGTTCTGGAAAAGGCATTTTCGGGTAAAACATTGCCTGGTCGCGTTATCCGGCAAAAAGCTCTCACATTCTGTCGCGATAATGCAGTCAGTCTCGTCCGTCCCGAAGTATTTTGGCAGGATTGTGCTGTTCTCCTGCTGGATGATCTTCAAGAACTTATTGAGCATCATCTTTGGCAGCAACAGATAGCTGCACTCATGGACGCCTGTCCACGAGAGGCAGAACGTATGCATCAGATGATCTTTGCCTATGCTGCTCCTTCTCAGACGCTAAAAACCTTTGATGAACGCCTTTACAGCCGTCTTGAGGGCGGACTTGTACTTGAGCTTCTTGAACCGGACCTAGACGTCAGGTTGCGATATTTACAAATTCTGTGCAGGGAACGTCAGTTACATCTTGGTCGGGATCAACTGATGTATCTGGCCCAGCGCTGTACTCAGTTCAGGCTCCTGCAGGGTCTCATTCTCAAACTAGAGGCCTTTGTAAACATCCGCGGCAGGAATCTGAGTCCTTCTGATCTGGAAAATATCGTACGAACAGGAGGAGTTGCACGTCTTCCAGCCTGTCGGGATATCCTTACAGGTGTAGCCGCCAGTTTCAACCTGCGTCCTGAAGATATTCTGGGCAGCAAACGCCGCCCTGACCTGGTACTCGCTCGACAGATGGCCATGTATGTCTGCCGTCAGCGTCTGGGGCTTTCCTATCCTGAACTGGGACGCGCTTTTGGTGGCAGAGACCACAGCACAGTTATCTATGCTATTAAAAAGATTAAACAATTAATGAAAACTGACAAAACTGTCTATCACAAGGTGACAGAGCTGGAAAATATGACCTTCTGACCTTGGGTGTACTTGGTATGCGCATGAGCAAAATGCACTAACAGTCCAGCTGAGCAAAAGGAACTGACTAAAAAAATACTTTTATTTCAGTATGTTATCGAAGATATGAACAAAATAACAACCATAATAATAAAAAGGAATATATATGAAACTCATATTTAATAAAGAAACTGTCATCGAGGGCCTCCAGAAGGCTGTAGCAATTCTTCCCACTAAGGCAGGAGCTACCTATCTTCGCTCCATCTGGCTCAAAGCCTCTGAAGAAAGCCTTTCCATAATGTCTACAGATGCCAACATAGAATTTACCGGGCAGTATCCTGCCCAGGTGATGGAGGAAGGGCTTATCGGTGTACAGGGCCGCGCCTTTGTGGATTTGATTCGCCAGTTGCCAGCAGGAGAAATAAGGATGACTCTGGACGGTGCCTCGGGCAATCTTCTTCTGGAGCAGGGACGACGTAGCTACAAACTGCCAGTAAACGGACCGGAGTGGTTTCAAAACTTTTCTGACTTTCCGTCCGAAGATGCTGTAGTCTGGTCCGGTGATTTTCTGCAGGATATCCTGGATAAGGTGACATTCTGTATCAGTGACGATGATGCCATGGATGCTATTGCCTGTCTTTGTATGAAACCTGCAGAAAACGGCCGTATAGACGTCTGTGGACTTAACGGACATCAGTTTGCACTTGTCTCTTTCTTGCATGATGATCTGGCTGCACGTCTGCCGAAAAACGGGATACTTATTCAGAAAAGATATCTACAGGATATTAAAAAATGGCTCGGTAATGATGAGATAGAGTTGAATATCACCGATAAACGCCTCTATCTGCGCAGTATGGGAAGGGCGGAAAGCCTTAGTCTACCTCGTGCTGCTCATGAATATCCAGATTATAATATTTTCATGGCAAAACTTTCGGAAGAGGGAGTCAGACCCATGAATCTGGACCGTAAAGAAGGTATGGAAGCTCTCAGTCGTATTCTTATCTTCAATACTGATAATGATCGCTGTACCTATATGGATCTGAATGCAACTGAAGTACGTCTGTCTGCGCAGGGGCAGGATATAGGTTCAGCTACAGAAAGTCTGGAAATCAATTACTCCGGTGATATCTCACGAATTGCCTTCCCTACACGTAATTTACTGGATGTTTTTGGTCATTTTATTTCTGGGAGACTGGATATGTTGCTGACAGATCCTGAAGGTCCCTGTGGTATACGTGGTATCGAAGATCCCGACTATACGGTTATCATCATGCCCATGAAGGTTTCTGAAGCTACCTATTACAGTGAAGAAGACGTCTAGCGCAGGCGTGATAAGGACGTATCAATGACAACTCCCTGTAACAACAGCTATGATGCATCTTCCATCACTATTCTGGAAGGTCTGTCCGCCGTGCGTAAACGCCCGGCCATGTACATCGGTTCCACAGATACACGTGGCCTGCATCACCTGGTCTACGAAGTAGTGGATAATTCCATTGACGAAGCCATGGCCGGTTTCTGTAGCCATATTACTGTAACGTTGCATGCAGACAATTCTGTAACAGTACGGGATGACGGTCGTGGTATTCCTGTGGACATACATCCCAAAGAAGGGGTGCCGGCAGTTCAGGTAGTCATGACGAAGCTGCATGCCGGGGGAAAGTTTGACAATAATAGCTACAAGGTTTCCGGTGGGTTACACGGGGTCGGTGTGTCCTGTGTCAATGCTCTGTCTGAAGAACTTGTGGTTACGGTTCGTCGTGATGGAAAACGATACCGGCAAAACTATTCGCGTGGTATTCCTAAAGATCAACTCACTGTCATCGGCGATGCTGAAGGGCATGGAACAACGATACGTTTCAAACCAGACGAAGAGATTTTTGAAATTCTCGAATTCTCTTACGAAATACTCAAAAAGCGTTTTGAAGAACTGGCATATCTGAACAAAGGGCTGACCATCGAATGCATTGATGAACGTATTGGAGAGACACATGTTTTTCGTGCAGAAGGAGGATTACGACAGTTTGTTTCAGATCTCAATTCGGGTGAAAGCGGTATCCATACAATCATAGAAGGGGAAGGTCTGGTAGACAATGTCACAGTCGAATTTGCCCTGCAGTATAATGCCGGCTATAAGGAAAATATCCTTACTTTCGCCAATAATATACGGACCAAGGAAGGCGGTACACATCTGGTAGGTTTCCGTACTGCGCTGACTCGGGCTATCAACACGTACATCAAGGCTCAGCCGGATCTCGTCAAAAAACTGAAAAATACAACACTTTCTGGTGATGATGTTCGTGAGGGGTTAACAGCCGTCATCAGTGTCAAACTACCGCAACCGCAGTTTGAAGGGCAGACAAAGACAAAACTTGGCAACAGTGAAGTGGCTGGCATTGCTGCTGGTATCGTTTATGAACGCCTCAATGTTCATTTTGAAGAAAACCCGAAGGATATCCGTCTTATTATCGATAAGGCTGTAGATGCTGCTCGCGCCCGTGATGCCGCCAGACGCGCCAAGGAGCTAGTACGCCGTAAGGGTGCTCTTACAGATAATGCTCTTCCAGGCAAACTGGCAGACTGCCAAAGTAAGGACCCTGCAGAGTCAGAACTCTTTATAGTTGAAGGTGATTCGGCAGGTGGTTCTGCCAAACAAGGGCGTAATCCTAAACATCAGGCCATTCTGCCCCTGCGTGGCAAGATACTCAATACAGAACGCACCCGTTTTGACCGCATGCTGGCCAATAAGGAAGTCAAAGCCCTAATAACAGCCATGGGAGCTGGCATACAGGATGAGCTAGATCTCTCCCGTCTGCGTTATCATAAAATTATCATTATGACAGATGCTGATGTGGATGGTGCTCATATTCGTACTTTACTTCTAACCTTCTTTTTCCGGCAGTTTCAGGAAATGGTGGAAAAAGGTTATGTATATATAGCTCAGCCACCACTGTACCGTGTACATAATTCACGCATGGAAAAATTTATTAAAGATGATGCAGAGCTCAATGACTTCCTGCTCTCCAGAGTAAGTGAGGATGTACGTATTTTAGCTGCCAATGGCAAGGAATACAGTGGTAAAGAGCTGTTATGCTTTATGCGTGATATCGAAAAGATTTCTCTGCGTGTTCGCGATGCCGAAAGTGCCGGAACACCGCGTGATCTTTTTTTGGCTCTTTCCAGTTATCCAGAACAGATTGGCGCTGATCTTCTCAAAAAAAGGGAGGATACGCTGACTTCCTGGCTCGACAAATTTGGATATACACTGCATATGGAAGAGCAGCACAGTGAAGATGATGAAAAAAGGATGTTCGCTGTTTTTGAAAGTACAGGCAGCCATCAAACACGTCGCGGCATGGAATTTTTTTCTTCCAGGCTTTATCGTCAGACATGGCAGTTATTCAATACTTTGCGAGAAAACTGCGGTGATCTTACCTTTACTTTCAGGCGCAGGGATGAAGAAAGTACGGTTGTCGATATTTTCCAGTTATTTCAGATGGTATTGGATGAAGCCCGCAAGGGTATAAATATACAGCGTTATAAGGGTCTTGGTGAAATGAATCCAGAACAGTTATGGATAACCACCATGAATCCTGAAAATCGTATTTTACTTCAGGTTTCTGTAGAAGATGCCCTCTCTGCCTCTGAAGCTTTTGAAGAGCTGATGGGAGACAGAGTAGAACCAAGGCGAAATTTTATTGAGCGTAATGCACTTGCTGTACAGGATCTAGATATTTAGTATTTAATATTATATAATCTGAAAATTATTTGCGCTGTATTTTCTATGAAAAATATATTGTAGGCGCATAAGCGTATAGTTACAGTACTATGTCTATCTGACCTGAAAAACAATCAGTGAGGAAATTGTGTCTGAAGAATATCAAGGGCAGCATCCGCAGATCAATATAGAAACAGAATTACGCCAGTCTTATTTGGAGTACAGCCTCTCAGTCATTATAGGGCGAGCTATTCCCGATGCTCGAGATGGCCTCAAACCAGTACACCGGCGCATCATGTTTGCTCAATATGAACTTGCTAATAATTATAATCGTCCGCATAAAAAATCAGCACGTATTGTGGGTGATGTTATTGGTAAGTATCATCCACATGGTGATTCGGCAGTTTATGATGCTCTGGTGCGTATGGCGCAGGATTTTTCCATGCGTGATCCTCTGGTAGACGGGCAGGGTAATTTCGGCTCCATTGATGGTGATTCTGCGGCAGCCATGCGCTATACAGAAGTGCGCATGTCCCGTCTGGCACAGGAATTCCTCGGCGATCTTGATAAGGATACTGTAGATTTTCGACCTAATTACGACAATACCCTGCAGGAACCTTCAGTCATGCCGACCAGAGTCCCCAATCTGCTGGTCAATGGCTCGTCGGGTATTGCTGTAGGCATGGCAACCAATATTCCTCCGCATAATCTTGGTGAGCTGTGCGATGCCATACAGCTTCTGCTGGATAAACCTCAATGCAGCGTTGATGAGCTGATGGAGATAGTAAAAGGTCCAGATTTTCCCACATATGGTTTTATCTATGCGGGTAAAGGACTTCGCGATGCCTATCATACAGGCCGAGGAACAGTAAAAATACGTGGCCGTGTAGAACTGGAAGAGAGAAAAAAAGGCCTGCAGTCTGTGGTCATCAGGGAAATCCCTTTTGGACTCAATAAATCCAGTTTAGTAGAAAAAATTGCATCTCTGGTCAATGACCGTAAAATAGACGGTATAGCAGATCTTCGAGATGAATCAGATCGTAGAGGTATACGTATAGTTATTGACCTGAAACGTGGAATCATTCCAGATATAGTTATTAATGCTCTCTATAAGTTTACTCCTTTAGAATCCAGTTTTGGCATTAATATGCTGGCTGTGGTAGACAACAGGCCTGTTCTCCTTAATCTGAAGAGTGCATTAAACTGCTTTATAGATCACCGGCGGGAAGTTGTCATAAGGAGAACCCGTTATGATCTGGCTAAAGCCGAAGCCAGAGCACATATCCTTGAAGGATTACGTATTGCCATCGACAATATCGACAGGATAGTTTCCCTGATTCGGAATTCTGCCAGTCCGGAAGAAGCCCGTCAGCGGCTTATGGCTGATTTTACTCTTTCTGAATCACAGGCCAGGGCTATTCTTGAAATGCGTCTGCAACGTCTGACAGCTTTGCAGCGCGATGAACTTATATCTGAATATAATGAATTGCTCCATAAAATAGAATTTTATAAGTCCATTCTAGGTAATACCGAGGTTTTGCGTTGTGAGATAAAGCGTGAGATACACGAAATACGAGAAACTTTCGCCACGGTACGTCGTACTGAAGTGTTGGCTGAGACTCTTGTCGGTATAGATATAGAAGATCTAATACCTGATGAAGAAGTTGTCATAACGCTTTCACGGCGTGGATATATGAAGCGTACCAATCTTGAGAATTACCAGCAGCAGAGACGCGGAGGCAAGGGTATTGCTGCTGTACATACTGCTGAAGATGACTATGTGCAGGAGTTTTTAACTACTACCAGCCATCAGTATCTCTGTCTTTTTACCAACAAAGGACGCATGCATCAGCTTAAGGCACATCAGGTTCCCGAGGGCAGTCGTACAGCCAAAGGCGTACACATCAATAACCTGTTGCCGCTTGAAGATGGGGAATGGGTCACGACTGTTCTGGCTCTGCGTGAATTTGCTGAAGACAAATATTTTCTCTTTGTCACTAAAAGAGGTATGGTAAAACGTTCATCTGCATCACTCTACGCACGATGTCGAAAAACAGGGCTTCTGGCAGTAGGCCTGCGTGAGGATGACGAGCTGGTGGTAGTGCGCCCCATTCGTGAAGATGATCATATTGTCCTGGCAACAGCTGATGGTTTCTCCATACGTTTTTCATGCGGAGACATCCGCCCCATGGGGCGCTCGGCAACCGGGGTCAAGGGTGTGGCACTGCGGCGACAAGACTATGTTGTGGCAGGTGTCATTATTAAGGATATAGACCAGACCACAGAAATAATGTCTATCTCGGCTAATGGTTTTGGTAAGAGGACAAGTGTGGAACTTTATCGCCTGCAGTCGCGTGGAGGAAAGGGAATCATCAATTTTAAAGTGACAGGCAAGACCGGGGCAGTAGTTGGTGCCATGCCCGTTAGAGATAATGATGGGCTCATTCTCCTTACTTCAGCTAATAAGGTTGTGCGTATCAGTGTGGAAGAAGTTCGCAGTAAGGGGCGGGCGACCATGGGTGTCATGCTGGTTCGCCTTGATGAAGGTGCACGTGTAGTCGGTTTTGACCGACTGGATGAAGGTGGTATCAATGATCGCGTCGGGATTGATCATGCTGATGCTCAAGATAGTGGAATGTGATAATGAGCCATGTGGGTCGCCTGCTGACAGGTATGATCATCTGCCTGAGCCTTGGAGCAGCCTGTGAAAGGATGCCTCTTGCGGAAGATGATCTGACAGCGGCTCTCAATGCTGTGGAGGGGCATAACTGGCCGCTTGCTGAGAGATTGCTGGAGCGCTCGCTTCGCCATGAGACTGATGCTGACAGACGTTGGGAAATCTGGAATACGCTTTTGACAGTCATCAATGCCATTAGCCCTGAGCCGCACGCTACACTGGATTATCTGGAAGCCATGCGTGAAGAATTTGCTGATGATGATCAACGAAGCAAGGTGATACTGGAACGCATGGGTCTTCTGGCAGAGCAGCTGCATCTTTTCGAGCGGGCTGCTGAAATATGGAATATCTATGTGGGGCTGGGATGGCTGAGCGCTGAAGATATGGTGCATGGCTATCGCCGTCTGGCGGCTATGCAGTTTCGTCAGCGACGTTTTGATGCCATGGAGGAGACCTTGCAGCAATGCCTGAGTATGCCACTGCCCGAAAATGACAAGATTATGTGTATGTATGATCTCGCAGAACAAAAAGCTGCTCGAGAAAGCTGGCAGGAGGCGGCTGATCTGGGTCAGCAGGTTATGGAGGGACTTGACGGCAATAAGGATGGCCTGTTACGCGGTCAGATTCATTTTTTGCTGGGGGATGCTCTTGAACAGCTTGGGCGCAGTGAGGAGGCTCTGCAGCAGTTTGAGCTGGCGCGCGAGGCCTACCCCAATCCGGCAGTAGTAGAGAATCGTATCGCGCATCTGCGCACAAAAAAGAAGAAGTGAGCCATGATACGACACGAATGCGGTCTTTTCGGCATTTATGAACATGAGGACGCAGCGCGGCTGGCCTATTTTGGTTTGTACGCGCAGCAGCATCGGGGTCAGGAAAGTGCTGGTATAGTCACCTGTGATGATGAGGGCATGCATGAGCACAAGGGTATGGGCCTGGTGCCGGATGTCTTTACCGAACAGCAACTATGTAAACTGCCAGGCAGGACTGCTGTGGGGCATGTGCGCTACTCCACTACAGGGCGCTCTTCTTTCAGCAATGCACAGCCTTTTGTCGCTCATTATAAGGGTATGGATATTGCTCTCGCACATAACGGTAACCTGGTAAACTGCGTAGAGCTGCGTGAAGATCTTGAAAACCGCGGGGCCATATTTTCTACCGGTAATGATACGGAAGTTTTCATGCATCTTCTGGTCAGAGCCCTGCGTGAGCGAGACCTGCCCGAAGCTGTTCGCGAGACCTGTGCCCAGGTTCGCGGGGCTTACTGCCTGCTGATTATGGCCGGAAAAACACTTGTAGCCGTACGAGATCCCCATGGTTTTCATCCTCTGGCCCTTGGTCGCCTGGATGGTAAGCCGGTTTTCGCCTCTGAGACCTGTGCCTTTGATCTGCTGGAAGCTGAATATGAGCGTTCTATAGAGCCTGGTGAAATGCTTATTGTTGATGAGGATGGTGAGCGTAGCTGCAGGCTGCATGGACTTCTGCCGGAAAAGCCCCGACAGTGCATTTTTGAACTGGTTTATTTTGCCCGTCCTGACTCTTATGTTTTTAATGAGCAGGTCTACCTTTGTCGTAAACAGATGGGCTGGCAGTTAGCCCATGAATCTACACCGGATGTGGATTTTATTCTGCCATTCCCAGATTCTGGGGTATATGCTGCCGTAGGTTTTGCACAATGTGCAGAACTTCCCTATGAACATGCCAATATACGCAATCACTATGTGGGCCGTACGTTTATTCAGCCCACACAGAGTATGCGTAATTTTGGTGTTCGCGTAAAAATAAATCCTGTACGGGCTATGATAGAAGGTAAAAGAATATGTATTGTGGATGACTCCATAGTACGTGGTACTACCATGATAACCCGTGTCAAAAAATTGCGTGAGCTTGGCGCCAAAGAAGTACACATCCGTATATCCTGTCCCCCAGTGAAGTTCCCTTGCCGCTATGGTATTGACTTCTCTTCACGAGGTGAGCTGATAGCTGCCACACATTCACTTGAGGAAATTGAAAAGAAACTTGATGTAGATTCTCTGCATTATCTGAGTATCGAAGGTCTTCTGCGCTCGGTCATGCATTCGGACAGTTATTGCCTGGCCTGTTTCAATGGTGATTATCCTGTACGATGTTCGAGAGGTGAAGGCAAAATCTGCATGGGCAAGGGATTATAGTCATGAGCAGATCATATTCCCGTATTAAGGGCTTTGCGGATATGTTCCCTCCGCAGAGTAACAATTTTACGCGTATGGAAAATTGTGCGCGTGAAATCTTCAGACGTTATGGTTTTGTTGAGCTGCGCACACCTCTGCTTGAATTTACAGATCTTTTTCAGCGTTCTATCGGCGAACAGACCGATGTAGTGCAAAAAGAGATGTATACTTTTCCGGACCGCAAGGGTCGTATGCTGACCTTGAGGCCCGAGGCTACTGCTGGTGTCATGCGGGCTTATATAGAAGCTGGCCTGGTCAACAGAGAGGCTGTCAGCCGTCTGTTCACTACAGGTCCCATGTTTCGTTACGAGAGACCTCAGGCCGGCCGTATGCGGCAGTTCCATCAGATCAACTGTGAGTGTCTGGGTTCGTACAGCCCCTTGGCAGATGCTGAACTCATCATTATGCTGATGAGCTTTTTGCAGACACTGGGTGTGGATGAACCTTCTCTCAAAATCAATTCTCTGGGCTGCTCTTCCTGTCGTCCGTTGTTCCGGCAGGCTCTGACAGATTTTCTGAATGGAATCAACCGATCTGCCCTGTGTGAAGACTGTGCACGACGGGCAGACAGCAATCCTCTGCGTATACTGGACTGCAAGCAGCAAGGATGCCGTGATCTGACAAAAGATGCTCCTCTTTTACTGGAATATAACTGCCCTGACTGCAGAGAGCATTTTCAAGCGGTGCTGGATGCTCTGAAGGGAGAAAAGCTTTCGTATGAGATAGATCATCGTTTGGTACGTGGTCTTGACTACTACTGTCGTACGACTTTTGAGGTGGTCAGCGGCAGGATTGGTGCCCAGACCGCTGTTGCCGGAGGCGGTCGTTATGATGGTCTGGTAAAAAGCCTGGGTGGACCTGATGTACCGGGTGTAGGCTTTGCCTGCGGTATGGAACGGCTGGCTCTGCTTCTGGGAGAAAATAATAATAACAAGCCCGATTTTTATATTCTTGCTCTGGATGAACTTGCCCGCCGTCAGGCTTTTACCCTGGCTCAATGTCTGCGAGGTGCGGGTTTTACCGGCGAGATGAATTTTACTGCAGCCAGTTTTAAAAGTCAGATGCGCCAGGCTGGAAAGTCCGGTGCGCGGTTTTGCCTGATTATTGGCCCTGATGAGGCTGCGCAGGCTCACGTGGCGGTCAAGATACTGGAAAGTGGCGAACAGCAGGCCATGCCTCAGGCTGACGTCATATCTTATCTGAAAAACAGGAATGAGCAATGATAGAGCAGAATCAGGATCTTCAACTGGAACACCAGAAATTTGTTGCAGATCTGGGGCAGTGGCAGCGTACACATACCTGTGGCCAGCTGACTCTGGAAAATGATGGGGCCGAAGTATGCCTTATGGGGTGGGTACAGTATCGGCGTGACCATGGAGGTCTTATTTTTGTTGATCTGCGTGATCGTCAGGGTCTTACCCAGATAGTCTTCAGCCCTGATATGGCTCCTGAGGCACATGAGAACGCACATATATTACGTTCGGAATACGTGCTTGCTGTGCGTGGCACTGTTCGTCCGAGACCTGAGGGCATGGTCAACCCCAATATGCCTACAGGCCAGATAGAAGTTGTAGTTCTTGAATGGAAGCTGCTCAATACTTCCAAAACACCACCTTTCCCCATAGAAGATCGTTGTGATGCTGGTGAAAATCTGCGCCTAGCATGGCGTTATCTTGATTTGCGCCGTCCTCGTATGCAGGGCAATCTCTTTATGCGGCACAAGGTGAGTCAGACCATACGGCGTTATTTGGACGAAGGCGGTTTCGTGGAGGTAGAAACTCCGGTGCTGACCAAATCCACCCCTGAAGGCGCGCGTGACTTTCTTGTACCCAGCCGTTTGAACAATGGTGAATTTTATGCATTACCCCAGTCACCTCAGCTTTTCAAACAGATGTTGATGGTGGCCGGTTTTGAGCGTTATTTTCAGATCGTACGTTGTTTTCGTGATGAAGATCTGCGCGCAGACCGTCAGCCTGAATTCACTCAGGTTGATATAGAAATGAGTTTTGTGGATGAAGAACAGGTCATGACCATGGCTGAGGGTCTGATGGCGCGTGTGTTCAGGGATGTTCTGGGTAAAGAACTCACACTGCCTTTCCCGCGTATGCCCTGGGCCGAAGCCATGGCCCGTTTCGGTGTTGACAAGCCGGATACGCGTTTTGATCTTGAACTCAAAGATATCACTGATGTAGTGCGTGGCTCTGGATTCAAACTTTTTGCTCAGGCACGACTTGTAAAGGGGCTCAAGGTCCCTGGTGGTGAAAATCTGACCAGAAAGGAGATTGATGGATTCACCGAATTCGTTAAAATTTACGGTGCTCAGGGCTTGGCCTGGATTAAGGTCAAGAGTGAAGAAGAGTGGCAGTCACCTATTGCCAAATTTTTATCTGAAAATGAACGTAAGGGTATTGCTGCTGCCCTTGATCTCAGAGTTGGAGATATAGCGTTCTTCCAGGCAGGCGAAGCCGATATGGTCAATGCAGCTCTTGGTAATCTGCGTGTACATCTGGCTGAGCATCTTAATCTTATTCCAGAAGACAGTTTCAATTTTCTCTGGATAACGGATTTTCCTCTCTTTGAATATGATGCTGAAGCAGGCCGCTATGTAGCCTGCCATCATCCTTTCACCTCCCCTGCCCCTGGTCATCTGGAGCTGATGAATACAGAGCCGGAGAAAGTACTAGCCCGTGCTTATGATATGGTACTCAATGGCAATGAAGTAGGTGGAGGCTCCATACGCATTCATACAGAGGCTGTACAGCGTCGTATGTTTGAGGCACTTGGTTTTTCACCTTCTGAGGCAGAAAGCCAGTTTGGTTTTCTGATCCAGGCTCTGGCACAGGGGGCGCCGCCACATGGTGGTTTGGCTTTTGGTCTTGACCGCCTGGTCATGCTTCTGTCTGACTCAAACAGTATTCGTGACGTCATTGCTTTCCCAAAGACGCAGAAAGCGACCTGCCTGCTCACTGACGCCCCTTCACCGGTATCTGCAGTGCAGTTGCGTGAGCTGGGTTTGCGTCTGCGTGAACAGGTTAAAGAAGAAAGCAGAAAAAAAGCTGATGATGGCGGAGCCTGAGAAGTATGATTCTCAATATCATAACCTATCCTGACCCGAGTTTGAAGGAAGCCTGTGAACCGGTGAAGGAAATTAATGAGGATATACGCCAGCTGGCGGCGGACATGCTTGAAACCATGTACGCCGCCCCTGGTGTAGGCCTTGCGGCCCCGCAGGTAGGGCGCAATATTCGTATGCTGGTCATGGATCCGGCAGGTAAAGATGAGCCCCGTCAGCCACGTGTGCTGATTAACCCCCAGATTGAGCTTTCTGGTGAAGAAGTCTGCAGTGAAAAAGAGGGCTGTCTTTCTGTACCAATGGGTTATCGCGCCAATGTAATGCGTAAAAAACAGGTTCGTTTGCGTGCCACGGATCTGGAGGGGAATGACATTGATGAAATGCTGGATGGTTTTCCGGCCATCGTCATACAGCATGAATATGATCATCTGGAAGGTGTGCTCTTTATAGATCGCATCAGCAGGCTGCGACGCAGCCTTTATGACAGCAAGGTCAAAAAATGGCTCAAGCGCAAAAGTGCAGATTAGTATTCATGGGGACGCCCGATTTTGCGGCGCGTATTCTGCAGAAGTTGGCCTCATGGCCTCATGGCGATATTGTTGCTGTTTATACACAGCCTGATCGCCCTGCAGGGCGTGGGCACAAATTGACGCCTTCGCCAGTCAAGCAGCTGGCGCAGGAACTGGCGCTACAGGTGTTGCAGCCTGTCAATTTCAGACAGGCTGATGATATTCAGACTCTGGCAGCCTTTGAACCCGATCTGTTGATTGTTGCTGCCTACGGTCTGATCCTTCCTCAGGCAGTAATCGATATTCCACGCATTGCTCCACTCAATGTACATGCCTCACTTTTACCGCGTTATCGTGGCGCAGCCCCCATACAGCGTGCCATCATGGAAAACTGGCAGCCCGGCGCACAGACCGGAGTGAGCATTATGCGTATGGTTAAGGAGCTTGATGCAGGGCCGGTATATGTCTGTGCAAGTCTTTCCATTGAGGAGCATACTGCAGGCAGCCTGCATGATGCTCTGTCAGATCTCGGCGCTGAAAGTCTGATAACTGTTTTGGAAGATATCAGGGCAGGAGTTGCCATAGCAAGTCCGCAGGATGAAAACAGTGTCAGCTATGCTGCAAAAATGCAGAAAAGTGATGGTCTTGTGCTGGACTGGGATCGCCCAGCTGCTGCAGTCCATGCACAGATTCGCGCTGTAACACCGTGGCCGGGAGCTCGTGCTGTATTTTTTTTCAACGGGCAAGCTACACCGCTTGAGCTTACTCTTTTACCCGGGAAGCCACTCGTCTCTGCTGGTACAGGCTCACCAGGGCAGGTATTCTATAATGACGGACATCTTTATGTCGCCTGTTCTGATGGCTGGTATGTGCTTGGTGCTGTCAAACTTCAGGGACGTAAATTCATACAGACGTCGGAATTCGTCAATGGGTATTTACGATTGAGTGCCCATGGTCTGTGTGGTTCTGCCATACCTCCTCCCGAGAACTAGAGATGCTGTATAAATCGCCCCACTCTCTTCCGCCTTCTGATTATGGTGGTGGCCGTAAGCGTTATTTTATTGGTCTGATGGGGGCCTCCTGCCTTCTGTTATGTCTTTGTCTCTGTATTTTTCTCATATTACCTTGGTTCGGCCTCGACCTGCTTGAATGGTGGTTGCCGCGCATTAGTATAACAGTGGGTCTATGCGGTATAGTAATCTTGAGCTGGCTTTGTCTGGCTCTTCTCATCCATGTCTATACAGGAAGAGCTTTTGCCGGGGTATATTCCATTCGGCATATGACCATACGTTTTTTTTATCCCTTCATGGAGTTGCTGGCCAGGCTGACAGGTATAGAAAGAGACAAGCTACGTCGTTCTTTCATAAAGGTTAATAATGAGCTTTTACTGGCTGATTTTAAGCAGGTAACGCCTGATCGCCTGTTACTTTTGCTACCGCATTGTGTGCAGAACAGCAGGTGTCCTCATCGATTAACGCATAATGTTGACAATTGTCGGCGTTGTGGTCTTTGCCCTATAGGAGCCCTGTTGGCTATGCGTGACCAGTATGGCTTTCGTTTCGCCATAGCCAGTGGAGGCACCATAGCCAGACGTATCGTAACTTCTCTCAGGCCGTCTGCTATCATTGCGATTGCCTGTGAGAGAGACCTTATTTCCGGTATACAGGATAGTTATCCTCTTGCAGTATTCGGATTGCTTAACGAAAGACCACATGGCCCGTGTACGGACACTCTTTTGCCCTTGTCGCGTCTGGAGAGTCTTGTACGCCTTTTTCTAGGGCTGCCACCTCAGGAGATATCCACTGGATCATGAGTAAGAAAATTCATATTCCTGCTTCTCTTCTGTCTTCAGCCCGTGGAGCTGCCCTGAAGGTATTGTTTCATGTGGAACATGGTCAGACTGCACAAAGTGCTCTGGCAGCAGTCATTGGGGAAAAAACTGGCAGTGCTGCCCTGCCTGTACAGGAGAGGAATTTATGCAGCGAGCTTGTCTACGGTGTTTTACGCTATGAACACAGGCTTAATTTTATTTTACGCCCTTTCTTGAAACAGCCTGAAAAAACTCCATTAGCACTTTTACTTATTTTGCGTTTGGGAGTGTATTCTCTGCTTTTTCAGGAAAAAATTCCCCCACATGCGGCAGTCTACACTGCTGTATCGTTGACTTCAGCCGTCTGTGGAAAAAGCCTGAGCCGTGTGACTAACGGCGTTTTGCGCTCTGTGCAGCGCTTGGGCAATGTTTTGTACAATCAGAATTTTTATACCACAACGGATAAAATAGTTGAAGCTGGTTTGTCGCGCTATTTCAGTTTACCTCTCTGGCTGGTGCAGCTCTGGCGTAAGGCATATGGTGAAAAAAATGCTGACAAGTTGATGCAGCGCTCTCTTTCCCGCCCCTGGTCGGGTCTGCGTTTTAACCCTCACCACAATGAAAGTGAGAATTTGCGTAAGGCGCTTTGTGCTTATCTGGATGAAAATCACTATGCATCAGTGACAGAATACGGTCTTGCCGTTGCCCCTGGGAAGTTGCCAGAATTTCTGTGTGATCGGCGTTTGGCAGACTGGATAGCCGAAGGGGCGGTTTCTTTTCAATCTGCAGGCTCGCAGGCTGTACTGCAGGCTTTGGGCTGCACACACTGGCAAAAGCCTGTCTGGGATGCCTGCGCCGGGTATGGCGGTAAAAGTATGGCACTGCTTGAGGCAGGTGTTCGCTGTGCGCTTGCCTCAGATATCAGCCTGAAGCGCCTGCATCATCTTCCTGACGTATGCAGGCGTTTAGGCCTTGATGCTCCTTCAATAGTCTTGGGTAATGCTGCTCAGCCACCTTTGCAAACATGGTCTGGCCATATACTGGCTGATGTACCCTGCTCCGGCCATGGTGTACTTTCAAGGCGTCCAGATTTGCGTAAACGCATTACTCCTGAGCGTACGCGTCAATTGCAGCTCCTGCAGCGGCAGATACTTGCCAAGCTAACAGCAGTTCTTGCCCCAGGCTCACAGCTTGCCTACATAACCTGCGCGCTTGACCCTGCTGAAAATGAGAAAGCCATACATAATGTTCTTGAAGGGCGTCATGATCTTATGCTGAAAACACAGTGGCAAACACCGCATGACCATCCGTGGATGGAAGGTATGTACGGTGCACTGCTGGAAAAAACTGTTAAAGCATAAGAGAGACACGTCATGAATCCAGTTCTTCATGATCAATGCCGAGCTTTTGCAAAAGCTGCAGCAGATCTGCATGACTCGCGTACTTGAGGGTAATTCTTCCGTTTTCCATAGTGCCACTCATGCTTGCTCGGCAAGGCAGACGCTGTGTCAGAGACTGCTCGATATTATGGAGCTCCGGTATCTTTCTGTTCTGCTTTTTTTGTGATTTTTTTGGCTTTGTTTCTTCCGGCTGGGCAGTCCAGGGCAGAATGCCACGCTGACGCCAGAAAGCCACAGCTTCTTCTACCTGTCGCACTGTCAGCGATCGAGTCAGAATTTCTTGTCGTAAGTGCTCGGCGCACTGGGTATCTGTAATACCCAGTAAGCAGCGTGCCTGGCCGGCACTGAGCCTGCCATCGCGTAGGTCCTCCTGTGCTGCCGGGCTGAGCTGCAGCAGGCGAAGAGTATTGGCTATACCGGGTCGACTTTTGCCAATACGTGCAGCAAGTTCTTCCTGCGTCATGTTCAGCGTGTTTTTCAGGGTTTGCAGAGCAAGTGCTTCTTCAAGAGGGTTGAGATCTTCCCTCTGCAGGTTTTCAATAAGAGCTGCAGCCATGGCCTCTTTTTCGTCCATTTCGCGTATATATACCGGTACCTGTGTGAGACCGGCCATGCGGGCTGCACGCCAGCGACGCTCCCCTGCAACAATCTGATAGGTTTTGTTATCCAGAGGTCGTACCAGAATAGGCTGTATGATCCCCTGTTCTCTGATGGATTCTGCCAGTTCTTCCAGAGCCTGAGGGTCAAAATGACGTCGAGGCTGTTTTGGATTGGTTTTTAGAAGATCTATAGCAAGAAGGCTCTCTGTTTTTGCTTCTGAAGCCCCAGTTTCTCTACCGCTCCAGAGGGCTTCCAAGCCGCGCCCAAGACCTTTATTGATATGGCTCATCTTATTCTGCCTTTACTGATTATCTGTTGTGCTTGACAAGTGTGCTGCATCTGGGCACGTTTTTACTGATCACTGGGGAACATTTTTATAAACCAGGAAAAGGTTATTTATGTCCAAGCACTTATCTTTACAGTACGTTACCGATTCTGAAGGGCATATTCTGGCTGTACAGCTGCCCTGGGAACTCTGGAAGAAGATTGAACCAGCAGCGCGGCCTGTTCTTGATGTTGCTGCTCCCTCCAAAGCCCTGCCACCGGAGCCCATGACAGATTTTGAGGAATTTTTGCAATACTGGGATTTTCGTTATCCCTATGATCCGGCTGTGTCTTGCCCCCATTGCGGTAAGCAGTGTGATGACTGGCGTGAAGCGGCTGATCATCCTTTTCATCTGACCAATGCCAATGTAGGGGGGCTGCTGGTTTTTCGCTGTAAATCCTGTGGCTGTACCATACGGTATAAACATTTTCGTGACCATGTTGCACACGAGCATACACCTCCGGCCCAGATGTCAGGCTAGAGGGCTGTTTTGTCTGGGGGGTCTGCGCAGTACAACTTCTTTGGCCAATCCAAGATAGGCTTCAGCCCCCTTGGATTTTATATCGTAATGGATAACGGATTTTCCATGACTTGGTGCTTCTGACAGGCGTACATTGCGGGGGATGACTGTTTCAAAAAGATGATCCGGGAAACATCGCCACACCTCATTTTTGACTTCACGGGTAAGGCGGTTGCGTGTATCAAACATGGTCAGCACAACACCTAACAGTGCCAGATTGGTGTTAAGCCTTTTCTTGACCTGTTCGTATGTCTGGAGGAGCTTGACTATGCCTTCCAGAGCAAAAAATTCACATTGCAGTGGGATGAGGAGTTCTTTTGCTGCACATAGAGCATTGAGTGTCAGCAGCCCCAGAGAAGGAGGACAGTCTATAATTATATATTCATACTTGCTTTCTATCTGTTTGATGCATTCGTCCAGAAAAAACTCTCGACCGATTTTGTCTACCAGTTCCAGTTCAACAGCGACGAGATTGGTACTTGCCGGCAATATGTCAAGATAGGTTGTTCTGGTCTTGCAAATACCATCCTCTACTCTTTCAGGGGTGTAGATGGTGCTGTATAGGTCGTCCGTCAGGTCATTCTGATTAACACCCAGGCCACTGGTACTGTTAGCCTGAGGGTCACAGTCTACCAGCAGAACTTTTTTTTCCATCACGGCAAGTGCTGCCGACAGGTTTATGGCGGTCGTTGTTTTACCGACACCGCCTTTCTGATTGGCGATGGAAATGATGCGTGCCATGAATACCTCCAAGGCCTGTACTGCTGCAGTAATATTTTGTATGTGTTACTGTGATGTTTCATGTGAAACATCACAGCCTCGCCTGCCATGTTGTAAAAAAGCACACCTGTTCAGTCAAGTCGCCTTTTTGCCGTTCTGATCTCTGCAGCTTATTTATCTTGCGCAGTGTAGAGATTGCGGGTAATTTTGCTGCACAGTTTTTTATATACGAGGAGAATATGAAAAAAACACCAGCCATGACGTTAGCAGCCCTGTTTATTCTGGCTATGCTTCTTTTACAACCTGGGCAGGTCAGAGCAGATACCGTAACAGAAAAAAATCTGCCTCAGCTTCTGGAGAATATTTTGCAGGAGCACCCTGGCATCCTGCTGGATGTACTGCGGCAGCACAGTGAGACTGTTCTTGACATAGCCCAGCAGGGATCCAATGTACGGCGTAAGCGTAATCTTGAAGCACAGTGGCTGCAGGATATGAAAACGGCGAAACAGGTAACTTTGACCGACCGCCCCGTTTTGGGTAATGCCAAGGCCAGAGTACGTATTGTCGCCTTCTCGGATTTTACATGTCAGTTTTGCCGTCAGGCTTCGCAAACTCTGGATGCCCTTCTGCCCCAGTACGGTTCAGATGTCTGTCTGATATTCAAACATTTACCTATGGATGAAAAAGGTGTTTCTGCTCTGGCATCCCGCTATTTTGTGGCCATTGCCCTGCAGAATGAAGAAAAGGCATGGAAGTTTTACCATTCACTTTTTCAACAGAGAGAAGCTCTCTTGGGTGGAGGAGAAGATTTTCTCAAAAAGACAGCTACTGCACTGGATATTGATATGAAAAAGTTGTCTCGCGATATACGCGGCAAGAAAGTAATGACAGTACTGACAGAAGACGCGCAGGATGCCGAGCGTCTGGGTGTGGAAGGCACACCGCACTTTCTTGTCAATGATCTGGTAGTGCGCGGGGCACTGCCGCCTGATCTTTTCAAAGCCGCTGTGGACATGGCTCTGAAAAAAAACGGTAAATAACATTGCGGCATATACTATGGTAGACAGGGCATCTGTACAGATGCCCTGTCTTGCTTTACAGCGGCGCCTTTTTACCTGTCTTATATCCTATACCATTTCAGGCGGAAGAATCTCTGCGCTTCTTACTTGCCTACCCGGGCTGAATCCGGCATACTTACTTTCTGTTATCTGCCTTGTTACGGGGAGGCCCATGCAGCCGAAACTCCTGCTTTTCGATGTGGGCAATACGTCCATCAAAATAGGCATAGCCGACAAAGAGCATATCCTGACATCGTATTCTCTCCCTGCGCAGACAGAATACAGTGTAGACAGTCTTGGCCTGCATCTTTTGAGTCTACTGCAGCACGCAGCTGTCTCGGCAGATACCCTGACAGCCTGTGTGGCCTCATCGGTTGTGCCCGTTCTAGATCCTCTCCTGCGTGAGGCTGTGGTACGCTACCTCCACATCCCACTGTATTTTGCACCTGACGATTTGCCCATCCCCCTGGAAAACCGTTATCAGCGTCCTGCTGAAGTGGGTGCTGACCGCCTTGTGGGTGCCTATGCTGCGCGCTGCCTTAATCCTGACAGTGCAGGTTTGCTGGTTATTGATTTCGGTACTGCCGTCACCTTTGACTGCATCAGCGGCCAGGCTTATGAAGGTGGGCTGATTTTTCCTGGTCCTTCCACTGCCCTTGCAGCTCTTGCCCGGCACACGGCAAAGCTGCCCAAAGTCAATCTTGTCGTCAGCGCACAGGAGCCTGTGCCTGGCAAAGATACCATGACCAGCATACAGCATGGCCTGGTTTTTGGCTTTGTCTGCATGGTGGAGGGCCTGTGCTCGCGCCTGCTCAGACATCTGCCCAGACCGGCCAGTGTTGTGGCCACTGGGGGCTTTGCCCGAGATATTGCCAAGCTCAGCCCTGTTTTCGATTTCGTGCATCCCTCTCTTCTGCTGGAAGGGCTGCGCATGTTGTATTTTGAACAAAAAGGATAACCTGTCCCTTCGAGGGCTACAGCACAAAGGAGTTTGCATGAGTAAGATAGCCTCTGTATATGGCCGTGAAATACTGGATTCTCGCGGTAACCCCACGGTGGAAGTGGAAGTCACTCTCGAATCGGGCATCAGTGCGCGTGCGGCTGTGCCCTCCGGAGCATCCACCGGTAGCCGTGAAGCCCTGGAAATGCGCGATGGTGATAAGAAACGCTATAAGGGTAAGGGTGTTACCAAGGCTGTCGAACACGTCAATACCGAGATAGCTGATGCCTTGCTTGGTATGGATGCTCTGCGTCAGGTGCAGATCGACAATAATCTTATTGATCTTGATGGCACAGACAATAAGTCACGCCTGGGTGCCAATGCCATGCTGGGCGTCTCCATGGCTTGTGCGCGGGCTGCGGCTACTTTCCTCGGCCTGCCTCTGTATAAATATCTTGGTGGCATCAATGCCAAGGTTCTGCCTGCGCCCATGATGAACATCATCAATGGCGGGGCGCACGCGCCCAACAATCTGGATATTCAGGAGTTCATGATCATGCCCATCGGGGCCATGAGCTTCCGTGATTCACTGCGCATGGGCACAGAGATCTTCCATACCCTTGCAGCTCTGCTCAAGGCTGATGGTCATGTGACCAGCGTGGGAGATGAAGGCGGTTTTGCCCCCAATCTCAGCAGCCATGACGAGGCCTTTACCTATATTATCCGCGCCATTGAGGAGGCTGGCTATAACCCCGGCAGTGAAGTGGCCCTGGCCATTGATGCCGCCTCGTCTGAATTCTACAAAGACGGGAAGTATGTGCTTGCCGGTGAAGGAAAATCTTTCTCCAATGCCGAAATGGCAGAATGGCTGGCTGAATTCACCCGCAAGTATCCGCTCATCTCCATCGAAGACGGCATGGCTGAAAGCGACTGGGATGGCTGGGGAATGTTGACATCCAGCCTGGGCGACAGCGTGTAGCTGGTGGGTGATGACCTTTTTGTGACCAACCCCGGCATATTGGCAGAAGGCATTGCCGAGGGCGTGGCCAACTCCATCCTCATCAAGCTCAATCAGATAGGCACGGTCACCGAGACAATGGACACCATTGAAATGGCCAAAGAGGCCGCCTATACCACTGTTATCTCGCACCGTTCCGGCGAAACCGAGGACAGCTTCATTGCTGACCTTGCCGTGGGCGTCAATTCCGGCCAGATCAAGACAGGCTCTCTCTGCCGCTCCGAGCGCATGGCCAAGTACAATCAGCTGTTGCGTATTGAGGAAGAACTGGATGACGAGGCTGAATTCTTCGGGCCCATGCTGGCCGAATACTACGCTCTTGATCAGGAATAATTAAATCTGTGTTTAATCGAAAGTAAACTTACAGAGAAGGCCACCTTCATCTGGTGGCCTTCTCTGCTTTCGGTTGCTATACTTTCACAGACATTGGGAAATACAGACCCTGTTACGCCCATTCTGTTTGGCCTGATACAGGGCGTTATCAGCATTGCCCTGAAGGATGGCGAGCTCCATACCGCTACGGTACTGTGCAATGCCTATACTGCAGGTCACTGCCCTGCAGTCAGGTAAAATCAGCCTTTCTTCAACTGCTTTGCGGATGCGCTCTGCCAGCTGATAGGCCTGGTTACTGTCGCCATGTGCCAGGATGACGAACTCCTCGCCGCCCACTCTTGCCAGCAGATCATCCGAACGGGAGCATTCTTTGAGAATCAAAGCAAAGCTTTTCAGAACCTCATCGCCATAGACATGCCCAAATGTATCATTGATTTTTTTGAAAAAATCTATGTCGATACTGAGTAGAGAAAATACAGGATGACTCTCTTCCTGATCTTCGCGTAATTCCTGCAGCTTTTTATCGTAATATCGTCTATTGTATAGATGTGTCAATGCGTCAGTACTGCTGCGATTCTTTTCTTCTTCAAGTTTATCCAGAAGAAAATTAAAACTCTGTGATAGATTTTCAGCTTCAAAGCTTGAAGACTCAGTACATCGTTTATCGACCTGACCTTTCATAATATTTGTAGAAAATTGAATAATTCTATTGAAAGGTATAATATATTTATTTCTTATGTATAATGATATAAAAAATATTATCAACAAAATAAATATTAAAATTCCTATAAAAATTGTAGTTATAATAGATGTATAATGATATTCATCAGAAATATAATTACTGTATTTTCTCCTTACCTGTATCAGAGAATTCTGTAGAGGATCAAGTATTTCCTTTTGCCAGTTTTGGTATACTGGGCTGAATACAAGAAAACGTGCGTGCTCCCAGTCTGGCTCGCCATGTATTACAGTGCCATTTTTATCTTGTATACCCTTTGCAGCATCCATTGCCTGTTTTTCGATTTCTACAAGTTTTTCTGAAAGCACAAAAGCCCGATGAACCAGTGCATAATCGTTTTGTGAGGGGGCATATTGCTGGAGCAGATTTAAAAGACTGATGGTAACACCCGGAGATACAGCACATTTTTCAGGCCTGGGGATCTCACCTGAGCGCTGTCTGAATATATTCCAGAAGCGAGCTTCATATTCGGCTTTTTGCGTTACGGTGTAGAGCCTGACCGCCTGGGTAAGTTGTCTGGAAGACTCGGTCAGCTCATGAGTCAATTCCAGGAAGATGTGGTTTTGTTCTGCAAGGCGAATATTTGCCCTTGCACGCTGGTGCAGGACGTACACAGCAAACAAAGCACTGCACAAAAGAACCACAAAAAGAGCTGAAGCAATTTTTAAGACTCGCTCCAAAGGCATGTTCGACCTCCAACATCGTCGGATGTTATAAGGGAAAGACAGCCTGCGTCAATAAGGAGCTTGAGAGCTGAAAAGCTATGGCGTATAAAAACACAGAAAGTCAAAACAGGGAAAGCCCTGATGGAGTTGATATGATTTTAATCGACGGAAAAGAGACTGCCCATACTGTGCGGGCAGAACTGCGTGCAGAAATAACTTCGGCCTGTAGCCGGGGGGTACGTGTTCCCGGGCTGGCTGTCATTCTTGTGGGCAATGATGCCGCATCGCAGGTCTATGTACGCAACAAGATTCGGGCATGCGCCGAAGTGGGCATTGCTTCTTTTGCCCACCGCCTGCCTGCTCATACTTCGCAGCAGGAGCTGATGGCCCTCATCCAGAGGCTGAACGCAGCATCTGAGGTAGATGGTATTTTGCTGCAACTGCCTCTGCCTGCGGGGCTGGATACACATGCCTGCCTTCTGGCCATTGATCCGGCCAAGGATGTGGATGGATTTCATCCGGAGAACGTAGGTCGCCTTTCATTAGGGCTGCCGGGTTTTATTTCGTGTACGCCAGCAGGTGTCATGGAGCTTCTGCGTCGGTATAATCTGTCACCAGCAGGCAGAAAGGCCGTAATCGTGGGCCGGTCGGACATAGTGGGCAAGCCTCTGGCTCTTTTGCTGGCACGGCAGGCTGAATATGGTAATGCGACAGTGACGCTCTGTCATTCCCAGACAGCAGATCTGGCAGCCGAGTGCCGCAGTGCGGATTTTCTTTTTCTGGCATTGGGGCGGCCTCGTTTTATAACGGCAGATATGGTGCGCCAAGGGGCTGTGGTTATCGATGTAGGTATCAATCGCGTGGCTGATGGTTTGTGCGGAGATGCCGATTTTACTGAGGTCAGTAAAAAAGTTCGGGCTATCACCCCTGTACCTGGCGGTGTGGGCCCCATGACCATTGCCATGCTTCTGCGCAATACAGTGCAGGCCTGGCGGCAACACACAGCCTGATGCAAGGAGACGTTATGATGAGCCCTGTTACCTCCATAGCGGTCTGCCTTGGAGAAAAATACCGTTGTTTTGCAGGGCGCGCCAGCCGTTCTGAATACTGGTGGTTTTCTCTGCTGGCCTGGCTGGTCTGTGGCTATGTCTTACATACCTTCCCCTTCAGGTCTCTGAGTGCCACCTTCTGCATAGTGGCTGTGCTGGCCTTTGCCCCACCGTGGCTGGCTGCAACAGCACGCCGCCTGCATGATATCGATCGCTCGGGATGGTGGCAGGCCCCTGCCCTGCTCATACTTTTATTGAGCATACTGCTGCTTTCCAGAGGTGGCTTACTGCTGGCTCTGGGGGCAGTACTGGGTCTTGGTGTTCTACTGCCGGCCTGCTGGCATCTGAGCCGTCCAGGCAGCAGAGGTACTAATCGTTTTGGTGAAGAACCTCTTGTCTAATGCTCATAAACAGGCAGTATACCGCAATACAGGAGCATATATGACCTTCAGCCAGGCTTTTCATGTCTGTTTTCTTAAAAAATACTGCGATTTTAAAGGCAGGGCATCACGCTCGGAATTCTGGTGGTTCTCGATGAGCGTGGTAGGCATCAGCACTATCAGCAATCTGATTTTTCAATATATCCTGTCTCCACAGATTATGGTCTGGGCCAGCCTTACTGTTTCGCTGATCTTTATGTTGCCCAATCTGGCTGTGACCGTACGGCGCCTGCATGACCGCAATCTGCGTGGTTGGTGGCTGCTGGCTCCCATAGCAGCCTCTCTCATGGGGCAGCCACAGCAGACCAGTACAACGGCCCTCATCACCGGTATGCTCATGCTGAGTATGTGCCTGTGCTTTCTTGTCATCCTGGCTCTGCCCGGCAGCACTGGCGACAACCGTTTTGGGCCTGACCCTCTGGGGCAGACTCCCTCAGCAGAAGATCAAGAGTAATCATAAATCGGGGTAGAAAAATGTACCGTAACGCTAAGAATGTTGGTTATTATATGATTGGCAAGGGCGCACTGGGTCAGCTCGGCGATGTGCTTGCCCCTCGTCGTCAGTCTGTTCATGGTCCAGCTGTCTTTTTTCTGGATCATTATTTTAATGATGGCTGTCTGGAAGCACAGCTACCTGTGGAAAAAGATGATCTTGTTATCTATGTGGATACAAAACAGGAGCCTACCACGCACAGTGTGAACACGTATACAGATCAGACCCGCAGCTATCTGGACGGACGGCCCCCCTGTGCTCTGCTGGCCTTTGGGGGTGGCTCTACCATGGATACCTGCAAGTGCGTGGCAAATCTTTTGACAAACCCTGGCAAGGCAGAAGATTATCAAGGCTGGGAGCTAGTCAAGAATCCTGCGCCCTACAAAATTGCAGTGCCTACTCTGGCAGGTACTGGTTCTGAAAGTTCTCGTACGGGTATCATCTGTAACGAGGCCAAAAATCTCAAACTGGGTATGAACAGCGATTTTACCATGTTTGATCAGGTATTGCTGGACCCGGATCTCACAGCAAGTGTACCCCGGAATCAATATTTCTATACAGGTATAGATACATATATGCACTGTTTTGAGAGCCTGGCTGGATCCTATCGTAATGTGGTGGTGGATTCTCTGGCTGAAAAAGCCATCGACCTTTGCAAGCAGGTTTTTCTCTCAGCAGACATGATGCGTGAAGACAACCGGGAGCGTATGATGATAGCCTCCTTCCTGGGGGGGATGGCTGCTGGTTTCGTAGGGGCGGTACATCCTGTATCAGCAGGGTTGAGCATGGTTCTGCACATGCCTCACGGCCTGGCCAACTGCTATGCTCTTTCGGTGGAGGAAGATATTTATCCTGTACAGTATCGCGAATTTATGAACATGATGGAGCGGCAGGGCATTGATCTGCCCAGAGGTATCTGTCAGGGGCTGAGCGAAGCACAGTATGACGACCTGTACGAAGCCAGTATCGTGCATGAAAAACCGCTTATCAACTGCCTGGGACCTGATTTCAAAAAGATACTCACCAAAGAGAACGTCATTGAACGTTTCAAGCGCATGTGAGCAAGAGGCAGATCATGGATATTCGGGTTAATTTCAGCGGTCGTGCCATTCGCTATACGGAAGAAGAGATAGCCGTGGTGGCAGAAGCTATGCGCACTGCTGATCCCCTGACACAGGGGGAATACATGCGTGCCTTTGAGCGCAAGTTTGCAGTGTATCAGGGCGTTCCTGAGGGGACATGCTTTACTACAATGAACGGTTGTGCGGCACTGGAAATGTCAGCTCAGCTCTGCCGGTTCAGACCGGGGGATGAAGTAGTCATCCCTTCACATACCTTCACTGCTTCAGCGTATCCCTACCTGAAAAAAGGTGCCAGGCTGGTTTGGGCTGATATAGACCCGGTAAGCCGCGTTGTGACTGCAGAGAGCATTGAGCCCCTGATCACACCCAGAACAAAAGCTGTAGTTGTGGTACACCTTTACGGCTATGTGGCTGATATGCCAGCAATTATGGCATTGTGTGAGGAACGTGGACTCATCTGCATCGAAGACGCTGCTCAGGCTATCGGGGCTGAGGTAGAGGGCCAAAAGGCTGGCAGTTTTGGCCATATGGGGATCTTTTCCTTTCATTCGCATAAAAATCTGACTACGCTGGGCGAAGGTGGTATGCTTTATGTGAAAGACCCGGACCTGGCTGCCATTATTCCTGCCCTGCGTCATAACGGGCATTGTGCGTACAGTTTTGAGCGCGCGGATTACTGGAAGCCGGCCATGGGCAATGTAGACGTACCCATGCTGGGGAATGAGATGCTCATGCCCAGTAACTATTGTCTGGGAGAGGTAGAATGTGCCCTGGGCGCCAAGTTACTGGACAGAATAGACGACATCAACGATGAAAAAAGACGCAGAGCATTGCGGTTCATTGATGCCCTGGACGATTGTTCAGAGCTGGAGTTTCATCGTGTAGACTCGCGTCGCCATAACTACCATCTGCTGGCAGCCCGTATAACTGCAGGGCCGGCCATGCGTGACGCTTTCATGCGTGCCATGTACGAGAAAAAAGGTATCAAGTGCGTGGTGCAGTATATCCCGCTTGATCGCTATGACTTCTATCGGCGTCACGGTCTTGATACTGCCAGCTGTCCACATGCGGATGCCTTTTTTGACAGTATGGTATCCTTTCCCTTCCAGCACTGGTTGAGTGAGGATGATTTCGAGTACATGCTGGTGTCGACACGCGAGGTCTTGGCCGACTTGCGATGAGTAATTATGAAAGAGCGCTGTATCATCATTCCGGCCGTTAAGAAAAATGCGGTTATCCCTGACCAGCTGGTTAAACGGCTGGCCGGGGTGACACTGATAGAGCGGGCCATACATATTGCCCGGGCTGTGATGCCGGGTGAAGACATCACAGTACTGACCGACAGTCAGGAGATATCGCTCATCAGTGAACGGGCTGGTGTTGGCTGTGTATGTCAGCAGGAGTTACGTTTTAGCAGCCTTGATATAGTAAGTGAAATGCGCGGTCTGCTGACCGGGATGGCGGCCCGTTACAGGAACTGCATTATCCTGCGGGCATCCTGTCCGCTGCTGACCTGGGTGGATGTGGAGGACGCATGGAAGCACTATCAGGAGGAAAAAGCAGATCGTCTGGTGACAGTGAGGGGGGTGCGTCAGCGTATCTGGAATATGCGTCAGGGGAATCTGCACAGTCTTCTGTATGAAGCACATGGCGCAGAGCAGGATTATGTGGTGGAAAGTCGTGCCCTGTATATATTGAATCTGCAGAGTGTAATCCTTGATGGCACTGCACAGACTGGCAGGACTATTCCTTATTTTCTCAACGAGCGGGCCATAGAGATACAGAACTATCAGGACTGGTGGATATGCGAGCGTCTGCTTTTGCGTCGGCATGTGCTCTTTGTGGTAGCCGGTTATCCGGCCATCGGTATGGGGCATATCTATCGGGCTCTGATGCTGGCACATGAGATAACGGATCATAAAATAACCTTTGTCTGCACTCGTGAAAGTGAGCTGGCAGTTGAGAGCATAGCCCGTAAAGACTACCGTATCGTCAGGCAGGGAGCGGAAGATCTGGCACACACGGTTCTGGCGCAACGACCTGATCTTGTGATTAATGATATACTGGATACAAATCTTCACTATATGGAAGGCCTGCAGGCGGCCGGGGTACGCTGCGTCAACTTTGAAGATGCCGGGTCAGGAGCGGCCCTGGCCCGCCTGACCATCAATGCCCTGTATGAGGATACGGCAGGTACGGAGACACTGCGCTGTGGCCCTGACTATTTCTGCCTGCGCGATGAATTTGCCGGAGCGCGGCGTAACCCTCTGCGATCACAGGTACGTACTGTGCTCGTAACATTTGGCGGTACAGATCAGCGTGACTGTTCCCGTCGTGTACTGGATATCATTGAGCCCATCTGTCGTGCCTATGGTATAGCTATTCGGCTGGTGGCTGGCCCTGGTTATAGCCATCGTACACGGATGGAAGCCCATGTTCGTACTCTGGAAAATCCTCTGCTGGAATTTACCTGGGCCACAAATGTCATGAGTCGCATGATGGAAGGCGCAGACCTTGCTATCTGTTCTGCCGGGCGTACGGTTTATGAGCTGGCACATATGCGTGTGCCTGGTCTTGTGCTGGCCACGCACGAGCGTGAGGCGAGACACGGTTTTGCGCGTCCGCGCAATGGCTTTGCTTTCGTGGGTCTTATGGACAGCGTTGGTGACGGGCGCATCCGCAATGTTTTTCTGGCCATGCTTAAACAGGAGCGTCGGAGGCGTTACTGGCAACGACAGGACAGACTGGATTTCATGCACAACAAGGCACGTGTGGTATCTCTGATTCTGGAGCAGCTCAAGGACGACAGAGTCTAAGCACAAGGAGTACGTCATGGCTAAAAAATGTATCGCCATTGTCCAGGCCCGGCTTGGCTCCAGCAGGCTGCCGATGAAAAGCCTGCTTTGTATGCGCGGTCTGCCTCTTATAGACTGGGTAACCAGCCGATTGACTACTGCCCGTTGTCTGGATGGGCTCATCGTGGCTGTTCCTGACACACCTCTTGACCGAGTATTGGTAGAGCATTTGCAGCGCCGTAATGTACCCTGCATGACCGGACCAGAAAATGATGTTCTGGAGCGTTTTCGCCAGGCAGCGGCATTTACTGGCGCTGATTTCATAGTGCGTGTTTGTGCTGATAATCCTTTAATCTGGGGAGAGGCTGTGGACAGACTGGCAGATTTTTACAGACAGGGGCAGTATGATTATGCCTATAATCATATTCCTCGTAACAATCTTTGGCCTGACGGTCTGGGGGCAGAAATATTCGCACGGGAGGTGCTGGAAACAGCAGCAGCCAACGCTAGAACTCCCTCTCAGCGTGAGCACTGCTGCAATTATATCTGGGAGAATGCTTCACGCTTCAGCATGGCTACTTTTGACCCGACTGAAAGATGGCTTTGCCGCCCTGATATCAAACTGGACGTGGACAGTGCAGATGATTTTCAACGACTGTCCCTACTGCCCTTTTCACCCCAGATGGATGCCCGGGCTATTGTGGATGTCTGTGATCAGGCAGGGTTTGAGACGGGCTCAGGCCAGATTCAGAATTACTGAAAATGCCTTGAATGATACGTGTACCCTGTCGCCCGGGCAGGGCTGCGGTCTGACTTCTCCCCTGCTGTGCAGTGCGCAGATCTGACTGCCTTCTGGCAGTGTGGCCAGAATTTCCATGACCGTCTCGTCCTCGCGTACACGGTCAATCACGGCTTCATAACAATTTTCAGCCCCACTGTGTCTTTCTTCTACTGAGTTTACCAGTACCCACGGGGCTTTTACACTGGCATTGACCAGTGTGTGCTGTTTCAGGGCCAAACGGTGACAGCTCTCATCAGTAATCAGGGCGATGATGCGCAGGCCTCCGGCTGTCAGTATCACAACTTCCACAAGCAATCCTGTCTGACGTAAGCTGAATATCCTTCCCTGAAAGACATTACGGGCGCTGGTCTGCATATGACGTTCTTTCTTTATGTGCTGGTACAGGAGTCGCGTGGCCTCCTGCGTATCATATAACAGTGGAGCTTCAGGCGCAGGGCAACGGCCAAGAAAGATATTAACGGCAGGCAGGGGCAGGCCCTGCAGTCCCAGTTCCAGAGCACGGCTTTGTCGCAGATTACGTGCACTTAAAAGGCCCTTGGGCATGCCGCAGGCAGAGCCGCAGCGTTGCATGGTACGGCGTACAAGACTTGCATCGCAGTGCAGAAAGAGGCCGCCACGTGGGCAGTGATGCGGATCATCCAATACATGCTGCAGCCTGTGGCTTACTTCCAGCGACAATGGCACAGTACGGGCATGTGACCCATGCGTTACAATGAGCCCTTTTTTCCAGTCAAAATGTCTGCGTTCCAGGGCAAAGATTTCACTCAGACGCAGGCCGCCGTAGCGAAGCAACATGAAAATCAGCCACATGCGCAGGCGTGCCCAGTGTTCACGTGGCCCGTGAGCATCGTTGGTCTGCTCCCAAAACCAGGCTTCAGCAGCCAGCAGTTCCTCCCGGCTGATGCGGCGGCTGTTATGCAGAAGAGCTATACTGTCCTGACGCAACAGCTGTTGCCGCAACCTGCTCAGATCATCAGCTGAGAGATTGCACAGGAGAGTATCAAGATCATGCGATACGGCAGGGCTGTCCATGTGATACATACGTTAACGGTAAGCCAGGCATGTAGGCAAGAAGAACACGTTTTATGAAAAAAACGTGTTCTTCTTGCGTCAGTCTGACAAACATCTTCACCGGGCTCAAGAGCCTGTTTTAACAGCAGTAATCATCACACATGACCCTGATGATGTGGATGTCTTTGCCCACAGCCTTATTCTCTTGTCGGCGTGATGCTCTGGCCAGGGCTTAGATGCAGGCAGCTGCAGGATGAGCAGAGCCTGTCCAGTTCAGCTTCAAACTGCGCTGTGTTCTGTGCCAGTACAGGAAAAGTGCCCCAATGCATTGGTATGACTGCTCTGCATTGCAGCAGTTTACATGCCAGTGCTGCCTGCGCTGCATCCATGGTGAAGATACCCCCGATAGGCAGCAGAGCCACGTCGATACGGTACAGTTGCCCCCAAAGCTCCATGCTGCTGAAAATACAGGTGTCACCCGCATGGTAGACGGTCAGGCCATCAGGCATCTCTATAATATACCCTGCTGGAGAACCGGATTCGCTGGAATGAAAGGCCTGAGTCATGGTGACGCGCATGCCTTTATGCTCAAGTGTACCACCCATGTTGAAGCCGATACCATTCCATATTTGTGTCTGGGGTATGCCTGCAGCCATCAGCTTTGCAGCAGTGCCCACGATAGCTCCCAGCAGCGCCCCACTCTGACGACAGATATTGACGGCATCGCCTACATGATCACCGTGATCGTGTGTTACCAGCACTACGTCAACTGGGCCTGGCCCCTCAGATCCGAGACCTGAAGCCGGAGTGAAGAATGGATCTATCAGGACACTGACCCCAGGTGTGCATATCTTGAACGCCGAATGTCCATACCAGGTAATTGTACTCATATAGCCTCCTGCCGTTTGAAATGACCTGTAATGGAGAAGTTTTTCTAATGTCCTGAATAGTCCAGTACGTTATTGAGCGGAGCGATATTGCTGATTATGTGTCCTTGCGAGAAGATATGACGGGTAAGCCGCCAGTTTTCCAGATCCAGTATGTCCAGCTTTCCCTGGTGCTGCGGTTCCAGATGCTGCCTCAGAGCGTCCAGACAGTCGTCATCGGGAAAGAAAATGCCTTCAAAGGAAATACGGCTCATATCACCTTCGCGTGACAATATGGCTTCATCCGAATATGACGAAGGCAGAGCCTGGGTACAGACCATATCCAGAGCCTGATGCAGGGCTTCACCAGATGGCCAGATATGCCCGTAGACTTTGACCAGCACTTCCTGACTCATGGTTTCTCCATATTTTTTGAAGGACGGCAGTGGCCCCTCTGACGGGCTTCAGCCAGCCCTTCGCAATCTCCCAGTCCACAGGCAGACGTAAAGTCCTCGCACATAGCATCGTAATGGCCACGTAGCATGCGTACAGCCCCGCGTGCCCGCAGTCGCCGTATCTGTTCCTGCCCGTGTGGTGGGGGGATCAATGTGTTCTGCAAAGCAGCATTCAGATCTGTTTCGGCCAGTGCAAGCTGATGCAAACGCCAGTGGGCCAGCGCACGCACATAGAGGGCGCGCCCCAGATCAGGGGATATACGTAAGGCTATATCACAGGACGCTACGCACTCCAGAGGAAGATTATGTTGCAGTTGTGTTTCTGCCAGCAGAAGGTGAACAGAGGGACTTTGTGGGGCCAGTCTGGCTGCTTCAGACAGTTTGGCCCGATCTTCGCCATCGCACAGCCAGCCTTCAGGACCAGACTGTATACAGGAAAGGGCCAGCCAGAGTCCATCCAGCTGACGGCATAAGACAGTTTTGGTAACCGGGTTGTCGTTGGCCCGGCCGTAGCGCATTACAGCTTGCAGTTTGAGGAGCAGGGCTTTGGTTTCTTCAGCCAGTCGACCATACAGGGCTGGGAGTTCTGGGTTACGCAAGGCAAGAGACAGTGCATCTTGCCTGTCTGCCCGGGGGGTTAGGTGTACTTCTGCAGCCCTGTTTGTATCAGTACAAGATGTGAACAAGCTGAGTTCATACAGACAGGCCGTCAATCCAAGAGGGTATGCAGCAGATAATTGAAGGCCATGGGGCAGGTCAATCTTTGCCTTACGCAAGGCATCCAGCCAGGCGACAGCCCGAGCCTGGCTGGATGCCGCCGTCACCGAGGGCATACCTGCATGAATGCATGCCGCTGTGCCTACTACAGGCCGTACTGTACCAGCCCAGGCTGTAGCTTGAGCAAGGATAAAACACAGGGCAAGCAGCCATAGTTCAAGGCAGAGTGACCGCATCTGCATACAGTGCCATAGCAGAAAAAGTTTAGATCTGGCAGGCGCATGCCTGACTATCGTTTGGCTTCTATGTTTTGTACGATCTGTCGGGCCATGGGCTTGACCAGATCTCGCAGTGTGTCCAGCAGAAGATTTTCCGCAGCTGCTCCTGAAGGAAGCCCGGTACGGCTTTGACTGGAATTAAGAGTCTCGTGCAGAAGACGTCCCTGACGGTTGGCAAGGCTGAACTGGGCACGCAGATTGGCCCCCATTTCTGTGGCAGAAGTTTCACGCAGCCAGGCTTCCTCCAGTCTGCCGGTAACGAGATAGTCCGGGTTGGCGCTGCGGGCCTGACTGGTGTTGGTGGCGAAACTTACCTGCAGGGCATGGCGGGTCAGTTCGTCAGCCAGTGCACGGCTGACCCACAGGGCCACATTATCGCTGGTAGTAAAGGCACTGTTATCCCGCCGTGTACCCAGGGAAGATGTGTCAGCTCTTTTGTCGGTAAAACAGACTACACTGACACGGGGTGCGTTAGGTGCAGGCAGTACAGATGTGTCCAATGGGGGTGGTGAAATCAATTTCACACTATTGGTAGGGCCGCAGGCCACAAGCTGGGCCGTCAGCAAAAGAGCAAGCAGAGCACAGCAGACTGTGCGGGAGTAAGACATGATGACCTCGCGCGTAGCTAAAGAATTTTATGATATTCTTTAGAGTATCTTGAAAGGAATTGTCTGGCAAGGTATCCCCTAACGCAGCATTCTGGTAAGAACAGAAGCTCCATGGAGCGATCTGACTGCTGATCGTGCATGCTTTGCTTTTTATACGAAAGCAACGTAAAACATGGATTCAGATTGCTGTTCTATGATTCTCACTACGCGCTATGGCGCAGGAGCCTTTATGATTGATCTCAAACTGGTGCAAAAACAGCCGGAGGTACTGGCCAGGGCCTTGGCCAGTCGCCATTCGGATCTTGATGTTAATGAGTTTCTCAGTCTGGACGCCCGTCGCCGGGCGTTACTGTCTGAGGTAGAAAGTCTCAAGAGTCAGCGCAATACTGCTTCTGGTCAGGTGGCAGCGTGCAAACGTGAGGGTCGAGATGCCTCTGCTCTGCTGGCTGAATTGGGTACTCTTTCAGATCGTATCAAAGAGCTGGACGCCCAAACGGCTCAGGCCAGGGTTGATGTGGAGACATGGCTCCTGCGTGTACCCAATATACCGGACGCCTCTGTTCCTGTGGGACGGGACGAAACGGAAAACGTAGAAGTGGCCCGCTGGGGACAGCCGCGCAGTTTTGATTTTACCCCACATGAACACGGAGATCTGGGTACGGCCTTGGGCGGATTGGATTTTGAGCGTGCTGCCAAGCTTACGGGCAGTCGTTTTGCTGTTTCTCTTGGCTGGGCTGCCCGGCTGGATAGGGCCCTTGCCAATTTTTTTCTGGATCAGCATACCGTGCATGCCGACTATCTGGAGGTAAGTCCTCCATACATGGTCAATCGTACGACCATGACCGGCACCGGCCAGTTACCCAAGTTTGAGGAGGATCTGTTCAGACTTGCCGAGTGGGATTACTATCTCATCCCCACGGCTGAAGTTCCCCTGACCAATCTGCATGCAGGTGAAGTGCTGGAGGAGGCACAGCTGCCCCGCGCCTACTGCGCGGCTACGCCCTGCTTTCGTTCTGAAGCTGGCAGCGCAGGCAAGGATACACGAGGC
Organism: Desulfovibrio sp.; assembly: GCA_017396005.1. Taxonomy (GTDB): domain Bacteria; phylum Desulfobacterota; class Desulfovibrionia; order Desulfovibrionales; family Desulfovibrionaceae; genus Desulfovibrio. The sequence goes on from JAFQNG010000068.1 coordinate 38,077, forward strand.
CTTATCCGTATGCATCAGTTTACCAAGGTGGAAATGGTTCGTTTTGCCCATCCTGATGACAGCTTCAACCAGCTGGAAATCATGACAGGGCACGCACGTCGCCTGCTGGAATTGCTGGAACTGCCCTACCGTGTCATTACCCTGTGCACAGGTGATATGGGCTTTGGTGCTGCCAAGACCTATGATATAGAAGTCTGGCTGCCAGCCCAGCAAACCTATCGTGAGATATCCTCCTGTTCCAACTGCATCGATTTTCAGGCGCGCCGGGCTGATATCCGCTTTAAGCCCAAGGGTGGCAAGTCTGCCTTTGTTCATACACTCAACGGTTCGGGCCTGCCGACGGGCCGGGCTATGGCCGCCATTCTGGAAAATGGTCAGCAAAAGGACGGCAGTATAGTACTGCCCAAGGTGCTTGTACCCTATATGGCTGGTGTGGAGTGCATTGAGCCGCGATAACGTTTATAATTTGCAGAAATAATGTAATAGAAAGAGCCATCGATGATATCGGTAGCTCTTTCTGTTACAAAACAGACCTGTCTTATGATTCTTTAACAAGACAGAGAGCTTCAGCAATACGTTTATCTATGTACGCACATCGCCGTCATGATATTTCTGACAGAGTTTGGGAAAGTATAAAGGACCATCTTCCCGGTAAGGGGGGAACAGTTGGCCGTCCTGCACAAGATAACAGACTGTTCATCAACGCAGTATTCTGGATATTGAGAACCGGTGCTCCATGGCGGGATCTGCCTCCCGATTTTGGCGACTGGAAGAATACCCATCGACGTTTTTGTCGCTGGCGTGACAGAGGGGTGTGGGAAAAGCTTCTTGAGATTCTTATAACCGAGCCTGACCATAAATGGCTGATAACAGATGTGACCCATTGTAAAGTGCATCTGGATACAGCCGAAACTGTTGGTGGTAATCAGGCAGTGAGTCGTACAAAAGGTGGCTCAACACCAAGGTACATCTGGCCGTGGATGCGCATGATATGCCGTTCAGAGTTGTTGCTGCAGAAGATACCAGGTCTGATTGTAGAGAGGCATGCGCTTTAGATATATTGCTTTGTAGACAAAATAATTACAAATCGGTTAAACTACCGCCTCTGGCGGTGTGACCGAAAAAGGTTCAACCGTTCCGGCGTTGTATAAATTGAGAAAGAGGCTCACACTGAAGTAGTTCATAAAACTGATAATCAAAGAGACCCTATACAACACTGGAACAAACATACCCATATGACGTTGCGACAATCATTTTTGAGTAAGAGTTATTGTGTAAATACAGCTGTCCTGAATGAGTAAATAGTCTGAGCATACATTTTGAATCTGGAAGCTCAGGATAAATCAGAGGATCAATACTTGTTGCCATTGAGATAACCTTTTAGTTACACGGTGGGTAAGCCCCCTTCGAGGGGGCTATATCATACCACCACCTCTGGTGGTGGTAACTGATTTGACGCCAGCAGCTGGCTCCACCAGGCTCGACACTGAAGAAATTATAGCAAATCACCTATTTGACGACAGTGTATAAATATCTTTGACAAAGATACTATTTTTTGTATTGGTTTAAATTTTAGACAGAGACGTCCTGATAGCTGTTATTTTTGTTCAGGAGTGAGACATGTGGCAGTCTATATACAGAATGTGGCGGCATGGCATACCATTGCGCTTCTGTATCGCTGCTCTGGTGGTAGTGACAGTCATTATACTCACCGCTCTGATTCAGTTCGGTACACATCGCTCCGTAGCCAAGATATCGCAGGATCTGGCAGAACAGCATTTTGCTCTTCTCATACACGATATTCGGGGTGATATAGAACTGCGTATAAATCCCATTCTGCACATGCTGCAGGGTACAAGCCATTTTGTGCGAGACAGCAGTCTGCGCAGCTACAAGATGGCTCGTCAAACATACCGTCTCAGCTGTATACAGGCACTTTCTGCTCACCGTAATATCCTCGCACTCAATTTTGGTTTTCATGATGGCAGTTTTTTTTCTGTGGTAAAGCTGAATAGCCCAGAAGTTCGACAGCGCTTTGGTGCACCCGATAATGCCATGTTCGTCATCTGGGCAATAGCCCCTGACGAAAGTGGAGAACTGGTCGAATGGTGGGAATTTCTGGCAGCAGACAAGGGCTCCATATCACTGCAGAACAGACCTCTCAGCTACGATCCGCGCAAACGCAGCTGGTATATGGCCGCCATGATCACTGGCAGGCTGACGTTGACTCCCCCCTATGAATTCACTGTTTCCCGCGAAATGGGCATAACCTGTGCAGCACCCATGGGGCATGGACTGGGTGTTGTTTCTGTTAATATAATGCTGCAGGATTTCCGCAATCTGCTGCATACGCTGGAGCCCAGTGCAAACGGCAAGGTTTTTCTGCTGGATGCGCAGTATAAGGCTATTGCCGGGGTCATGCACACCAACAATACTGTTCGCCTGCTGGATACCAAGAATGTGCTCCCACTGGGGATGCATGGAATATTCAGTCCGAATGTTCTTTCTGAGCTGCTCTATTCTACCTGTGATGACATACGCACCATAGAAATTGATGGTGAAACATATTTCTTTCGCTGTGATGATATCGAGATAGGCGACAAGGTAATGATCCTGCTTATGCTGGCTCCGGTCAGCGATTTTACCGGTTTTTCCAGAAATTTTCTTGGTTCTACCATCCTTTTCGCCATGCTTTCGCTCCTGCTGATAATTCCGGTTGGCGTATTTTTCGCCATGCGTCTCAGCGCCCCGTTGCAACACTTGCAGCAGCGCGCCATGGAGGTCAAAAGAGGCGCTCTGGGATCCAAGCAAGCCATTGTATCGCGAATATATGAGGTACAACGCCTTTCACGTTCTCTGCGTTCCATGCAGGGCAGCATACTCCGTCGTACGAAAGCCCTGCTCGACATCCAGAAAAAGCAGGAGCAGATCGTGGCCGAACGTACTGCAGAGCTGGTACAGGCCAGAGATCAGGCTGAGCAGGCTACCCTGGCAAAAAGTACCTTTCTTTCCACAGTCAGCCATGAAATGCGTACTCCTCTCAATGCGGTTATCGGTTTTACACATCTTTTTGATCTTACCGGCCTGAGTGAAAAACAAAAGAAATCATTGGAAAAGATACGCATATCTTCAGAGCAGCTGCTCTGTGTCATCAATGATGTACTGGACTTTTCCAAAATTGAGGCCGGGAAGCTGGATATCGAAATCATCTCCTTCCAGCCCAGAGCACTGGTAGACTCTGTTCTCAGCGTGGTCAGCTTTGGGGCCCAGGCCAAGCATTTGAGCCTGACAGCATATGTAGCTGATGACGTGCCAGAAAACCTGATGGGTGATCCAGCCCGCCTGCGACAGATATTACTCAATCTGCTCAATAATGCCGTCAAATTTACAGCCGTGGGGGGAATTACCCTGGATCTGAGGATTAATACGGCACTGGCAGATCATCCTGAAAATGTAGTTCCCCTGTATTTCAGCGTTTCCGATACCGGCATGGGTATAGCTCCTCAGCAGCTTCGTACTATATTCCAGCCTTTTGTACAGGCCGACAACAGTATCTCACGCCGTTATGGAGGGACAGGTCTCGGCCTTTCCATTTGTCGCCATCTGGTGGAACTTATGGGTGGCAGCATACAGGTAACCTCAAAGACAGGACAGGGCACCTGTTTCTTCTTCACCCTGCCCATGACCCATGTGGCAGGAGAATCCGTGAAGGGTAACAACCGTGAAGACAGCCTGCTGCCCCTGCCAGTATCCAGTCTTTCGTCCCGAGTGCTGGTAGTGGATGACAATGCCATCAATCGTGAGATAGCCTGTGCCATGCTGGAGGCTCTGGGTATTGAAAATACTGATACTGCAGAAGACGGTGGTGAAGCCGTACGCAAGGTGCTGTCTATTTCCTATGATCTGGTCTTCATGGATATGCAGATGCCAGTCATGGATGGGCTGGCTGCCAGCCGCGCCATACGGGCAGCCGCAGAGGAAGACAGACAGAATGTCGGCAGAAAGCCTGTACGTACCTGGCTGGAGAACCTGCCCATCATAGCCATGACGGCTAATGCTCTGGCTGAAGACAAAAAACGCTGTATAGAGGCCGGCATGGATGATCATATAGCCAAACCCCTGCTGCCGGATGTGCTGCATGCCCTCCTCTTACGCTGGCTGCCTGACAAAAGAGTATAGCTTATATTTGTAACAAATGTGATTACCGCAGTTTTTTGTGCCAATACAGAAAAGTGTGATTTGACGCACAGTTTTTTTAATGGAAAAAGATATCATTCAAAAAAACTGCCGAACTTTTTTTACGGCATAAATGTTATCGTTGAAAGGAACTGATATCATGGTCACTCCCCGCCAGAAAGAACTGGTCAAGGCTACTGTCCCTGTTCTGCGCGAGCATGGCGTAGCCCTTATTTCTCATTTTTACAAACGCATGCTGCATGGCAACCCTGAGTTGAAGAATATTTTCAACCAGGCGCATCAGGCAGAAGGGCATCAGCAGCGCGCACTGGCGTCTGCCGTGCTGGCCTATGCCGAAAACATCGATGACCTTTCCCCTCTGTTGCCAGCGGTGCGTCATATAGCCATCAAGCATTGCACCATTGGCATCCGTGCAGAACAATATGGTATTGTAGGCAGGCATTTGCTGGCCTCCATCAAGGAGGTTCTCGGAGAGGCTGCAACAGATGAGCTTGTGGATGCCTGGGCTGCCGCTTATGGCTCATTAGCCAAAGTGCTTATAGATGCTGAAAATGCCATCTATGAGGAACAGGCCATGACCGACGGCGGCTGGTCCGGTTGGCGCCCCTTTGTGGTGGACAGGCGTGTGCAGGAATCTGCCGATGTGACGAGTTTTTACCTGCGTCCTGCAGATGGTGGAGCTCTGCCCGTATGTAAGCCCGGGCAGTTCGTCTCAGTACGTACCTTCCTGTCTCAGGCAGGTCTGGCACAGCCGCGCCAGTATACTGTAAGTTCTGTGGCGCATGAGGGCTGTTTGCGCATTTCTGTAAAGCGCGTGCCTGCTACGGCTGCTGCCCCTGCAGGCATGATGTCCAATCATCTGCATGACAGTCTGCAGGTAGGTGACAGCATTGATGTTTCTGCCCCATTGGGCGACTTTACACTTGCAGAAGGGAGTGGGCCTGTGGTGCTCATGGCTGCTGGGATCGGTATTACACCCATGCTGGCCATGCTGGGTTCCATAGTAAAAAATACACCGGAACGTTCAGTGGATTTTTTCATGGTCTGCCAGGATTGTGCTCACTTTCCACTCAAAGCGGAGGTAGAGCAGGCCATGGCATCTTTAAAAAATGGCAGACTACATCTTTTTTATACGAGAGCCAAAGGCGAAGAGACCAGCCAGTGCCGGGCTGTGCGTCGTCTTATGTCGGCTGACCTTGAGTCTTTACCTGTTGACGCAGACTGGTATATCTGTGGTCCGGTGTCTTTCATGCATCAGCAAATCGAAGCTCTCAAGACTCGCGGTATTGCAGCAGAGCGCATCCATTATGAGATTTTTGGAACCGGTTCCATGAGTCAGTAACACAGCCTCTTCCCGTATTTTTTCAAGGCCCTGACCTTTGCAGGTCAGGGCCTTATTTTACGCCATCCTGTCATCTCGTCATCTCGATATCCCTGCCAGCTTGGACTGTGCTCTGTATTGCCGTACAAAGAATTGATATGTCCATAAAAAATCATTAAATTTCAATATGTTATATAAGATATGAACAAAGAATACACAGAATCTTCAAACAGACTCTTCAAAATCTACACATAAAGCCTTACGTGTAAAAAAGCTCTTCTGCCGCCAGCGATGTCTATGATGATGTCGCTTCAGAATTTCTGTAAATCCATTAAAAGTTTTAAAAATAAATGTGTTATTTCAATATGTTATATAAATTATGAACATATTGACAAAGACCTTCATGTCCAGATTCTACAGAGTGGTATCTTGTACAAAAAAATATCGAAGAACAGCCTGCGTTCGTGCGATCACAACGGTCCTGCATGGCGGACTCTTTACTTTTACTCTATCCCGGTATATAAAAATATTACATTATCCAGATAGTCTGTTGTCATGTCAGCACTTATGCTCTCAGATTCATCCCATACCGGGCAGCGTTCGCACTGGTTCGCTGACATGTTTTTTCTGTGTCTGGCGGCGTTCTATGCTCTGGCGGCCTGCAACGGCGTTGTGGCCCTTTCTGCCGGTGGCGCAGAAATGGACAGCGATCTGTCTACCTATGCCTTCAGTATGGCCGGGCATCAGCACCCGGCCAATTTCGTCCAGGACGAGATCCTGCGGGAAGCCACACCGGCTAATTCATTCTGGAATTTACAGCAGTTTCTGGCCCAGCATCTGACCCCAGGTGATCAGTATGCGGTAGGCCTGTTCCGGGTCGGAGCCCTGGCCATCTTCACCTTCTATGCCGGAGCTTATCTTCTGGGGCGCTGGTTGTTTGGCCCTCCGGGTATCGCTGCACTGCTGGCCCTTTGCATGGGCATTACCATCTGGGTGGGTTGGGGAGATTTCTGGGGCATCGTACATTCAGATCCTGTACCACGCGTCATTTTTTCCTGTTGCTGGCTTTTTCTGCTGATGGCTCTTATCAGCGCCATGGAACGTCCGTGGCTGCGTCCTCCTGTCATGCTGACCACAGGGCTTGCCATGTGGGTGCACGGTCTGAGCGCCTTGGGCTGTGGTGCCATGTTCTTTACGGCTTTTGCACTCCATCGTCCGAAGGGCTTGACCTTCAGCGGACATCTGCTGCAGCTGATGCTCTGCCTTTGCTGCTATTTTGTGCCAGTACTTCTCTTCCTCTGGCCTTCCTTGGGGCAATCCTCTCCTTTCAGTCTGGCTGAACTGGATACCTTCAAAGAGCTCTTTGACCTGCGCTGGCAGAAAGATTACGGCCGTCTTGGCGAGAGGATCATGCTCTTTCTTGATCCCGGTGAAGTCCGTCTGTGGATATTATGCGGAGGTTTTCTGGGATGGCTGGCTGTTTTGGCCTGGGGAAAACCCAAAGCCCGACAGCTGGCAACCATGTATCCGGCTTTCTGGCTGGCCCTTATCTGCGTGACTCTTTTCTCCTGGCTGGAAGGTCTGTATGCCGCACGTGTGGGCCGCCTGCCCCTGGGGCATGAGCTGGTTCGTAATCTGCGTTTTCTCATTCCCCTCTCATGGCTGATGATTGTTGGCGCTGTAGCCATCATCTGGCCACATCTGCAAGGTTTGTGGGGACGGCTGTTCCGCATGGGCATAGTTACAGGGATGCTGTTTGCCATCATCCTCTTTTCGCAGGATCGCCAGCATGTAGCTGCGCTCTACAGCCTCAGCCAGAGTACCGGGTTTCATCTGCCCCGCTCCCTGCAGAAAAAGGTCGAAGAGACACACCAGCAGGCGCTGGCCCACAGAGACGCCCTGGACAGCCTGCGCCGTCTGAGCAGCCCTGGTGATCTGGTATTCAGCAATACGGGTGATATGGGGGTACGCCATCTGGCGTTACGTGGGCTTGGCCACACCTTCAAAGACGGCTCTCACCCCTTCTATAACAAAAAGCCGGACCAGGCCCGCACCTGGCTCGAGTATGAAACCCTGATGCGCTCCGGCCCTCTCGGCTATCTGGAGGCCTGGCAGCGCTCTGGTGCGCTCTGGCTGTTAAGTACCCGACTGCAGGATAGAGAAGCTATTGCGCGACTGGGCGAGATCGTCTGGGAGAATCAGGGCTGGATTATTGCGCGAAGGTACAGGGAGGCTTTTTCCACGCCGTCAGCTGCTGGTCAAAACAGCTTTTAAGCGCTGCTTTTTCTGAATAGTACTCACCGAGCATCCTTGAGTCCCGTTACCCTGCATTCAGATACTGCAGTATCTTTCTGCTCTGGTTTGAGACTGTCATACAAGACACTCCAAAAATACGCGAAATGTCACCATAGTTCAGGCGTGTGCCTGTTGTGCCTCTATGGACATGACCGTTTCTGCTGGCTACATGCAGCAAACCCGCAGCCCAGCTTTCCGGCTTGCCGCTGTTCAGACGAATACTGTTCTTCCAGGCATGCAACAGCAGTTCCATGCAGATTTCCGCATAGTTCTCCGGTAGAGTGCCTGTATCAGCCCTTGCCAGTTTCTGATAGATGGAGATAAAAATCTCTCTCTCAAAAGCGGGCACCTCGTCAATGTCCTTACCGTTTTTTTGCAGCATCTGCCCCAGTTTGGCATAGCTTTTTCTGCTGTCATAACAGACGCACATATAATCACCACTGTTTTCAGTTATCTTCTCTGCTGCCACCAGGTCCGTCCTCAAGGCGCAGTACATCCTGCCCGTATGCATAATGCATGAGGCGGGGGCGCTCGGCTGAGAGCTTCAGCGCATTGATAAGACGGGCCATACGCCGTGTGCCTTCAATAAGGCCGCCCAAATGGCCTGCCATATCCTTGAGATCGGCATGAGCCAGACTGGCGCACAGCTCTCGGCTTAGTTTTTGTTCGTGCGAATCAGCGGCTGTACAGGCTTCCAGTTCCCTGCCCAAACGTTTAATTCGGCCAAGAATTTCGTCAAGTTCTTCGAGCAGTTCACCGCAGTACTCAGCCTGATTGTGCATGATATGCAGCGTATTGTTGCCGTAGTGAGCCATGGCGCCAGCTGCTTTCTCCAGCGTGTCTCGGGCCAGAGCTATCCTGTGGCCCACAGTCAGCGAGACAATGCGGGCGAATTTGGTCAAGAATCGTTCATCGTAGCTGTCGAAGCCGTTCTCGCGTCGTGTGTAGAGCTGCACCAGACCAAAAGCAGGGCGACTGCCGCGTTCTCGCAGCACAAAGACCAGACGGGAACGATAGCCTTCCCTGTAGGCGGCACAGTCCAGTGAATCACCACCGCGTTCCAGGGCCTGAAGATTATTGGAAACTACATAACGCACATGTCCGCTTGCCACGGCAGACATGACAGGGTGGCGATTGAAGCCTTCTTCCAGCCAGGGGGCCATAATGGGCAGGGAGGCACTGTCTATGCATTCTGCCGCGCGGGTTTCCCAATCGCCCTGGGGGGTACGCAGACGGCAAACATACATCTCGGCATGCAGTGCATGTACCAGTATGTGGGCACTCTGGCGCAGCACATCATCAGGCGGCGCCATCTGATCAGCTATGGTCAGCAGTTCGTGCGAAACACGCAGCAAGATCTCTGTATCCTGCCTGCATGTCGCTACAGAAGCCAGAAGATGCAGCAGGCCCCGCCAACTTTTGAGTGGGGTTCTGTGCACTTCAGGACGATAACCGGCATCAAGTTTGATTTTGGCAGCAGGCAGAAGGGCAAGAATAGCAGTACGCATTTCAGGCGGAGCCTGCTGCAGTAAAAAACTCAGTTCTGCCCGAAGCAGATGTGACGACAGCAGAAGCACAGGACAGACCTGCCTGCGGGGAGAGCAGTGCCCTCCCCGCCTTTGGTGTGAAAGGTTAGCTTTCCTGTTTTGATGAAGATTTGGTCATGGCCAGACCGATACCTTCAAACAGCTCGAAGATGGCAAAACCGTACCAGAGCGTATAGAGCACATAAAAGATAAGCATGCCGCTCATGAGCCAGATATGCTCGGATACTTTGGCCGGGGGTACACTATAGAAGTTGTTGCCTGGTTCCACGGCACGGCGAATGACCTGATCCACCACCTGAGCTTCACTGATCATGCCCTGCTTCTGCAGTTCCTTAATGGAAGGCTGCAGCAGGTACCACCAGGCAGCAGCTACCTTGAGGGCAGGTGTGCCGTTATATTTCTGCGTCACAGGGGCGGCTTCGTTATGATAGAGCTTGTCGGCGTCATCTGTAGCCGATGTCAGTATGGCAGCCAGATTACCTTTAAAGCTGACTTTGCCGCCATCTGCTGCAGCTTCACTGATACCGGCAGTCTGCAGCAGTGTCACGGCCAGAGGCGCAAGGTCAGCCTTTTTCATGCTGACGGTGATCGCCACATCCTTGCCATCTACGGTTTTTATTTTGTCGCGAACGGCAGGGATAAAGTAGGACGAGCCTTTGGACAGTTCGTTGAATACGTTGTCCGCGTACTGCAGGCCTGTCAGACGATTGCCCTGTCCATCATTGAAAAGGGGCGTGAGCAACAGCACGAAGAGCACCAGGAAAGAAACCATCAGCAGGCTGCCCCGTACGAAGGGAGCTTTTTCATGAATAAGCATTTTACGCCTCCCCTCTCAATTTGCCGATATTGGCAAAGAACTTGCTGCAGACCCAGATGCCGAAGAAGGCTACAACAGCCCAGAAGACCACATTGCCTACATCTTCAATAATACCAACTACCTGAGGCGACCAGTTGAGCACTTCCATTTCTACCAGTTTTTTGGGCAACGTGGCAGCACGGTTGATAAAACCGGCAATGATGGAAATCGCATAAAAGCCACGGATGTGTATGCCTTTGACCACCTTGGTAGTCAGAGCGCCGATCTGAATGCCCAGCAGCGAGCCCAGCAGCATGCCGATGGCCAGGGTGTAAAACACATAGCCGTATATGGCATACTGTCCTATGGCCGCAAAACCGGCAGTGAAGATGATCTGCAGAATATCCGTACCTACAGTGGTCATGGAAGACACACCGAAAATGTAGACGAACATGGGGAAGGTCACAAAACCGCCACCCACGCCCATGATGGCAGCCAGCAGGCCTACCACAACGCCACCAGCAGCCACAATCCATCCAGAAATACGGCGGCCACCAGGTACCAGATCTTCGTCAAAGGTGATCATGGGCGGCACGGCAATTTTCTGGATCTTTACAGAAAGGCCGGTCATGCCCGAACTGCCACCATGAGCATCCTGGCTGGCGCCTGTATTGCTACGGCTGGCCTTGAGGAAGTCAAACAGGGCATAGAAGCCCAAAAATCCCAGAAGCACAGCATAGATACTGCTGATGAAAAGCTCCGAAAGCAGGGGGTCGGCATTATAGAGGCCCTTGTTGATAGCCCCGCCGATGACCGTGCCCAGCACCGAGCCTGCCAGAAAAGCTATGGCCAGTTTGGCAGAAACGTTACCGAGTTTCTTGTGTACCGTAGTACCCATGATGGCCTTGGCGAAGATATGGAAAAGGTCCGTACCCACAGCCAGAATACCCTTGACACCTACAGCCATGAGGGCCGGGGTAATGATAAAACCGCCACCTGCACCAATGCAGCCGGTGATCAGGCCTGCTGCCAGACCAACCGCGATGGACGCCAGGAAGATAGTGGTAGTATAGAAGGCCGGGGCATAGGCCGTCTTACCGCCAAGCATCTCGTGCGCTTCATAGGCTTCCGCAAGGCAGCCTGCCAGTACAGGCACGGCCAGTGCCAGCAGAATAAGCAGTTTCTTGCGGTTTTTCAGGATAGAGGTAGATACCTCCAGGTCCCACTGCGCGTAAGCCTGTGAGCCACGCAGCATGAATTCATACAATTGTCTGCCAAAGCCCATACATCCTCCAATATGTTTGCAAAACAGGGGGTCGCAGAGCGACCTGCCAAAGATGGAGGCAGTCTAGAACGGGCAGCATGGTGAGGCTATCAGGAGCTTCCTGATTTACTGACAGAAAACTCAGTGATTTCCCCATTGTAGTGCAGGGCAGAGATGAGTAGCTTCAGACCTGCAGCATACCGTGGCGTATGGCAATTTTGACCAGATCACCCACGGATTCTGCCTTGAGTTTTGTCAGCAGATTATATTTGTGGCTTTCGACAGTCTTGGGGCTGATAAAAAGATGTTGGGCAATGACCTTGATGCTTTTGCCGTCGGCCAGCAGGCGGAAGATTTCCTTCTCACGGGGGGAGAGCACACTGATGTCGACAGCATGCTCGTCATGAGCTTCCAGCCGGGCACGCAGCATGGCGCTCAGACAGCCACCCGGATCAGGGCAGGTCAGAAATATTTCGTTCCTGCGCAGGCTTTCAATAGCCTTGAGCAGCACTTCCGGCGCTTCAGACTTGCGTACATGCCCCATGATACCCAGCTCCATGAGCTCAGGCAGGAAGCGCTGGTCTTCATGTCCTGTATAAATGAGGATGCGCGTCCTGGGCAGGGCCTGAAGGATGGCGCGGCTGGCTTCTACGCCATTCATTCCAGGCATGGTCAGATCCATAATGACTATGTGCGGCGTAAGAGATGCCGCCAGGGCCACGGCTTCGCTGCCGCTGCGTGCCATGCCAGTCACGCGAAGATGGGCGTACGGAGCCAGCAGGCTGCGTACGCCTTCCATAAGCAGCTTGTGGTCGTCCACCAGCAGAATGCGGCAGATGTCCTGCATAGGGCCTGCGGGCTTCATGCGTCCTCCCGGTTCAACGCCTCAGGTGGCGCCTAGATGTTGTCAGCTGCAAACAGTCTTTTTGTCAAGCCTTTCCGGGGATTACGCGCTGTACTTGCCCGTTCGGCCAAGGCGGGGGAGGCTCTGCCCTGTGCGGATTTCCGGAATTTTCTGGCAGCCTGGAACGCCTTTCAGACCGCTATGGATGCAGCAGCAGGACAGAGCCCCGAAGCTGCAGCGCTCCTGGTGGCCCGGCAGGCCCTGCGGTGTGTCGACGCCTTGGAGGCTCTGGACCCGACCCCATGCCATGTTCTGCGGACCAGGCTGGCATCCTGGCTGTGCGGTATCCCTGAAGACTGTCGCGTGTCATCTTCAAAGCGGAGTCTGGACTGTACCTGTCTGCCCGGAGAACCGGATTTCGACGCAGCACATTGCAGTACACCGCGTGATGTGGCTGTTTTTTGTCATGCCAGAGCTGTGAAGCGCATGCTGGACCTGGCCGCTGCAGGACAGAAAAAAGCAGGGGTCAGGCAGTTGTGGGACGAAGTGCCCAAGCAGTTTTGGGCAGTGGATCTTGCCGATGCCTTTGCCCCTGAATCAGGGAGGGGAATCATTGCGGTAGAGCATATTGTCTCCCGTCCCATGCGTGCCATCTGGTATGGCATGAATATTTTGCCGTGGCAGGGCCCGCCTGCTGTCAACGGACGGGGTTTTTTGTCTGTGCTGTTCGAGGCTACGGCTAATCCACAGCTGGACCCTGCCTTTGGCAAGGCTCTTTTCTTTGAGAAAAATCATTTTCTGCTTTCCAGTGATTACTGTCATATGCATTCCCGTTTCGGCTTCCATACCGTAGAGGTGGAGGCCCGTTTAGGACCACAGGCAAAGGAAAATCATCTGTTTTTCCGGTTGCGCGGCGGGGCTGCCAATTTGGAACGGCGTATGCTGCGAACCCGTTTTATCGCAGAAATGCTCGCGCCCTTTGGATTTACCGCGCAACTGCGCCATGATGTCGTCTGCGCCCGAAAGGGAGGCATCAACGCAGAAGAAGGGGAACGCCTGGCGGCTGTCATGGGCTATGTCACCATCCATACCCGCCAGCTGGATATGATCATGCAGGATGCAGCGCAGGTGACTGCCCGTCGAGAGGTGATACTGGCCCATTGCCGGGCATTATACGCTGGACGGCCCCTGTAAAAGCCCAAACAGTCAACGCTCTGGTACAAGGAGGAGGCATGCGGGTACTTTTTGTGGACGACGAAACTGAATTTCTGGAACTGATGAAAAAACGTCTGGTGCGTCGAAGCTTCAGCGTTGATACCGCTTCGGATGGGGAGAGTGCCCTGCGCCTGCTGGATGAGACGCTGAACAGCGGTGAGAGCTTCGATGCCGTAGTCCTGGATGTGCGCATGCCGGGTACGGACGGCCTGGAAGTCCTCCGACAGATGAAGGAACGGCGTCCAGCGCTGCCGGTTATTCTGCTGACTGGTCATGCCAGTATGGGAGTGGCCATGCAGGGATTGGATCTGGGAGCGTATGACTATATGCTGAAGCCTGTAGGCATCAATGAACTCATCATCAAGATAAGTGAGGCGGCCCGTATGGCCGCCTGAGACAGGGCATGGCTTTTTGGCAATATTTGTGCCCATGGTGGAGAAAGAGAGGTGCGTCTGCTGATGTCGGGCAGGCAGAGCGCGAAGAAGCCTTGAAAAAGGCAGTGCGGCAACGCTGTGCTGCCTTTCGGCAGCTGCTTTCCGCCAACAAGCGCGCGCTGGAGGGCATGAGTGAGATGGAAGAACTGCTCTGCGGTGCACGTCTTTTTGGTATGGAGCATGTGCGCGCTGCTTCTACGCGTGTGACGGCTGCGGTTTTTCAGATGGTACGCGAGTTTCAGGCCCTGTCTCAGGGGAGCTGGCCAGGCCTGCCCGGTGCCTTGGAACGCATTGTTGCAGATATGGAGGTTCGCCTGGCCCGACCGCAGGATGTCAGCCCTGGGCCGTTACTCTTGCCCCTTCGAGAGCTCTCTCTGGCTGACGTTTCACTTGTGGGTGGCAAGATGGCCAGTCTTGGCGAAGTGGCGGTCCATGCAGGCTTGGATGTGCCAGATGGCTTTGCCGTAACTGTGGCTGCCTATGAGCGCTTCATGGCTTACAATGACCTGCGCGGTGAGCTGGAACACTGCATACGGGCGGCCAGTACCGCCGGACTGGATGCATTGTTCAGCCTCAGTACGGCCTTGCAGCAACGTGTACTGGCGGCTCAGCTGCCACCTGACCTCGAAGAAGCCATTACTGCTGCAGTGGCGGATATGCAGGCCCGTGCTGGAGAAGATCTGCTGTTGGCCGTACGCAGCAGCGCTGTAGGCGAAGATATGCCGGGGGTCTCTTTTGCCGGGCAGTTCCGCTCAGAGCTGAATGTACCGCCCGAAGAAGTCTGCCGTGTCTGGAAAGAGGTGGTGGCCTGCAAATACGCACTTGCCGCCATGACCTACCGCAGGCAACATGGCATTCCCGATCATGCCATGCCCATGGCCGTAGGAGTACTGGCCATGGTGCGGGCTTCTGCCGGCGGAGTGGCCTACAGTCGCGACCCTGTGGCTCCAGGACAGCAGGGAGAGCGTGTTGTCATCAATGCCGTACATGGCCTGCCTGTGGGCGTAGTGGATGGTGCACAAGTTCCGCATGTCTATGTATGCAGCCATACCAATGCCCCGGAACTGCTGGAAACACGTCAGGCCGAAGGCCCCCTGCCTCTTGATGAAGGTCAGGCCCGGCGGCTGGCCCGTGTGGCTGTTGCCCTTGAGGAATACTATAATGCTCCGCAGGATGTGGAGTGGGCAATCGACAGCACAGATGGGAGGCTGGTCATTTTGCAGAGCAGACCTTTGCAAATAGCCTCTTCTCTGGATCTGACCCCCCATATGGACAGCCTTAATCAACTGCCGGTGCTGGCCGACGGCGGCGTGCCTGTTTCTCGTGGCCTAGTCTCAGGTACAGCTTTTGTGGCCCGCAGAGAAGCCGATATGCTGGCCTTTCCTGAAGGTGCTATTCTGGTGGTGGAGCGGGCCTGGCCCCGCTGGGCCCCGCTTCTGAGCCGGGCTGCAGGACTGGTGAGCGAGAGCGGAGGTGTAGCCGGGCATCTGGCATCAGTAGCGCGGGAGTATGCCCTGCCTGCGGTTTTCAGTCTTCCCGGGGCCTGCCGTCTGCTTGACAGTGCAGGAGCAGTCACGCTTGATGCCCATAACGGCCGTGTACTGAGTGGTCTTCCGCCACAGGGGGCCTCTCTGACATCTTCTGCGGCCCCCCCCTGCCTCATGGCAGGCAGCCCTGTATACCGCTGCCTGCAGGAGGTCGCCCAGTTCGTAACGCCCCTGCATCTGCTTTGGCCGGATGCGCCGGATTTCACCCCGGAGCACTGCCGCAGTTTGCACGACATCATCCGTTTCTGCCATGAAAAGGCTGCCGGTCTGGTGTTCAGGGGTGAAGGGCTGAACGGGCACATGGGTAAGCAACTCAGGGTCGGTGCCAGGTTGCAATACTGGGTGGTAGACATGGGCGGGGGCTTTGACGGAGTTGTTGCCGGGCCCGAGGTAGAGCTGCGTCGTATTGCCAGCCGTCCCATGCTGGCTTTCTGGAAGGGTCTGACGGCCGTACCCTGGGCCGGGCCGCCTGCAACGGATGCTGGGGGATTCATGAGCGCTGTCTTTGAAAGCGCCATGAACCCCGCTCTGGAAAGTACCGCAGCCAATGATATGGCTGAGCGCAATATCTTTATTATTGATGCGCATTACATGCTGCTGCAGGCCCGGTATGGCTATCACTTCTGTACGATTGAGTGCCGGGCTGCAGGAGAGATACATGAAAACTTTGTCTCTTTCCAGTTCAAGGGTGGGGCCGCAGACCTGCAACGCCGTTGCCTGAGAGCAGCTCTGCTGGCAGAGCTGCTGGAGGAGCAGGGTTTTCGCAGTGAAGTTCGCCAGGATGCTCTTTTTGCCATCGCCGAAGGCCTGGATGAGGGGGAGACCTTGCAGAAAGCCGCTCTGCTGGGCTATGTGCTTCTGCACAGCCGTCAGACGGATATGCTCATGCAGGATCAGAACCGGGTGGAGGTGCTCCGTCGAACATGGCGCACAGACATGGCAGCTCTGGTGCAGGACTGGTCGCAGTCCGGGAATTTGAAATATTGATGCGGGAGGGGATATGGGCGGATCCATCAAAAAACGCATCCTTCGCTTGCTGGACCTGTCAGCAGGTCTTTCTCCTGCTCATTACCGGGCTCTGCGCTGGCTCATGACTGTTCTCATGGTGACGGTCTCGGTAGCTCCGCTGCTGATCCTTTCAGCCTTCAACCATATACAGTACACAAGCACGCTGGAGAGAGAGCTGGAAAGGCCACTTCACACACTGGTCAGCAAGTCGCGCGCCTCTCTGGAGCTTTTTCTGGGCGAGCGTTTTTCCATGGTTAGTTTTATAGCCCATGCCTACAGCTTTGCAGACCTGAATGATCCTGTCATCTTTCGCCATGTTTTTCTGGCTCTGACCAGCGAGTTCAGAGGATTTGTGGATATGGGGCTGGTCAATGGTCAGGGACGGCAGGTGGACTATGTGGGGCCGTATAAACTCAAAGGGGCTGATTATGCCGACCAGCCCTGGCTGCGTGAAGCCGAGATAAAAGGGCGCTATATCAGCAATGTTTTTCTGGGGCTGCGGGACTTCCCACATATGATCATGGCCGTACACCGTCTGGAACCTGACGGGACCCGCTGGACTCTGCGTGTGACCATCGATATCACTCAGCTGGAGCAGTCGCTCATGCCTGCCGGGCCGGACTTGGAGACCGATATTTTTCTTTGTGACAACTCCGGCGTTCTTCAGACCAGCTCCCGATTGTACGGCAAAGCGCTGGACACACTGCCCCTGATACTCCCCCCGGCAGGGAGTGAGCCTACTGTCCGCCGCCTGACTGATAACAATGGGAAGCAGCTTCTGGTGGCTTCAGCCCTGCTGACAGGGACAGATCTTCGGTTGATGGCCGTCAAGTCGGGTCTTGCAGCCTGGCGGCCCTGGGGGAGCCTGCGTACAGAGCTTTTACTGGTGCTCTGTGGCGGTATAGTCATTATCGTGCTGGTTTCTCATGTGCTGATGAAGGCTCTTGTCGGGCGTCTGCAGGCTGCTGACGAGCATCGTGCAGCTATCTTTGCGCAGATGGAGCATCAGCAGAAGCTGTCTTCCATAGGTAGACTGGCGGCCGGAGTAGCCCATGAGGTCAACAACCCTCTGGCTATTATTTATGAAAAGGCCGGGCTCGCTCTGGATATGCTGCGTCTGCAGGAGGGTGCAGCCATTGAACAGCGTCGGGAACGCCTGATTTCCCTGCTGGAAGGTATTGAAAATACTGTGGAACGGGCGCGTGGTATCACCCATCGGCTACTGGGTTTTTCCCGCAGGATGGAGGCCAGCCGTCAGTCTCTGCAGCTGGCTGACGTCATTGGTGAAAGTATGGAGTTTCTCAGGCGTGAGGCTGGTAATCGCGGCGTCAGCATGGCCGTTCACCTGCCTGAAAATCTGCCATCGGTTATTTCTGACCGTGGTCAGCTGCAGCAGGTTTTTCTCAATGTACTGGGCAATGCCCTGGATGCTCTCAGTGATCTGAAGGAAGGGGGGCGTATTGAAGTAGGTGGTAAGCTGGCTGATAACGATACGGTGGTTATCACTATTCGGGATAACGGCAAGGGCATGTCACCGGAAATGCTCAGGCATATTTTTGAGCCCTTCTATTCCAGCAAAAAAGATAAGGGTACCGGCCTTGGCATGTTTATTACCTATGCCATCATGAGACGGCTTGGTGGGGATATAGTGGTACAGAGCCAGGAGGAGCTCGGTACCACAGTACATATCACCCTGCCGCTGACACCGCCTGATGATATGGAGGTTATATAATGCGCATTCTACTGGCCGATGACGAACGGGATTTCGTAGAGACACTGGCAGAACGTCTGGCTCTGCGCGGGCATACGGTGCGTGTTGTTCTTGACGGGCCTTCCGCTCTGGCTGCGCTGGAGGAATCTCAGCCCGATGTGCTGGTACTGGACTGGTTTATGCCTGGCATGTCTGGGCTGGACGTGCTGGAGCGCGTCAGCGTCATTTATCCTGCCCTGCCGGTCATTTTGTTGACCGGTCATGGTCAGATGGAAGACGGTGATGATATTCCGCAGGCACAAGCCCGAATAGTTCTGACAAAACCGTTGCGCTTCGAGACGTTTCTGGAAATACTGGAAGACGCCGTTCATGGGACGTTTCAGCGACAGGGAGGGGACTCATGAGCTACACATGTATGGCTCGTCTGCTGGCTTCGGCAGTGCATGACATGCGTAATATTCTGGCCGTCATTCGTGAATCGGCTGGCCTGGCCCAGGATCTGACCTCTCTGGATAGTACCGGCCCGGTACAGGAAGAGCATAAAAAAGAGCTTGCATCATCGCTGGATGAAGTTCGCCGTCAGGTACTTCTGGCTGCACAGCTGGCCGAGGGTCTGGAATTTATGGCTCAGGCTGATATGGTGGAGGGGGCAGCCTCCTGTGATTTGGCCAGGGTTTGTCGTCTGTTCTGCCGTATGGCCACGCGCCATGCCAGAGCAACGCAGATACGGCTGCAGAGTAGTGAACATGAAGAGCCTGTCTGGGCTGCAGTGTCTCCGCTCGATGTGCTGCAGGCTCTTCTGGATATACTGGACGTATGCATTGCTGTTGGCGGCAGAGTTGATTTGTCCTTTACTGCTGCCAGAAGGCTTCACGACGAATACGTGGAAGTGCGTGTGTCTGGCGGGGAAAATACGGCCCTGGCTCTTTCAGCTCTGACAGGTAATCCTCTGCAGGATAAGAGCTGTCAATGCCTGTTACGCCCTGGTAGCGAGGCCGGCACATTTATTCTTGTGTGGCGTTCCAAGGAGGTAGCATGAGCCTCAAGGGTATCAAAGTTTTGCTTGTGGATGATGAACGGCGTTTTGTGGAGACCCTGGCCGAACGTTTGAGCATGCGCGGGCTGGCCCCGCGAGTGGCTCATGATGGTCAACAGGCCCTGAAAGCGGTAACCATGCCTACTGATGTTATCGTTCTGGATCTGCGTATGCCCGGCATGGATGGCTTCGAGGTCTTGCGCAGTGTGAAGCAGAACAATCCGAAGGTACAGGTGATTATTCTGACAGGGCACGGCGGTGACGGTGAAGAAGAAATGGCCTATCGCATGGGGGCCTGTGACTTTCTCAAAAAGCCCATAGATATTGATGATCTTTTGCAGAGCATCCGGCTAGCCTGCACGCAACAGTTCAAATCAGACGTTTTTCATTGAGTTTGATATCCTCCCCGGCCTGAATGCCGGAGATTCCTGTCGGCAGCGACTCTAATAAACATAATCTGACGATATCTCCTGTACCCGCCATGCAGGAGGTAAGTTATTGCTGTATCTTTCCGTAAAAGCATGCTAAAAAGATTACACTGTAATTTTATGCAAAAAACTGGGGCATGCTGTGGGCAGAGGCAGGAGCAGCATTTATTTTGACAAGCAGGACAGGGATATCCTTGCTCTGGTTAATCGCATACAGGAGTCTCAGACTTCCCCCGGGCAGAGCAGACTCTCTGCTTTGCCCGGTTCTGTGATCAGCACACAATCCCCCTCTTCCGACCGTCTTTTTGATCCCAACCTGCATCCTCACGGTATCAAGGAGATGGTAGGCACCCCAGTCTCGCGCATGGCCTATGCCGTTATCAATCTCCTGCATAATCTTGAAGCCGGTGGTACTCAGGCCAGAGATCGCCTGCTGGCTCTGCAAACCCTCTATGATGAGGTGCTCAACAGCGCTCATTCTACCCTGCGGCGTAATACGGCGCGTGTGCTCGTACAAATCATGAAAAGTCTGGTGCGCGCTCATGGGCAACGTCTGACGCAACTTAAGCTGGCACATGATTTCAGACGCGTAGCTAAGGGTACGCCGCGCGTCGTGCGACAGATGCTGAACCGCTATCATCTGCCTGAAATGCCGGAGGAATGGAATCAGGTAGCTTTTGATGACCATGTCTATGACGCCAATACGAAGGGCCGCAAGACGCCCACGCACCTTATCATGGATGCCTGGATTAAAGGCTTGCGTAAGTTGACCGTAGCCTATCAGTACTGGGTAGACCCAGAAGCGGCTTGGGAACTACTGCGTGCGGCAGAGATAACAGGCATAGCCGTACGCATTGGTCTGGAATTTCAGACGCCTTTTTATGACCGCTTTGTCAATATCTTTTGGATACCACGCGGCTTCAGTTCCAATGAGGATTTTCTGGACTTTTTGCACAGCCCAAAACTGGCAGAGCTCATGCGACAGGGCAAATACGTGCTGCGCTGGCGCGAAGAACGCATCCTGCGCATCCTTGCCATGTGGAACGAGTCGCAACGTCCGCGTCTTGCAGATACATGGGGTGTAGCCATACCTGAGCTGAGCGCTCGTGAATTTCTGGATTTTGTGGGCCGGGGGCAGCCTTCACGTCAGTACCTGAGCGAATGCCTTCACCGGCATGTTATGCCTGCCCTGGAAGTTCGAGCTCATTTTCTGATGGAGAAATCAGATGACGAAGCCCTGGCCGAGCTGGACTTTCTGGAAAGCATTAGTCCGGAATACATCTTGGACAACTGGCTTTCGCCTGACAAGCATCCAGAGCTTCCTGATATGCGTCGCCCTGTGGCCATGGAGGAAATGCCGGCTCTATTACGCCTTTCTCCGGCAGAACTGGTTTCAGAACTGCAGGCTCTCAACCCTGGTTATCGTATGGTGCTGGTAACATCTCGTCTGCGGGTAGAGGATGTCATGGAGTTGCTCTATGACTGTGGGGGGGGGATTTCTCATCTGGAGATATTTAATATGAAAGGCTGGGTAGGCGGCAAGATGCCTGACCTGGCGGCCATAGGCGAGCTGCAGCGTGCCCTGACCCTGGGACAGGGCGCACGGGTTAAACAGATGGTGCATCAGATGCTGCGCAAGATGGAAGCCAGTGGCGACAAGACGCGAGCAGCCAAGTTTCAGGAAATTTTACATAATCTGCCCACATTATGGGCTCATTACCGCAACAATCCTCTCAAATCACGCCTGGGTACAAGTTCGGCCAGCCGACGTACATTTGGCATGGGGCTGGTACTCAAAGACACCCTGCCCCGTCGTGCATTACGCGTACTGCGTCGTAAAACATGGGAAAATCAGCCTATACCCATACACTATCCGGTAGAAGAACTAATAATTTTCCGTAAACCTGAAAATCCCTCTGTCTGGCAGCGCGTGGGGAGCAGATTGAGCTGGCTGCCGGGCTGTTGCCATTTGGGCATGAAACAGCGGCGTGAATGGCAGAACGCAAGTGAGGAATGTCGAGTCAGCCAGCAGGGCAATGTGGCTAATCTTGGTGGCATAACATCCTTTACAGGTAATAAGCTGCTGCAGAAACAAGCTACGGTTAACAAGACTGCACCTCTTGATCTGAGTTATCTCAATAGCACCGCCAGCAACTGCTGCAAGGTCTTGCTGGGTTTCATACCGGCCTTTTTCTCCTTTTACTATACGCAGAGCTGGTGGTTTCTAGCCTGGTTCGGCCCCCTCATCTGGTTCGGCATAACAGGTTTCCGTAATGTGGTACAAATGGTACTGGCCGCCAAGGGGGCCACGCGTGGCACTCTCATACAGTGGAAGGGACAGGTCAATATCAACCGTATTTGTGATTCCCTTATGTACACCGGCATTTCGGTTTTACTGCTGGAAGTCCTAGTGCGCGTTATACTGCTGCAAAACATTCTCAACGTGACCGTGGCCGAAAATCCCCTCTTTGTCTTTACAGCTCTAAGTACCATCAATGGCTTGTACATTTTCAGCCATAACATTTTTCGGGGCTTCCCCAGACAGGCAGCCATCGGCAACCTTTTTCGTAGTGTACTGGCTATCCCTGTAGCTTCGTCCTACAATATGCTGCTGTATACTATACTTCCCTGTATGGGCGTGGCAGATCCGGCCCTCTATCTGGTGCCCAGTGCGGCAGTCATTTCAAAGATGGCTTCTGATACGGTAGCTGCCGTCATCGAAGGGCATGCCGACAGCAAAGTCAACCTGCGAATGCGTCGCTGGGACTATAAAAGCAAGCTGGACAGCCTTTTTTTTTGCTGTACCCGGCTGGAGATGCTTTTCCCACAGGAGGACGCACTGGTCCATCTCTCCCATCCCGGCGGCCTGGCAGGACGTGGTGGCAGCAGAGCCCGCGAACTGGAAACTGCTTTCATCATCCATGCTCTGGACCTGATGTATTTCTGGTATTACCAGCCCCGAGCACAGGAGGCCTTTCGCCAGGTGGTACGCGCCCTGCCCGAAGCTGAACGTCGTGTACTTGTCCGTGTTCAGCTTGTATTGACACGTGAACGCGAGATCAGTCAGATGATGGTGGATGGCCTGCTGGGGCGGCACTTTTCACGACCCCTGGCCTTTTATCTGGATAAACGTAAAGGCTATCTCAAAAAAATGGTCAAGGCCTGTCGCCTGTCCAAAGGCCGTGAGCAGAGCCGGGCAGCACTCTGAAGTAAGACCCCGGGCCATGAGGCCCCGGGGTCTTACCGTCTCATCCATACTGTGTTTTCAGCTACACATATCCAGAAAATAGCGGTGCATACGGCTATCCCTGGTCAACTCTGGATGGAAAGACGTAGCCAGGATATGACCCTGACGCACGGCTACGGCCTGCCCTTTGACTTCGGCCAGAACATCGACCTGTGGCCCTACCTGCAGGATGACAGGGGCGCGGATAAAGACCGCCGGAAAAGGCTGGTGTTCTTCACCCTGCCGGGCCAGTACAGGCAGATCCAACAAAGTTTCAAAACTGTCTACCTGTCGGCCGAAAGCATTACGTCGCACTACGGCATCCAGCACCCCCAGGCGGGGCTGAGTGGAATTTTCTATTTCACGGCACAGTAAAATCAGTCCGGCGCAGCTGCCGTACACGGGCATACCGGCCTCTATGCGGGTGCGTAAAGGCGTCAGCATCCCCCAGTCTGTCAAGAGCTTGCCCATGGTTGTACTTTCACCACCGGGAATGACCATAGCGTCTACACTGTCTATTTCCCGAAGGTTACGTACTTCGCATGCCTCTACCCCCAGGCGTTTCAGAGAGACCACATGCTCTCGAAAGGCCCCCTGCAAGGCCAGTACGCCTATACGCATACCCATATTACCAACCCCGCTCCTGCATGCGCTGTGCTTCAGGAATGGAGGAGATTTCTATCCCAACCATGGGCTCGCCCAAGTCACGCGAGATCTCAGCCAGCATGGCGTAATCCTTATAATTTGTCACAGCCTGTACAATGGCTTTGGCTCTCTTGGCCGGGTCGCCGGACTTAAAGATGCCAGAGCCTACAAAAACGCCATCACAGCCCAGATGCATCATAAGGGCTGCGTCTGCCGGCGTAGCAATGCCTCCGGCAGCAAAATTCACCACAGGGAGACGGCCTTCCTTACGCACCATGAAGCAGATTTCCAGAGGAGCGCCGATCTCCTTTGCGTAATTGGCGACTTCTGCTTCAGGCAGGGCGCAAAGATGGCGTATCTCATCCATGACTTGACGACAGTGGCGCACAGCCTCCACCACGTTGCCCGTACCTGGCTCACCCTTGGTGCGAATCATGGCCGCGCCTTCGGCGATACGGCGCAGGGCTTCGCCCAGATTGCGACATCCGCAGACGAAGGGCACGGTAAAATCTCGCTTGTCGATGTGGTAGCGGTCATCAGCCGGGGTAAGCACCTCACTCTCATCAATGTAGTCCACGCCCAGGGCTTCCAGTACGCGTGCTTCCACAAAATGTCCAATACGCGCCTTAGCCATGACCGGTATGCTCGCCACTTCCATAATTTTCTTGACAATGGTGGGGTCAGCCATGCGTGCCACGCCACCGGCGGCGCGTATATCAGCAGGCACACGCTCCAGTGCCATGACGGCGCAGGCCCCGGCCTCTTCGGCTATTTTAGCCTGCTCGGGTGTGGTGACATCCATGATGACCCCGCCCTTGAGCATTTCGGCAAGGCCGGTTTTGAGGCGCAGAGTGCCCTGTTCCATAATCGTGCTCCTTCTATGCCGGGCAAAGCCGGTAAATGGTGTGGCAAAAAAGCGCCAATGACGACGCTTGCGTGTATATATGCGATAATGTTCAGCCTGACAATACAGAACGCTGCTTCCCCTTAGCTTCTTCTGGGGCTACACTATGGCCCATGGCTGGCAGGGAAAGGCAGTCTTTTATTGAAAAGGTGCCTTCCGCAGACAGCCTTCCCAAGAGATCTCACGCGGCGACCCGTAGTTCTGCCCAAAAGTCAGAAGCAGCAGAATCGCCGCCAGGCCAGCGCAGGGAGACAAGGTATGCAGCCAGTTTCGGGCTTGCCACAAGCGGATACGAGCTTCATCAGCCAGCTTATGGATATTTTGAGCGATGGACTGTTCATGGTGGATACGGCCGGCCGGATTTGCGAGGTCAATGGCTCTCTGTGCCGCCTGATGGGCTATGAACGGCATGAGTTGCTTGGGCAGCCCTGTTCTGTTCTTGGCTGTGATGCCTGCGCCACCGTGCGGTTGGATGATGTCGAACACTGGTGTACGTTGTTTGAGCAAAAGCTGGTCATGCGCCGGCGTTGCCATTTTCGGCACAAGAATGGCACGCGCATCCCCGTACTCAAGAACGCCCGTCTTGTAACGGCGTCTCCTGCAAGCGCAGGTCAGGGGGAAC